>JAWXCC010000146.1:0-12815 GCA_034440475.1 Phycisphaerae bacterium | reverse complement strand
TTCGCCACCGGGGGGTAGCGGCTGCGAAGGTGGGATGAACGCCGCGCTCGTCTCGCCGGGATACGACAGGCGCGCTTTGAGACATCCCAAATCAGCGTTCACGAGCGCTCAGAATCGCGTCGAGTTCACGAACGAGTTCCCGTAAACGTCGTTCGCTTGTGTCTGGCGCCAGCAGCCGGTGCTGCTCGATCTCCTGCACCTTCTGGTAGTTGTTGATGACGGCACCGACGATGAGATTCACGAGCAGGAACGTCGCGACAATAATCCACGTTACTTGGAATGCCGTGAACGCCAACAAGGGCTGACCCGTTTGAGCAAGCTCGTAACGCATCTGGGTCCAGTCGTCACCGGTGAGGATCCGAAAGAGCGTGAAGCACGCCTCGTGAATGCTGGAGAAGTAGGGTTGCATAGGGTGGCCAGCGCCTCCAAAGAGCTTCACCCCGATGACCGCGTAGACGTAGAAGAGGATCGCGGCCAAGAGTGCGACGTACTTCATGCTGGCGACTGATCGCAGGAGCACGTCAACGATAAGCCGCAGTTCGGGAATCGTCTTGACCAGCCGCAGCACCCGGAACACGCGCAGTATTCGAAGTATGGGTCCGACGCCGCTCGACGCTGGTATGAGCGCCGCGATCACGATGACCAAGTCGAAGACGTTCCATCCGTTCCGGAAGAACGCCGCCGCCGAGTCGCGCGCCTGAAACCGAAGTGCAATCTCGACGACGAAGACGGCGACGCAGATCGTCTCGAGTGCGGCGACGACACTGAGAGTGACATCATCGGTGAAGTACGTGCTGAGACCGATGAGCACGGCGTTGAGCACGATCACAACCACGACGCCGTTATTGAATGCGGCAGATTCGACGAGTTGACGTATGCGCATAGCAGTTCCTAACGCCGTTGACGTTCTGCGCTCACGAGCCAGCGGGCGAGCAAGAACTCGTCCGTTTCGACGTGCCGCGTTCGCTTATCGCTTCGGCAGCGCGGTCGTCACTGGCTTCGCCTTCGCGGGCAACATCACGCTGAGTACTGTCGCCAACGCGAGTGTGCCCACAACAACGAGGAGCGACACGGTTGTGTTGATCTTGATCGGGTCGGCCCTGGCCATGCCGATCACGTCGAGGTATGGCGGCACGCTCAGCAGGAGCAGCTTCACACCGACGAACGCAAGGATCAGGATCAGCGCCGGCTTTAGGAACCGGAACTTCTGGATCAGCGCCGCTAGGCAGAAGTAGAGAGCCCTCAGCCCAAGGACCGCGAAGATGTTGCTCGTGAACACGATGAACGGGTCGGGCGTGATCGCAAAGATGGCGGGGATCGAGTCAACGGCGAAAACGAGGTCGGTGATCTCGACCAAGATCAGGGCAAGAAAGAGCGGCGTGATCGCCCACGCCGGACTCAACGAGCCAGCTGGCGCCGAATCCATCGTTTCCTTGCCGGCAGCGTCCTTGCTATAGGTCGGCTTGAGGGTGCGCTTCGTGAAGAACCGTTGGCCGTCGTAGAACTCGGTCACGCGGAAGAGCTTCTTGCTCAACCGCACCGCGATGTTCTGCGAGACATCGTCGTTGCCCTTGAGCAGGGCCATCTTCAGTGCGGTCAGGATCAGGAAGCCGCCGAAGATAATCAGGATCCATTGATATTTGAGGATCAGTCCTGCACCAAGGAAGATCATGCCGCCGCGCATAATGAGCGCGCCAATGATGCCCCAAAAGAGCACGCGATGCTGGTACTTCGCCGGTACCGCGAAGAACGTGAAGATCAGCGCGATGACAAAGATATTGTCCATCGCCAGCGACTTCTCGACGACGTAGCCCACCAGATACTGTTTGGCCGCCTCAAAACCCATCACTTCGCCCGAAACGATTAGCGGAGCGCCCGCCTTGATGGCAGCCGAAGTGCTGTACATCGCGGTGTCTAGGCCCAGCCCGAGCCAGTGGTTCTCATACGCCAGGTACACAAACCCGCTGAAGGCGACACCGCACGTGAGCCAGATCACCGACCACGTGATCGCCTCCTTCATGGATACTTCGTGGGCCTCGCGGTGAAAGACGCCAAGGTCAAGCGCGAGAAAGAAGACCACGAGACCGATGAATGCGACATACGCCCACACCTTCAGGTCGGCGGGATTCGACGTTGTTTCGGCGGCAAGCAGCAGCAGGTCATGCATAAGGAGATCACATCCTGAGTTCGCACCTGCACGAAGTGCACCGGCGCGCAACGCATAGTCGCGACAGAATGTTGGTCTCGCCAAAGGCTTCGGTCTGCGCTCCTAAGGCGGCAAGGACTGAAACGGTAGACGGGCCGGGGTGGGACGCTGACCGTACCAACCGTGCTGACGACCCGTCGCACCCGCATCGGCGGGCGGCTACTCCCCAACAGGAAGCAAGGGGGCGGATGGTAGTCGTGAACGGCGCATTCGGCAAGCAGGCCGTCATCAACGCCATCCGAATCCGAAGAACATTCGCGGCGATAGGACGTATCACGACCGACCGGAACGAAACAGGAGAACCCACATGGACATCAAGATCTTCGATGGCAAAATTAAGACGAGTGACGCTCAGCACGAGTACATCATGAACAAGGTTGGCAGCGCGTCGGGACGACTGGAGGGCACGTCGTGTACCGTCGAGGTTCGTCTCGCGGACGTGAACGGACCGAAGGGCGGGCTCGACAAGACTTGTTCCATCGTGGTTACGCCGCCCGGTCACGCCACGCTGCGCATTGAAGAAAAAGCTGCGGAGTACTACGCAGCCATCGATGCCGCCGCAGCGACGCTGAAAAACTCACTCGCTCGGGCGCTTGAGAGGACGAAGACCAACGGGCCGCGATGAGGGCGGGCGGAACGACTGGACTCTTTGTTTCCGTGAGCGTGCCCCCAGCTCATTTGCACTTCGTATCGGCTGTCGCATGACGCTTGCCAGACGCTCCCACTCTGACGCGGCTTGGAGTCGCCCGGTCATAAAGTAGGGGGCATGTGTCACACTTCTTGCGACAGGCCGGAGCCTATCGCTCGTTCGGGTCGACCGGAGGTGGGCAAGTTCAGTCCCCGAATGTACGTCCCAAGAATCAAGCTGGGCCACGTGAACGACTGTGAGATCGCGATCAAGACGCCGTGTACTCTCCTGTCGTGCATGATCACCACCAGTTGATGCATTCTTGGGAGCCGACAAGTTGGGCCGCAAATTGAGCGAATGTCACGCCGTCAAATTAGGGGTTTGAGGTGGAGCCCGCCCGCCGTGTCGTGTTAGACTCGTCCTGCGTGGCGGTAAACCGATGATTCGTGAGGGCTCGTAGCGCTGAAGGACCATCGATGCATATGCCCGCGCGTGGTCTTCTGCCCGCATGCCGATCCAGCTCACGACGACGACGCAGTGCTTGAATCGCTTCGCTCGCATGAGGATGCCGCCGCTTGGCGAATGCTCGTCGATCGCTTCGAGCCGGTATTCATAGGTGTGTCCCGCCGCCTAGGACTCAGTGCTGCTGACGCGGCGGACGCGGCACAACAGACGCTGCTCGACATGGTCCGCGAAATGCGCGAGGGAAGATTCGATCGCGCGCGAGGTGGCCTCCGCCGTTGGACGCTCGGAATACTGCGGCATCGTGTCGCTGACATTACGCGCGCTCGCTCGCGCTCCCACGTCGATGACCAAGTTGGCGACGCTACTCGCCAGCTTTGAGCGCGCGACGGACACGTGCCCGAAATCGATGCGGTGTGGGAAGTCGAATTCAATCGCCACTTGATAGCGACGGCGCTCGAGAGGCTGCGGACTTCGACGCAAATGGCGGCCAATACGCTGCTGGCATTCGAACTTACAGTGATCCGTGAAGTACCTATCGCAACGGCAGCGAGCGAATGCGGAATGACGACGGACGAGATCTATGTTGCTCGCAACCGCGTCTCCAGTCGGTTGCGCGACATAGTGACGGAGATTCGGCGCGCGTTCTCGGATAACGAAACGTGATTCCGTGCCTGACGCCATCGCACCTTGAGCGTCTTGCGGATCAGGTGGTCAATTCAGAGTTCGATGTAGCGTTCGCTTCGGGTGATCGTTCTCCAGCGCGCGATGCTGCGGGAGAAGAACATCTCGCTGAGTGCGCGGTGTGCCGCACGACGGTTGATGAGATTCTCGCCAATCGCAAATTCCTTTCCGAAATAGCGGATCCATTGCGAGCCTCCGTCAAGCGTCCAGCGCCACATGTGATGCGCGCGGAGCACTCACTCCTGCCCGGATACAGACGACTCGACGTGCTCGGTCACGGCGGACAGGCTGTCGTGCATCGCGCCGTTCACGAGGCGAGCGGGCGAATTGTCGCGGTGAAGGTGCTTCGGTTTGGCTCGGTTCGGCAGCGCTCGCGGCTGGCGCGCGAGGCGCAGCTAGCAGCTGCGCTCAGGCATCCTTGCATCGTCACCGTGCATGACTGCGGCGATCTTCCGGAAGGCGGCTTCGCGATCGTCATGGAGCTCGTCGACGGCGTGTCACTTGATGCGTGGTCGACGAAAGTTCGTGCCGCCACGGATGCAACTATTCTGGAGCGACGGCGACGCATAGCTCGGCTCTTCGTGCACCTCTGCGACGCCGTGACGCATGCGCATCAAAACGGTGTAATTCATAGGGATCTCAAACCAACCAATGTGCTCGTCGACTCAGACGACAAGCCGCGCGTGCTCGACTTCGGCGTGGCTCACGCGGCGCTCGCGGGAAGCGCGCCGGTCATCACGCGCACCGAAGAGTTCTCCGAGACGATCGCCTACGCCGCGCCCGAGACGCTCTCGAACTCGAGGTCACCTTCGGGCACTCTCGCCGACGTGTATGCGATCGGCGTCATGCTTCACGAGGCGATCGTCGGTCGTCCGCCGCATCAAGTCGATGGTTCCGTCGAGACCATCGTTCGCGCCATCGTCGATGTCGAGCCCGCGCGGCCCGCGATCGACATCGACGGCGCGCCGATCGACGCCGACCTCTCGGTCATCATGCTCAAGTCGTTAGCAAGAGACCCGGCGCGGCGCTACGACTCGTCTGCGGCGCTCGGCCGCGATCTCGACAATTGGATCGCGCGGCGTCCGATTGACGCTAGGCGCGACCGCGTCGCGTACGTCATGCGCGTGTTCGTTCGAAGGCACCGACTCGCAGTCGCAGCGGTCATTGCCACGTTTGCCATCCTCAGCACCAGCGTCGTGGCGCTCGCGATCCTGTACCGTCACGCCGAAGTCGCGCGCGCCGACGCAAAGCTTCAGGCAGCAAGCCTCGCGAATCAACTTTTCGAACGGAACCTCGAACGGGCTCTGATACTCGCGTCAGCGGACCGGCCTGGTCCGGCAGAGGCGCTGGCATGGCGCGAAGCGCTTACCCCTTCGTCACCGCGCGCGATCGATGCGGCAACGACGGATCCGGATTTCCTTGCGCTCCTTTCTACCTTGCGTCAGGTCGTGGCCCGCAATCCTTGTTTGGCCGCGACGGTGCTTGGATCGGCAAATGCGCATGCAATCGCTACGGATGACCACGATGGCCTCGTGGTGTCTTGGGACGACAGATCGATTACCCGCTTGCGAAGCTCAGACCTAACACTGGAGTGGAAGACTCGTCTTGAGGGCAGTCAAGGCGACCGCGACCAAATCATCGCGGTGGATGCAGCGACTGGGAGAGTTGCGGCGAGTTCAGATCGTCGCCATGTTGTGATGATGGATCCTCGCGGCGAGCACCAGTTGCTATTGCGATCCATCGAACAACGTTCTCCTGACGATTGGATTTGCATGCTCGCTTTTGACGCGGGTCGCCTCTGGATTGCGTTCGTGGACGGGTGCCTCTTTGCCGTCGATGTCGATTCGGGCGCGATCGTCCGCGAGATGAATTTTCAAGCGTGGAGTAAGAGTGCGCTTGGCATCGACCTTCGGGCCGGAGTCTTCATCAATACCGCCGCAGCCTCGTCCGACCTCGTCGCTTTAGATCTGGCGGACGGTACCGTGCTCGGACAGTTCAATGTGCATCCCGGGTCGCCCCATGGCGGGACGCCGGCCGCGCTGTGCACTGATGGCCGAGTGCTCTATTCCTCGAAGATCGGACTTGAGCTCTGGAATCCGCGAACGCAAGTCAGGGCAGAAATGCTTCACCTTCGCGCCAATGCGCGACGCATTCTGGCGCCAGATGTTGACCCAAATGCAACGATCGCAGTGCTGATGATCGATGGCGGCGAACTGCTCCTCGTTGACCTAGCGCGGCCCGATTCGGTCTCGGTGCTCAGCGGGCATCCTGCTCGCCAGAGTCTTCAGTGCGCGGGAGATTGGGTCGGTGCCGAGACCCTCGTGACAGCGGGATTTGGAGGCCTCGTACGAGTGTGGGATGCGCGTCCAGAACGATGGATCACGACGTACGCAGGCCATAGTCAATCAATTGGACGACTCTCGTTTGGGCCGGATCAACGCACGTTGTACTCCTTCGGCCGCGACGGCTCGATCGGAACGTGGCCGCGAATCGATGCCAGCGGCAAGGTCGATGTCCGCGCGCTTCCCGATGACGCGACATCGATCCGCGCAGCGTTTAGTCCTGACGGAACGCTCGTTGCACTGGACGATCGATCAGAGAGACGTCGCGTGATCGTGCGGCGAACGAAAGATTTCGCAATTGTGGCTGAACTTGCTGTGATCGAGGTGACCGGTCCGCTCGACTTCAACCCTGATGGGAAGAGACTTGCGGCAGGACTGGGGCACACGGCCAAGAGCGGACCGTTCCTCGGCGTGCTTGACGTCGAGAGCGGTACGTTGCGGACGCTCGACGCTTGGGCTGGACATCCCGCATACACGCGCGCGATACGGCACTCAGCCGACGGGCGATTCGTGGCGTGGGCGCTCATCGATGGTCGCTTGTTCGTGGTCGATGCCGGCGCATCAACGTTGCCCGCGCCGTTTCAGCTGCGCGGCGCGGGCGGTCGTCTTCAGTCCGAATGGCGATCGACTTCTTGTTAGCCATGACGACGGACATGTTGTGGTTCATGATCGGCGAAGTGGCGCCGTGCTTGCGGATTTCGCCGGTCACGCGCGAGTCGTCGCCGACGTTGCCTGGTCGCCTAACGGGCGAACGTTTGCCTCTGCCGATTCAGGCGGAGAAATAATATTGTGGTGTGGGGTCACCTATCGGCGCCTCGGAACCATGACTCTCAACTCCACGCCGATCCAAACGATTATCTTTAGTCCCGACGGCGACCGCCTGGTCATTGGCGACGATCTCGGTAGAGTCAGCGAGTGGGATCTTCGGTATTACGACAAGGCGATTGCCCGAAGCGTTGAAGCTTGGATCGAGCTCTTGCACCGCGACGGGATCGAGACGCCGAACGCCGCGACGATGCGCCGATGGGCGAGCGAGCAGCTGCGGTAGGGGCGGTGCGCCTGCAAGACGAGCGACGCGATCGCTGACCGAGACTCGCTTGTCCCCATCGCCCGACAGATCGCGAGCGCATTTTCTGGGATTGGCCTGCAAGGTTGGTTTCGCGCGGCCCGCACTGACGGGCTGGCAGGTTGTTCTGCCTAGCACTGAGAACACTTCGGCGGGATGATTACGGAGGCGAATCTGATGAAGCTCTCTCATGCGTTGAGCGCGACAGTGGGACTGATGTGCGTCCATGGCACAATGGCTGGCGACAGCGCAAGCGGACCGCCTGTCGAATGCGAGTCGTGCTGTGGAGAGGCGCCCGCAATCAGCGGATTCAGCGGGCGTCCGGTGCTGCTCAACACTGACAGCGGTGACCTTCCGTCGTCTTTGGTGTTGAACCTATTTGATATCTCAGGATTCGCCAGCCAAGGGCTGCCGAGCATCTGGGCTGCACCGCGATACGAAGACCCGTTGTGGACCCAAGCGACCCTCGGCAGCGTGGCTGGCGTGACGGCGGACGGCGCTGGCAACATGTACCTGTCGCATTGCATCTGGTACCCGGTGCACTCACTGGGATCGTTAGGCGGAGATACCGGTGCGGTTACTCGCATCGATGGCGCGACTGGCACTCCAACGCTGCTCTCGAATCTTCCGCAGGTGCCAGTTCCGACCTTTCAATGCCCCGGCACCTCGGCACCTCCCGTAAGCCCGCCAGGTCTGGGCAATCTCACATGGAGCTGCTCGTACCAATCCTTGTACGTAACGAACTTCGAGGACGGGCGCGTCTATAGGATCGATCCATCCGCACCGGTCGGGCATCGAATCAAATCCGCTTGGGATTTCGCGACCGACGTGCTGGACCTCAGCGGAACCGACGACGCTGACTGGACCGAGGCGTTAGACCAGCCGGGTCCGGTGTGTTATGGCGAGCGCGTCTGGGGCGTTGCCGTGGCAAACGGCAAGATGTTTGTGTCGCAATGGAATCGGGACTTCAACACAAGCGGTGCGGGCAGCAACAAGATTTGGTCGGTGCAGGTCGACGCCGCTGGCAATCCCGTTCCGGCGTCAAAGGCGATCGAGATTGACTTGGCGGGACTATCGACTCAATCGGCAGTCGCAGACCTCGCGTTCGACGCCGACTGCTGCCTCTACACCGCCGAGAAGTCGATCAACCCGCCTCTCGACCTTGGTTGCGGATGGGCTCACGAGAGTCGCCTCAGAAAGTTTTGTTGGCAGCCCAACCCAGCGGGCGGCGGAGGTGTGTGGAATCAATCTGGCAACTTCGACGTTGGTGCCTCGACTGTCTGTAGCGGTACCGTCTTTTGCGGAGGCGCGCAGCCGGACTCTGCCTCAGGTGGCGTCGGCGTGGACAACGGCAGTGGTGGGTTGGTGTGGGCCACCGGGGACTATCTTGTTTGCAGTGCATGCCTCACCCCACCTGTGTTTATATACGGTATCGCAGGGATCTCCCAGAGCGGTAATATTAATAGCGACTACATCTCGATCGACTCGGACGGCAACTCCATTTCTGAAGCGGTGGAATACGACAAGCGGGAAATCGGAAGCTGCGAAGTCATCTGCTCCAAATGCATGGACGTCGCGACGTCCTCGATCGAATGCAAGTTCACTGACGGCGACCCCTCGATCCCCGTCCCCGGCCAGTACACGTGGACGTTCACCGTCACGAACAACTCGTCCACAACCGCGACGTCGCTTTCGATCTTGAGTCCGAACGTCACGCCGCCTTTGATCCCGCTCTTGCCGCCGCTCGGTACTGGCGACTCCGCGACGGTGACGGTGACGCTCTCCAATATGGTGGCGAACACGACCGGGTCGTTTGACTTCCTCCTGTTCGGTAGCCTTGGTCAGGTTTGCTGTCACGACGTGGTGGACGTCGCCATCCCCGACTGCGATTGCCTGCGCGCCCTCGATTCGGCGATCGGCAATCTTACGTGCGTGGGAGGGCTTGCGTCGTTCACCTACAGCTTCACGATGCAGAATCTATTCGCGCCGTATCCGATCGCGCACGTGCTCTTGGGCGTCCAGCCTGCGGGATCGCCCGTCACGGTATCGCCGATGTACTTCTCCGCTGCGACGACGCCGGCGCTCGTGCCGTCACCGCTCCCGGTATACGGAATCACGTCGCTCTCGATTCAAGTAGCCAACGCGACGCCGGGGACGATCGTGAAGGTGGAGATCCTCATCCACAGCGCGGACTTCCTGTATTGCTGCTCGGAGGTCATTGAGATTCAGGTGCCGGATTGCCCGACGGCGCTGAGCAACTGCTGCTGCGCGAACGGGCTTCCGCCGCCGGGAGTCGGCTGTGACAACCGGGAGTGCATGAGCATCGTGTGCGCCTTAGATCCCTTTTGCTGTGAAACCAGCCGGGACATTGTCTGCTGCGACGAAGCGGCGCTGTTCTGCACCGATCTCTGCCCCGGCGGCGGTTCCGGGGCGGTCCGCGGCGACCTTGACGGCGACGGTATGGTCGGTGCATCGGACTTGGCGATTCTGCTTGGCAACTGGGGCGGCACTGGAGTCGGCGACCTCGATCACGATGGCGTCGTCGGTGCGAGCGATTTGGGATTGCTGCTGAGTCATTGGGGCTGACCATAGCGATCGCTCAAACAATCTCGAATTACGTTGCGAGGCTCGGCGCAGTGCGCCGCATCTCAGTCTGGAAGCGGTGGCGGCAACCGTGCGAAAACAACAGAACTATGAGCTTGCGGCGCAAGATAATCGTCGCACGTCTGCATTGATAAGGACGTTCGATCGAGAGCGCGGCGCAACGCCGGACTCTGGAACGGACCATTCGATCGCCACGCACATCTCTCAATAGGAGCGATTCATGGACACTTCGACATGTACTTCCGCTGGACTGCTTGCAAGGTTGAGTCCGCAGACGGCAGCGGGCCTCGTGAGTTGCCTTGCCACCCTTCTCGGATCGTCTGCCGCCGCCGACCGATCCTTCGCGAAAGTGGATCCGCTTCCAACCCCTGCGCTTGTCGCGACAATCGACGGTACTCAATACGAGTTGGCCGCCGATGCAAATGGCAGTCGATCGATGGGCAAGGATGGGACCGTGTTCTTCACCGGCTCGCACCGGACGGCGTCCGGCGCAGGCATGTCATGGACGATCGCGGTGGGCGGAAGTGCGGCAGTTCAGGAGGCAGCAATCATGCTGCCGCCACCGCCCTTCATCATTCTTGCCTCGTTGGTCGCTAACAATGCCGCGAGCACGTTTACAGCCAACTTTACGCTTGCCGAATCCCTGCCAGCGACCCTACCGGGGCTGCTAGCGGTGGCGGGCGGCGCGTCGATCGGGCTGGTTCTCGACACGGCCTTGGACGGCGCATCGGCTTTTGCCCCGGCTGGAACCTCGAGCGCCCAGTTTCTGATTGATGCCATCCCTTTCGCAACGCTCTTCGACGACCCGTTTCTGGTGACCGCCGGTGCTGGCGCAGTCGCCGTCTTTCCTCCGGCGTCCTTTGGTTCGCCCATCCCCTCCATGCCTATTCTTCCGCCCACCGCCTCAATCGGGTTGATTCTCGAGACGAACGTCTCGGCGCACGATCTCGCCACCGTCTCGGCGACCTTCGTCGTCAATTGATCGAGAGATGGATCGACAGGTTCAACCTCCTTAGGAGAACAGACATGACTTCCATATGTGCGAGCATCCTGTGGACGGCACTCGCCGCAGCAACCTCCGCAACCGAAACCAAGGCAGCAGACCCTACGATCGAATTCTCGCTGAACGGCACGCCCACACCGCTCGCGATCTTTTCAACCGCGCTGCCGGACGGCAGAGTCCAATGGGAAGGCAGCGCCTTCTCGAGTCTGGGTTAGTGGGCCATGAACTTCCTCTTGATCGTCAAGGACGATTGCTGCCCGGCGCTGCAAGGTGTGCTCGTTGTGAGCGATCCGGCCGGTGTTGGCCTCGACATCGAGCTGAAGGTCGAACAGCCGCTCGACCAGCCCATTTCCGCAGCCACCATCTCGCGGCTCTCGGGCGTAGGAACCCTCGTGAGCGCGGGAGTCGCGACTCTCACATCCCTCGGATCGGCAGCGCTGCTTGCCAGCTTGGTTGACGGCGCAACTGACCAAGAGGTGCTCGCTGCGCCACAAAACGTCAGCGGAAGTGTCGCCGCCATCGGTCCGGAGACGAGTCCGGCAATGTCCTCGGCGACCGGCGCTCCCGCGCTCAGCTCGATTGGACTCCGCTACTCGTTCAGCATCGCCGCGGGCGCTGCGCCATCAAGCGCGACGCTCAGCAGTGGCTTCCACATGTCGAGTCCGGATCTCAATGGCGACGGCTTCGGTGACGCCTGCGACGTTCCCGACGAGAAATGTCGCGAGGTGGAATGACATTGCGTGGTCATCGCTTGGCACCAGAGCTAACAACACCCTTCGCGCTTTCGCTGGGTTCGATGCTGGCGGTGGTACCGCGCTGTACGCCGGCGGCTCCATCCCGTCCGGTGGGTTCCGGAACACTGCGCGGTGCGACGGCGCGACGTGAGCGTCGTTGGGAGGAGTTGCATCGACATCTTCGGCGCATTCATCGTTCCTGCGACGGGCGAGCCATTCGGATCTCAGTTCCCGACGACGCGCGCGTATTCCTGTCAGGAAGGAAGCGTCGCCGCATTCGATGGATCGAACTTCTTCGTCTTCCATAACGACGAGCGCCTCACCAATTGTTCGACCTCGAATCTCATCGGTGAGCGAGTCACGCCGAACGGTGTCGTGCTTGATCCCGTTGACGCCACTGGACTCATCGGCGGCATTGACTGCGCCGGCGATCCAACTGGATCTCCCAGCACAAGTCAATCGGGCGGCTCGATCGCCATCGACGACTGCGGCGTGCTGGTGATCTATCTGGATAACGCGGTCACAACTCCCGGCATAGCACTGCGGATGAAGCGCATCGACGGCAACGGCCAACTGCTGGACGGCCTAACGCCGGCGGACTTCGGTTTTCTGATCGCGCAGGGTCCGCCAAGCACGAGCGTCTCGAGTCGCGCCGTGCCAGTGAAGGTCGCGCCGCGCACGTTCCTTCTTGCATATGCGTTGAACAGCGTTCCCGCCTATCGAATCGCTACGATTGACAATTGCGACGCGTACATGGATATCGAGACCAAGTCGGCGCTCTGCGAGCTGTCCGTGACCCCGCCCGGCCTGACCGGCAACGCCACCATCTCCTTCTCCGTGACTAACAACGCGAGCATCACAGGGAACTACCTGCTCCTGCCGTTCTCCCAGGCAACAGATCACATCGTCCCGCTCGTGCCGCCGCTGGCGCCGGGCGGCACTGCCACCATGACGACGTCGATCTCGACCACGACGGCGTGGTCAATGCGTAAGCGTCCGACCTCCCGCGCAGCTCAGTCCGAGCACGCCGCCGCACCCCGATCACCGCGCCAGCGCCAGCCGCTTCTCCGGATTGCTCTTGACCCA
>JAWXCC010000145.1:0-9636 GCA_034440475.1 Phycisphaerae bacterium | reverse complement strand
GCTTCTGTTTCGGGAGCGGCCGCGCATGCTGTGGCAACCCGCGCTACCTGATGAATACCTGCGACTCACCGAGGATGAACTAGGTGCGGCGATCGCCGCGCGGCGCCAAGAGCTCGGAAGTCGATTGCTCATTCTCGGTCACCACTACCAGCAGGACGAAGTCATCCGTCACGCGGATTTCGTCGGCGACAGCCTGAAGCTCTCGCAGATCGCCGCACTCGAAGCGCCGAAGCGTGGCGCGAAGTTCATCGTCTTCTGTGGCGTGCACTTCATGGCGGAGACCGCCGACATTCTGACGACGGACGATGTGAGCGTCATCTTGCCGGATCTCTCGGCCGGCTGCTCCATGGCCGACATGGCCGCGTATGACGACACGGTGCAGGCGTGGGACGAGATCCACGAGGCGATTGCACCCACGAGTGCGAAATCTCGTACCCGTCAGCGCGTGATTCCGATCACGTACGTGAATTCGTCCGCGGCGATCAAAGCGTTTGTCGGCGAGCGTGGTGGTGCATGCTGCACGTCGAGCAATGCGCGGCTCGTCTTCGACTGGGCGCTGAAGGGCGGCGTCGAGAAGAAGGCACCGGGAGAGTCGATCAAGATCCTCTTCCTTCCTGATCAACACTTGGGCCGAAACACAGCGAAGGCGAAGGGATTTGTGACGGAGGTTGATGTCGAAGAAAGCGGCGCGAAGGGGCCCGCTGAGACGGCGCTGTGGAACCCGAAGAAGCCGTTGGGTGGACTCGACGTGCAGACCGCGCGCGCGGCGAAGGTGCTGCTCTGGGCCGGACATTGCAGCGTCCACAAGCTGTTCCGCCCCGAGCATGTCGACGCCGCAAAGGCCGATGGTCGCACCGTGCTCGTGCACCCCGAGTGCGCACAACAAGTCGTCGACCGCGCTGATCTCCAAGGTTCGACCGAGATGATCATTCAGACGATCGCCGCTGCGCCTGTCGGAAGTCGCTGGGCGATCGGCACGGAAGTGCACCTCGTTAGTCGCATCGCGCGCGAGGCAGCCGAGCGCGGCGTTTCAGTGCGAATTCTGAGCGACTGTCAATGCTTGTGCACGACGATGTATCGCATTGATCAGCCGCACTTGTCGTGGGTGCTCGACCGGCTCGCCCGCGGCATTGTCGTCAACGAGGTGAAGGTGCATCCTGAGGCGAAGCGGCTGGCGAAGTTAGCACTTGAGCGCATGTTAGAGAATGTTGCTGCACCACGAACGACTACATCGAAGGCTACGAAGCCCGCTTCGAAGAAGAGTTCGAAGAAGACGCAACTTCCGGCAACGGTGGATTGAACGGCGCGGCGCCGAACGCGCGCCGCGCGAGGATGCCCGCGTTGAGGTCGATGAGTGCGTGCGCGATCATCGCGAGCCACAGCGATCCCGACATCAAGCAGAGGCACGCCATCACCAGCCCGACGAGTGCGGTGAGCGCGACTCCGCGCACGCCTTGGTACGCGTGACCTAGGCCGAACGAGAGTGCGACGAGCACGATCGCCGCCCACACTGGAACAAACTGGGTCGCGTACCAAGTGAGGAAGCCACGGAAAAGCATTTCTTCGCAGATGCCAGCCGTGAGCGCGACGACCGCGAAGCGCCGAAGTTCAGCATCGTTGTGCGGCAAAATCGCGCGCACGTTCAAGAGCTTCGCCCGCACGGCAGCGAGCACTGCGGGATTCGTTCCACTCTCGCGAAGCTGGACAAAGAAGAGACTCGCAAGAATTGCGACAAGCACCGCGCCGATCGCGAACCCGACGCCGGACGGCACCGATACTCCCAGCGCCGCGAACGGACGACCGGTCGTCAGCCAGAGCGTGACAACGATCAAGACAAGGAACCACTGCCGAGCGGTCGTGGCCCAATAGGCCCGTCGGCGGGCGGGAGCGCCGTCACTATCGACGAGGGCGACGAAACGGCGATACTGACGCACCACAAGCGGTGGAGCGATGACGACCAAAAGAAGCGCAAGGCCGTGATCAATGAAATTTGGCATGGAGCCGAGCGGCATTCTGCGCGATTGCAGCGAGAAGTGCTCCGACCCGCGATGATGTTGAGACGATGCCCGATCCGGTTTCCGTTGTTCGCGCTGGACTCCTACCGCTCGCGAATGCCGAGCGCGCGGTGGCGATGGCCGCGTATATGAAGACTGAGCAGGCCTTCTTCGGTGTCAGCGAGCCGGATCGTCGCCCCACGTATCGAGAACTCGTCGGCCTGTGCGCGCCGCGAGATGCGAAGGAGTACCGCGCGACGGTTCTATCGTTGTGGACTGCGGGGAAGTGGCCGCATCCGGCCGGGAAGAGTTCCTCCGCAGGCTGGGGCCAACGCGAGTTTCGCTACGCGGCTTGTTTCTTCGCCCAACACTTCGATGAGCATCACGTCGCGGCCCATCTACCACTCTGGAAACGTTTGATCGAAGAAGCGGCGTGGTGGGACCTCGTCGATTGGATCTCCAATCGAATCGTCTCGCCGACCGCGCTCGAACAGAGGGCGAAGACGATGCCGGTGATGGAGCGTTGGATCGACGATCCATCGCTCTGGGTGCGGCGAGCGGCAATTCTCTGCCAGATCCGGCACAAGGAAGCGACCGACGAGCGTGTCCTGTACGACTTTTGCCTGCGTCGCGCCGACGAACCCGAGTTCTTCATTCGGAAAGCAATCGGGTGGTCGCTGCGCACATACGCAGCAACGAATCCGAAGAGCGTGAAGGCCTTTCTGGCGAAGCACAAGAAGCAGCTTTCGCCGCTATCGCTGCGCGAGGCGGCGAAGCACCTCTGACGCGGGAACTTGCACGGGTCGTCGCGTACGCTTCGCCCCCCCTTTGGAGTTATGCCATGACGGAAGCCATCAAGAAGAAGAAGCGTCCTCTCGTTCGCGCGTTCGCGATCCTCGTCCTGCTCGTTGTAGTACTCGTCGCCGCCGCGCCGACCCTCCTTTCGCTCGGACCGGCGACCGGTATCGCGCGAAACGCTATCGCTGGTGCAGTGCAGGGCGATGTCGCGCTGAAGAACGCAAGTCTTGGGTGGTTCTCTGCCCAGTCGATAGAAGGCCTCTCGATCAAAGATGGTTCGGGTGCCAACGCGATCGACGTGAACGTGACCGTCCATAGCGGACTGCTGTCGCTGTTCATGTCCGGAGGAAACAACCTCGACGCAACGCTCTCCGGGTCCGCGAAGGGAACGCTTGAGCCCGACGGCACGACGGGGCTGGGAGCGCTCTTCGCGCCGAAGCCAGCGAGCACGCCATCGTCGGCGCCGTCGTCATCGTCTTCGCCGAGCGGTATTCCCTCTGCATTGAAGGCCAAACTAACAATTGAGCGATTTGCTCTCGCGTTCACCGATGTCGCGCGATCGCGTACCTACGCGATCGATGGATTGCACGGCGATGCGAGCGTCGACGGTGCATCGGGCAAGGTCTCGGCCAAGCTTGATGGCGACACGAACTTCTTGGGCGGCAAAGGCACGCTCGGAATGAAGGCTGATCTAACGAACCTCACTGGTACCATCGATCCGGCAACAATTGCGTGCGACCTCGCGATCGAGGGCAAGAATCTGCGTGTACCAGTCGACCAGAAGACTGCCGACTTCTCAGCGGTCGTGTTGCACGTCAAGAGCCCTGGGATTGGGAAGTCGATCGCGATCGACGCAAAGGCTGATGGCGTACTCGACGGCACGACAGCGAGCACGCTGCTCGCGGACCTGACCATCATTGATCTGGCACCATCGGGTGGCACGCTCGGGAGTGCATTTGGGGGCTCAGGCGCGTCGACGCAGTGGCAAGTCCTTGTCGGGAAGCTGCTGACAAGTGTCAAGGGAACGGTTGCGGCATCGAAACTACCGACGTCACTCGCGCAACCGGCGGCAGCCGCAGCGGGACTCGTGTTGTCGGAGGATCTCGGCGCGACGATCGATGTCCTCAACATCAAGTTGCCTGGCCGCGGCAGTGATCCGATCACGCTCGAACTTGACGCGCCGAAGGCGAAGCTCAAGTTGACGACCGTTGTCGACGGCGATTCCGGCGGCGCGTTACGCGGATTGAAGGACGGCAATCTGACGGGCACTGTCGAGGCCTCGCCAGCGACGCTTGAGCGCCTCGCGAAGGTGAACGTCACGGCGCCGGCGCGCCTGTCGCTCAATGGACGCGACTTGGCGCTCGGACTGGCCGCGACGGATGCTGGTGTTCTCTCCGCGTTCACTGGGCACGTCGAAGTCGTTCCGCTCGCAGCGCTCGCGTGGAAGGATCCGAAGAATGACATCGCGGTCGCGCTTGGCAGCGGTGGGCGCATCGCGATCGGGCGTGACAAACTCGGCGAGCCGTTTGCGGCCGATGCCGCGCTCTCGGTCGGATTCGGAACCGCGTCGGCACCGCCAACCGCACCGACGACGCAGAATGTGGTCGCGAAGGCGTCGGTCGCGCCAAAGCTCGACCGCGTTGACAACGCGACGGCGACGATAGACGCCACGTTTGATCCCGGCTTCATCGCGGCCGTGGCGAAGCAGACGATTACAAAGCCGCTGACGGTGCGCGTTGACGTTCGTGATCTCGACACCACGTTTCCGCCGAAAGGCGCGGAAGGACTCGCGATCGACGCGGTGGTGACGATTGCTGGCGAGAACGGTCTCGTCGTAAAGGATCTCAACCGCGACGTGCGATTCGCGGACATCATCGCGACGCTGAAGTCAGCCGACGCTGCGAAGGGTGGCGCACTCGCGCTCACTGGCCGCATCGATCAGGGCACGATCGATGTGAAGCAGACGCTCGGCCCGCTTCCGAAAGATTTCGCGAATCTGGATCCGCTCGCGATCGACACGCGCGGTACGGCCAAGATCACTGGTCTCGATGGCGCTGCACTCGTGCCGTGGATGCCCGCACAGAAGGCGCTGATCGAGGCAGCAGCGATTCGCGGCCTGTCGCTTGATCTGAAGAATGAGCCGCTCTCGGGCAAACCGGGACAGCGCGTGACGATCGACCTCGGCGGCGAGCCCATCAAGGGAGCGATCGTTGCGAGCGTCGAGAAGGCCTCTTCGCGGCTTGAGAAGCTCGATCTCTCGGGAACGATCGGCAAGGAACTCGTCACGGCGCTGCAAGGCGATAGCGAGTCAAAGGTGCGCGTCGCGGACGCAGTGCCGTTCACGCTCGCGCTTCAGTCGCCCGTGACTGTGGTGTTCGACGATCTGAAGGCCGGCAAGTTGCCGAGCGGCCTCGCTGCGAAGCTCGTGGTCCCGCAAGTCATTGTGTCGCAAGCACCCGGTCTGAAGTCGGCGCTCGCGCTCCGTGATTTCAGTGCGACGGTCGCCGTTGATACGTCGGGCAAGACCGCGACGACGAAGGGCGCGTTTGCGGCCGCAGGCACGACGAGCCCGAGCGACAAGATCGAGCAGGGGACCTTTGACCTCACCTGGTCGAAGAAGGAAGGACCGTCTCTGCTCAAGGGACTGACAGGCGAAACGAAGCTGAGTGGCGTGTCTGTTCCGTGGATCGAAACTTTGATCGGCCAACCGAAGGGACGGATCAGCACGTGGACCGGAGATTCCGGGGCAATCCAGATGGTCATGAGTTCGTCGGCGCAGGGGGAGACGATCCGTGTCATACCCGCGTTCCCGCGCATGACGGGCACAATCGATGTGTTAGCTCAGGGCGAATCGGTGCAGGCGAGCACGAGTGGAATGGCCGTGCGCGTTGATCGCGCGAAGCTGGGTGAGCTCGCGACGAAACCGGCCCCTGAAGGATCCGCGCAGCAGCGCTACGACTTCCAGGGTGACCTCGTGGCGCAGTTGACGACCGCGACAATCCGGCTTCCGAAAGCGCTGGCAGCGAACAACATGTCGTTCGCTGGCGCGTCACTCGATGTCGCGCTCGAGACCCAAGGACTCGGCGTTTCTGTGCAGACTCCAGGCAAGCCCGCTGGGCGGCTCGACGTGCCAGCGATTACCGCGAAAGTGGCCTCGAAGGATCTCGCGCAAGGTGTCACATTCAGCGCGAATGACCGTGGAACGGTGCCAGGGTCCGGACCGTCTCCGGTCATCGCAATCAACGGCACCGTGAAGCAGCTACTGAATGCTTCAGGAGAGATCGACGCAGCGAACGCGTCACTCGATCTCGACGCGAACGTGAAGGCGCTGCCTTCCGTGTTCGTGGACCTCATCGCGGCAACCGGCGGAACGATCACCCGCAGCCTCGGTGACACGATGGATTTCACAGCGAAGGCGCAAGGGGCGTCGAAGACCGGCGGTCAGCTCGCGGCGACGCTGACGGCACCGTTCGCAGAGCTGAAGGCGCCGTCTATTACGGTGAAAGACGGCATCGCGACCGTGACTCCGCAGGCACCGGTGACCGCGAGCTTTGCGCTGTCTCCGGGCGTTAAGGAGGATCTGCTCTACCTGATCAACCCCGTGTTTGCGGATGTGGAGCTGGCCTCGCAGCGCGCGACGATGAACCTCAGCAGTCTGAGCTACCCCATGGACGGGAACATGACGAAGTTGAACAGCGATGTTCGACTCGACATCGGCGATATCAAGTTCAAGAACGGCCAACCGGCTTCCGTTGTCTTGCAATTGCTCCGTGACAAGCCCGACAACCTTGAGGGACGCATCGAGCCGCTCGCCGTCAACGTGAAGAATGGCATTCTTACGTACAAGGATTTCGGACTTCGGATCGGACGCATGCCGCAGGGCGCGCCGTCGCCGTGGAAGACAACACTCGACATGCAAGGCGAGATCGATCTCACGAGGAAGCCGCCGTATGCAGTAGCGATCACCACCGCGCTGCCAGCCAGTCAAGCTGGCAACTTCAGCAGCGATGTTCGGAAGTTCTTCGATACGCTCGGTGGGCCCGACAGCGATCTTGCCAAGACGCTCTCGATCGGCATCACCATGTTCGGTCCGCTCTTCGATGCTCAAGGCAGGGCGGCGAAGCTCGAACAGAAGGTGACGCTGCCGAAGTTGGAAGACATCGCGAAGGATCCGGGCAAGCTCATCGAGCAGGGGCTCGACATCTTCAAGAAGATCCAGAAGCCGAAGCCGAAGCCGAAGTAAACCTGCCCCGTCAGCAAGAACCGTCTTGTTAGCCCCACGCGCCGAGCAACAGCGCCAGATCGCTCGCACCGACTGATCCGTCGTCATCGAGATCAGCGCTGCAACTTCGTCCGCAGCGTCCCCACGCGCCAAGCAAGATCGCGAGATCGCTAGCACCGACGGTGCCGTCGCAGTCGAGGTCGGCTGCGACGCACTGCGGCGGCGGCGCCAGATACGCGCGGATATCGCTCCCCGTGCCCGCGATGATCAGTGTGCCGTCGGCAGCGATCGTCGGTCCGCCTTGATTAGCGGCCGGATAGTTGACGTCCCACACTGGCGTGAGGTCGGCTTCGAAACAATAGAGGTGACCTTCCGCGAAGGCGCCATTGGAGCAGTAGATCTTGCCCGCACCATCGATTGCAAAGTGCGGCTGAATGATGGCACTCGCGGTCGCGATCGGCGCGCTGAACGCGAGGATTGCACCGGTCGCGCCATCGAGGCGCTGGATCTCTTTCGCAGGCCCGATCACGTAGACGCTTCCGTCGGCACCCAGCCCGTAGCCGCCACTCGGAGCGTAGCCCGAAGCTGACTTCCAGCGCTGCGTGAACGACGCGCCGTTGTCGTCGAAGCAATAGAAGAAGTCCACGATTCCGTTATTCTGGATGCGGTTGTAGTAGACGGTGCCATCGGGTCCGACCATCGGCGTCGTTTGCGTGAGGAAGCCGGGCATCACCGGCGTGGCATACAGCTTCGAACCCGTCGTGACATCGATCTTCGTCACGATCTGGCCGCCCGCAGCGACCTCATCGACGTAGACGAAGTTGCCGTTGACGGCCGGGCCACAATCGCCCGACACCGAGCAACTGCGCGGCGTGTTCCACACCGTTGCGCCGCTCGTCGACTCAATGCGGCGCACGTACGTGTGCGTTCCCACGATCGGGTCGCCGTCGTCGGCGAACGCGATGCCGTCGTAGGGTCCGGTTGCAATCGGCTGCGCGCTCATCCAGAGTGTCGCGCCGTCCGTGACGTCGAGGCAATAGAGCTTCGCGCTAACGCTGTTGCCGTTGCCCGAACGACCCGCGTACACGCGACCGTTCTTCACGCCGAAGACGGTGGTCGTCCAGTCGCCGCTGTTGTACGGAACCGCCTTCATCCAAAGCTCTGCGCCGGTCGTCACGCTCATGCACACGACGAGGGCATCGTTCGGCACGCCTTGCGGCACGAAGCTCGTCTGCCGCACCAGAATGACGCGATCGCCTTCGATGACCGGATGCCACGCGATGATGGACGCGCGCCCACCCGACCACCGGATCACTGGCGATTCAGCTGCGGTTGGCACGCTCAGTCCGGTGCGCCCGGGTGTGCCGCCTAAGTTCGGCCAATCGGCGGAAGCTGGAGTGACGTGCGCAGCAATCGTGCCGAGCGCGATGATGGCGAGTCGATGAAGTGTTTGCATCAGTTGTTCGTCAAAATGAGAGTTGTTAGGCGCAGCCGCACGACGGGCCACAACTGCCGCCGTACTTGTACTTCGGCGCCCAGCCGCTGGCGCCGCCCTGGAGCAGATCAAACAGAGGCCACACGGAGCAGAAGTCGTCGCCTGGACCGAACGGCGCGTAGCCAGTGCGAACGATCGTGCCGTCGTCGCGGCGATGGAAGGCGCTCACGCCGGGGTGCTGATGCGTGTCGTCGTAGCCGACACCGAGCGCGTTTGCGAAGTCGCTTCCGTGCATCGACGCCACCGGGAACGGCCAGTTGCGCGAGCGCGCAAACTCGTCGAGCACGGGCGGGGCGTCTTCGGAGACGAGTGCGAATGCGCTGCGGTCGTTGAGGTGCGGCCAGAAACCGATGAGTCCGTCCGCCCACAGCGTGCAGTACTGGCAACGACGCCCCATGTTGTGAACGAGGAGGAGGTCGTTCCGCGTGCCGAAGAAATCACTGAGGCGCTTCGGTGTGCCATCGCGCCCGAGAAGCGTGAGGTCAGCGACAACCTCAGGCACGGCACGGCGGCGCGCTTCGGTCAGCTTCTTCTTCAGTGCCTCAATCGCGGTCTCGAGCTCGCGAACTTCGCTGGTGGTGATGGTTGGCATACGGGCAGTGTGCCGCGCGGACGCGATGGCACACAAGGGGGAACTTCGAATCAGGGACGAGTTGACTGGAATTCGGCGGGCGAACGCGCTGCTTCGCGTCGACTCCCTCGTTGCGCAGCCGATCTCGTACGGCAGAGCGCGGCTCGACGGCCGGAACCACGATCCCTGCGGTGGAGAGTTCGATGGCTAGCCCCGCGAGCGTGTTCGCGCTGTGCATGTCGACACAGAGTTGTCGCAGCGAGCCAGAGAGGCTCTTGGCTCGCGTCGAAACGTCCGTCCCCCCCGCGCGGCAGGGGCACCGACTCCGCGAGGCCGAGGGTCCAGCTGCCGGAGACCGCATCGGGAGCGCCCTCCGGCGCCAGGAACAGGAACTTCGGGCCGTGGCGGAACGAGGACCCGCAGGACTTCTCGTAGGCGGTCGGCGCGGCGTGCGGGGCGAGGGGCCGGCCGTCCCGGAACAGCAGGACCGGGCTCGCCCGACCGCTGCCGGACCCCTCGAGGACCGAGTCCGCGAGCGGCTCGAGCCAGGGCACGC
>JAWXCC010000144.1:0-6239 GCA_034440475.1 Phycisphaerae bacterium | reverse complement strand
TTTGCTACTACGCTCCCGAAGGCTCGACAATTCTCTTCGAGCAGCCAGAGATCCACCTGCACCCCAGCGGGCAGCGCGGCCTCGCCGATGTCTTCATCGACGCCATCAAGGTGCGCAAGGTTCAGATCATCGTCGAGAGCCACAGCGAGGACTTTCTCCGTCGCCTCCAGCGGCGTGTCGCCGAAAGTGTGGATATCGACCAGACGAAGGCTGCAATCTACTTCTGCGACATCGAGAAGGGCGCGGGGAAGCTGGTTTCGCTCGAACTCGACACCTTTGGTAACTTCCTCGCGTGGCCTAAGGACTTCTTCGGCGACCCGATGGGCGACATCGCTGCGATGCAAGCCGCAACGATGAAGCGTCGCGGGATCACGGAGGAGTAAGTGGTCGTCGTCGTTGACACCAACGTCGCGATGCTCGCTTCGCGCCTCACGCCGCAAGCGGACGAGTGTTGCGTGGCTGCCTGCATCAACCGACTTGCGGCGATCAAGGATAGTGGCGGCGTGCTCGTGGACGAATCCGGCCACATTCTGCGCGAGTACACCAAGAACCTCGGCCACTCCGGGCAACCCGGCGCGGGCCACGCCTTCGCCAAATGCGCGCACGACCATCAGGCCATTCCGAGCATGGTTGCGCGCGTCGAGATCACCCCAACCGCTAACGGCGGATGGCGCAAGGACCTAGAGTTCCCCGACCAGCCCGCACTCAAAGGCTTCGACAGGAGCGACCAGAAGTTCGTGGCCGTCGCCTTGGCCAGTGGCGCGAACCCGCAGATCTTCAACGCCGTGGACTCCGATTGGTGGAACCATCGCGAAGCCCTCGTCGACGCTGGCGTCGCGATCGACTTCCTCTGTCCCCAGCACGTGCCCATTTTGTGACGGATGCACTTCATTCTCCGCCCCCTAGAAGCCCGATTCACATCCGGTCAGGCGATCCAACTCTGGGTCTCCCAAATAGGGCGCGAATTACTGTCGCTCAAATAACATAACGCATTCATCATCTCGCTCCTGCTCTCGCCGGACGGCAACACGCTGATCTCTTCGGCGATCGCCCGCAACGATCGCAGGTCTGCCGGAGCGACGGTCTCCTTCGCTTTCACTCGATCGCAGTGTGATCGCCTCGCGTGCGCAACATGCGATCGGGAATTCGGGCAGCGAGCGCCTGCACGTGCATGAGGCCGACGAACGCGTGACGCGTGCCTCACTAGCGACGCCCTCACCACTCAAGCTTCTTGCCCTCATGGGAATAGAAGCTGCCGCTCTCGCTTGGCTTCAGCGACTCGATCACCTTCACAATACCGGTCGCGCTCTCTTCAGGGCTCAATGTCGCCTGCGAACCTCCCATGTCCGTGCGCACCCAGCCTGGGCTCATCGCAATGCACGTGAAGCCATCGGGCTGAAGTTCCGCTGCGAGCGAGCGCATGAACATGTTGAGCGCCGCCTTGCTCTCGCGATACCCGTAATAGCCGCCTTTGGTGTTCGCCGAGATGCTCCCGAGCCCGCTCGAAATGCTGACGACCATCTTTCGCGAGCCAGCTTTCAAGTTTGGAAGGAGCGCCTGCGTGACGCGCATCGGTCCAATAGTATTGACGGCGATCGTCTTCTCGACCGCATCGAGATCGAGTTCGGCAATCGCGTTCGCCCGACCCGCGATACCCGCGTTGTTGACGAGAATATCGATCGGTTGACCTTTCAAATTATCCGCGAGAGCGCGAACACTCTTCGCGTCGGTCACGTCGAGCGCCATCACAGTCGCCCCAGTCTCTTTGAGCGCCGCAGCCTCGTCGGGCGTTCGAGCAGTTCCGATGACTTTGTAGCCCTGCGACCTGAAAGTCGCAGCGACCGCGAGCCCGATGCCGCGATTGGCACCGGTGACAAGCACCGTTCCCTTCGAGGCTGGCGCGGAGACCGGGGTCAGCCCCGGAGTCGGTGCGGCCGTTTGCCGCGCGTGAGCAATACCGAGCCCACTCAGCAGAAGCACGGCGAGAAAGACTGAAGTGATCGAGACAAGCGCTGATCGCGTCACGGCGTTGAATCTCCCTTGGTGATGGCGACGAGTCAGACAGAGCACAGCAACATCCTACTGTGCGCACCGCGACTACCGATTGGCCGCAGCGCGCACCATGGCGATGAGTTCTTGCGGCAGGCACGGTTTGTGCACGAATCCAAACAGGCCGCGGCCGCAGAACCGCTGCGTCGCGTCTTCTTCGCTGTACCCGCTCGTCAAAACGACGCGCACACCCGGATCAATGCGGCGAAGTTCTTCGAAGGTCTCAAGTCCACTCATGGTGGGCATCGTCATGTCGAGCAGCACAGCGTCAATGTCAGCATGGTGTTCGCGGAACTGCGCGACTGCGGAGCGACCGTCCACCGCGACGATGATCCGAAATCTCGCGTGCTCAAGCATGCTCTTCAATACATCGCGAACCATCTCTTCATCGTCGACCACCAAGATTGTCTGCGATCGAATCGGCGTGGCGCTGTCCGTTCGGTCGTCGCTTGGTCCTAGCTGTCGACTTGCCTCGGCGTCCACCTGCTCTCCAACGGCGGGCAGCAGGATCGTCATCGTCGTGCCGCGACCAAGTTCACTCTCGACTTTGATTGCACCCTGATGACCACGCAGGATTCCCAAGACCGCTGAGAGTCCGAGTCCGCGCCCGGTGAATTTCGTCGAGTAGAACGGTTCGAAGATGCGAGCCTGGGTCGCCGCATCCATACCACTACCGGTGTCCCGCACTTCCGCGTATACATATGTTCCTGGTGCTAGGTCGTCATGGAGGTAGGTACTCGCGAGGTACTCAGCGTCGGCGTCGATCACGCCGGTCGAGACGGTGATCGCTCCGGCGCGATCGCCGAGCGCGTCAGAAGCGTTCGTGATCAGGTTCATGAGCACTTGACGAATCTGCGTCGCGTCACCCTCGATTCTCGGCAGTCGCCCACCAGCTCGCTCGCTTGCGTGAATCGTGAGCACCGCATTCTTTGAGATCACCGCCGAGAGGAGGTGAACCATCTCCTCGATCATGCGCGGCAGGTCCAGCTCTTCGACGACGAACTTACCGCGACCGGAGTACGCGAGGAGTTGCCGCACGAGTTCCGCCGCTCGTTGCGACGCGTCGCGCACTCCTTTGATGGCAGCGCGGGCCGGAGACTCAGGCGGCAGATCCATCAAGGCGAGAGCCGCGTTACCAAGAATGCCAACGAGCAGATTATTGAAATCGTGCGCGATGCCCCCGGCAAGCACGCCGAGGCTCTCTAGTTTCTGCGTTTGGAGGAGCTTCGCGTTGATGAGCTCGCGTTCGGCTTCAGCTCGCCGTCGCTCAGTGATGTCTTCCGCCGTTCCAGTTGTTCCGACAACATTTCCCTGAGCATCGCGGCGAACGATTGCGTTGAAACTTAGATGGACGGGTGACCCATCCTTATGGGGGTGAATAGTCGCGTACTCGAAGTACGACTCGCCAGCGAGAATCTTGTCGAAGACCCTCATGTCGGCGGCCCGCTGCGCTGGTGACTGCAACTCGGCAAAATGATGGCCGAGCATCTCTTCCGGTTCCCGGCCGAAAATCCGAACCGTCGCAGTGCGGTTCAGAAAGGTCCAACACCCCTCCGCATCGACTGCCCAGATCAGATCATGGGACGTTTCCACGAGGTCTCGATAGCGCTTCTCACTCGTCGCGAGAGCATCCTCTGCTCGCTTCGCATCAGTAATATCGACTGCGAAAACCACCACACCGATCGCTTCACCTGCGTCGTTCCGACACGGGATCTTGTCGGTGCGGATCCATCTCACCTCACCGTTCACGGAGACAATCGACTCGACAATGCCGAGCTTGGGGGCATTCGCTCGGATCACCTCAAGATCGTCACGGTGGTACTGCGCCGCGAATTCGGGGAACACCTCATACGTCGAGCGGCCTTCAAGCTGCTCGACAGGAATACCGCTGTAATCCGCCGCACGCTGATTGACGCGGAGGATGCGGTTCTCTGCATCCTTGAACCAGATCATCGCTGGCGCGGAATCGAAGATGAGATGGAACTCATCCTTCTGCCGCCTTAGCTCCTGCTCCGCGCGCCGCACGTCCGTGACATCAGTAATGAAGGCGGCCGAACCACGATACTGACCCGTCGCATCGATGATCGGTGCGGTTCGAATGCTCGCGCGGAATCGCGTCCCGTCGCGTCGCACAAAGATGAAATCGTGCGCTCCGCTGACACCTTGGCGACGCCGCTCGATGTTGCCGCGAGCCGTCGCGGCTCCAGCCTCGTCGGCGAAGTCGAATACCGTCGACTTGAACAAATCACTGACAGTCGTTCCGAGCATCCGAGCCATGGTCTCGTTTGCGTACACGGTTCGCGCGTCCGCATCGATCGCCCAGAGACCTTCGGTTGCTGTATCGCAGAGCAGTCTTCGCCAGTCTTCGGGGCTCGTGGCAGGGGTCGGCTCGCAGTCGACAGCCGCGAGCCGCGCACGCAGCGCTGCGTTCTCCGATCGAAGACGTTCAAGAGCATCTTGGTCGTCAGGCATGCCTACTGCTCACCATTCAGCGCCGTCAATCTCGCTGTGTCCGCCTGGGCGTCCGTGCCACCCCACGCAGCGGAGCCTATCCCATATGCGATGCTTTGGCATCAAGAGGTCCGAGCGCGCCGCAACCGCGCTAGTCCTTCGACACTATCACACCCGCACGCGCGTCTACGCGCGTCTACGCGCGTCTACGCCCGGCTACCCTCGCATCCTTGCCGAACCCACTCCTCAATACACTCACTTCTACGCCGTGACTTCGTCGCGCTCGTCGCTGTCAGCGTTGCCAGCTTCGCCTTGGGAAATCGCGCGTTTGGTGTCGCGCAGAACAGCGGCTCGCCGCAAGCGAGCGATGCAACATCCCATGCAGTGAGAAAGGCTGAGAAGCCGCTTCGGATTCTCATCTTGGGTGGGACAGCTTTCCTCGGTCCCGAAGTGATTGCGGCCGCCCAAGCTCGCGGTCACGCTCTCACGCTCTTCAATCGCGGAAAGACGCGGCCGACCCTCTTCCCCGATCTGGAAAAGCTACGTGGCGACCGCGATCCGGAGAAAGACGAGGGCCTGAAGGCACTTGAGGACCGGGACTGGGATGTCGTCATCGACAACAGCGGCTATTACCCGCGCCACGTGAAAGCGTCCGCGGAATTGCTTGCTGGAAAAGTAAAGCAGTATATCTATATCTCAAGTATCAGCGCCTTCAAGGAAGGTGCGCCCCCTCACTCAGATGAAGGCGCGGCGCTCGCTGTGCTCGAGGACCCGACCGTCGAGACGATGGGCGAGGGTTCGAAGAATTACGGCGGAATCGAAGCGGCGTGTGAACAGTCCGCAGAAGCTGCAATGCCGGGCCGCGTCCTGATCATTCGGCCAGGATTCATTGTCGGACCTGGCGCCTGCACCGGACGCTTTAGCTACTGGCCGCTCCGCGCGACAGGGCGGCGAGATGATCGGTCCGGGCAATCCGAGTGACCCGATCGAATGGATCGACGTTCGCGATCTTGCCGAGTGGATCGTGAAGTGCGCCGAGAACCAGACCATGGGCGCGTTCATTGCCACTGGTCCGAAGTGGCCGGGAACAATCGGCGAGGTCATCGACGCGAGCATCGCGGCAGCAAAGTCCGAGGCCGTGAAACCGAGTGATGTATCCAAGCCAGCGACGCCACCGGCCGCGATCGACACAATTGTCACGTGGATTCCCGCCAGCTTCTTGGTCGCTCAAGGAGTTTCCCCGGGCGGCGATCTACCGATCTGGATTCCCCCAGAAGGCGAAGCGACGGGGTTCCACCGCTGGAACGTGAGCAAGGCGGTCGCAGCCGGTCTCACCTTCCGTCCGCTCGACGACACGCTGCGCGAGATCTTCCATTGGTACGACGCGCTCAAGCCCGAGCAGCAGCAGCGTTTCCGCGCCGGACTCACGCGTGAGCGCGAAGCTGAAGTACTGAAGGCGTGGAAAGATCGCAAGCCAGCGTAACGCTCCGCTCGTTCGCTCAGGTCCATTGCCCAAGCAGTATCGCGAGGTCACTTCCCCCGACGACGCCGTGGCCGTCACGATCGGCGATGGCGCTCGCTCCCCACGCACCGAGCACGATTCCGATGCCGGGATAACTAACACCTCCGTGCCCAGTAACACGCCTCGCAGTTAAACCGTGCGCGTCTCCCAAGTCGTATGACATATTGATCGCAACGTCGCTCGATCGAGCTTGGCCATGTCCTCGATCGCAGCTAAC
>JAWXCC010000143.1:0-61333 GCA_034440475.1 Phycisphaerae bacterium | reverse complement strand
CTGCGGGCGCGTTTACGAAACTAGGAAATCGACGGCGTCGGACGCGATATCGCACCATACACGGGGAGTAGACCATGCCGAACAGCACCCTCGGGACGCTGAGACCTCCCACGCGAATGGCGCAATTCGCCAGATCCCCGACTGCAGCCGTCGGCTCGGGCTGCCTGCTCGCAACGGCCTGCTTTCTTTTCGTTCGCGCCGCTTCCGCAGCAACGCCGCTTTTAACCGACATCAAGGATGCCGTCGCCGCACAACACACGCTCTTGGAATCCTTGCTTGTCGAGACCATCTCAAAATAAATGGCAGGCCAACAAACGCGGTGGCGTTCTCGCGCGATAGGTTCGCAATAAGCGGCGGTGCCTTCGCGCTCTCTACCACGATCTGTCGCGATCCGGATGGCAGCGGGGGTTGCTTTCGTGAATTCACCTTGTGGGACGGCGGCGAGGCCGCGGCATATGACCAAGCAACGGGTCAAGCGCGCGTCCTAGAAGGGAAATCTGCCGTACTCGAGCGCGTAGAGCGCGGCATCAGTCGGAATGACTGGTCTGCGTCGCTAGCGTGGTATCCAATCACTCAATCCGGTGGGCTGCACCCGCAGGATTTGCTCGCAATTGTGTCGGAGGAGAGCACGACAATTCAGGAAACGGAGCCGACAATCGGCGGACTAGAGTGTGTCGTTGTCGACCGCAAGCGGACGGACGGCTCGATTGCGGCGACCTTCTGGCTCGCTAAGGATCGTGGCCTCGTCCCATTGCGCCAAGAGCACTTCGCACCAGATGGTCAGTTGCTGCTCGTTAGAACCATCACGGAACCTCTCGTCCTTCCAAACGGCGCATGTATTCCGATTGCCGGCGAGAGGGTCGTTTATCCGCTGCCATCCGATCCTGATCTGCAGGGCGGATTGTCATATCATTTTGAGGTTGCGCTCGACGGTACCGGGGTACCTATCGCAAGCTGCGTACCAAAGATCGATGAATTCGAACTCTTATTATCCCTGCCCGGAGGGCACAAGAGTGTTCGGTCCGTCAGGCGAACTCATCGCCACAGCAGTCCCGAGCGCGAGAATGAGCGAGGCTGCGGAGCGGGTTGCGGCCATCGCGCGCGAACTACGTCCGGAGGATCAGCTCGCCCCGTCCGACGCGCCAAGTCCTTCCGACGCCTTACGTAGAGCAGGCGCGCCGCCCAAGCTGCTTAATTGGCGGATGCGTGACAGCATTAGTCTGCGGCACCTCTCTTGCTCTAGCACGGGGACGCTTGCGTGTTCGCCGCCGTTCCACACATGAACAGACCACCCCCCGAGTCTCTTGACGGCCAGCGGCCCCCTCGCGCGGAATCTGGTAGCGGCAATGGTGCGAGCCCGTGCGGCCCAGCGGCGATAGCCGGAGTCCTTCGTTCGTTCGGGCTCCCGATCCGCGAGCATGAGTTGCTGGGGGCAGCAGGTGCGGATGGCGAGATGTCAGTAGCGCAGGTAATCGCCGAATTACAACATCGAGGCGTAGATGCGGCGAATGGCGTTGGCGCGTCTGTCACTGTGCGCCGCGTCAGTGGTGGCTGCTGTTGCTGGCTCGACCGATCGTGCAAACACTCGTCGCAGAGCTCGTAAGCCGCCTGATTGGGAAGGAAGTTTGTGCGAGCAAACTGAAGTGGCACTCACAACCTTCATCCGTCCTAACGCGACATCGCTCGACCTAGCTTACGTAGTCCTCGCATGTAACAGGGTCAACGTTGAGCTCGCTGCGGCAGCGTTAGCAAATACCGCAGATGCGAACCGCCCGGAACAGCAGTCTTGGCTGCTTGAGTCCAGTATTTCCGCCGTGAGTCCGGGTGGGCGCCACTGTTTAGTTCGAATCCTTCAACCAGCAGACCCCCGTTCGAACGGTGAGGTTCATCCGTGCGAAATCGCGTCGTATGTTCTTAGCGCACGGCAGCGACTCGGCGCGGTACCTCTGCACAGCCTATCGAGGATTCCTTGGAGAGAGATCGTCAGTGATCGCCTGAGCGCCCTTGGGCCGGAAGACGAACTTGGTCACGCCGTGATCGCAGGTATTTATGCGGGACTTCTGTCGGGGCAAGCGTTGGTTCAGTTGAGCGATAGATTGATGGCTCGAGTAGAAGGACCTGACTCATTTCGGGCCGCCTGTTGGGGGCTGTACGACCTCCACGCACTCGCCGTGATCGGTCGACTCAGGGTTACCGAAGATCGGGCCAGGGTCGAGAGACTGCTGGCAAGCGCCACAAATGCAGCGCGTAAGACGATTCGTTGGGCAGGCGGATCACCCCGAGCATGCGTCGCGCCAGAGGGATATGGTTCGACTACTGTTCGGACGGCTTCATTTGTCGGGCACATGCTGCAGAGCCTCGCGGTGTTGAGGGAGGTCGGTCGGCTGCCCCTTGAATCCAGTGTGGTAGACGAGTCCCTTAGAATTGCGTGGGCGGATCTGTCGCCGGTCGTAAACGAGATTCCCGTTGGTGCCCTCTCGCACTTTCGCATTGGGGCTTTGGCGTGGCTGCGGGGTAGGCCGTGGTCCTAGACTCGCGGAAGTCTTGGTGCACTGGTATTCCAACCGACGTGCCAGCATCGTGGACGGCGCGAGATGGGCATCGGGAGGTGAACGATTGCCTGCCCATCGCGATCCCCGCGCAGTGGCCGTGTCGTCGAAGCCGGTTAGAGTCCGAGCATGAGCCCGTCCCTCACCGAGCGCATCACGATTGAACCCGGCGAGTGTGGTGGGCGGCCCTGCATCCGCGGCAAGCGAATGCGAGTGAGCGACATCCTCGAACTGCTTGCCAACGATGCGTCGATTGAGGAGATCGTCGAGGACTATCCCTCGCTTGAGCGGGACGACATCCTCGCCGCGATCGCCTATGCCGCGCAGCAGACGAGTCATGCTGTGGTCCGGGCCGCATGAAGTTTCTCGTCGGTGGCCCAAGCGATTCAGCGGCACTTCGGCAATACCGCGATCCGTTAGGTTCGTTCTGCGACCCTAACCGCTTCAATGCACCGCTGGCAATGCGCGTCGAACTCAGCACCGATCGCAGCCGCGCCGTTCGTGATGTCTTCCCGATTCACCGCCGCAGCGAAGTTCAGGTTTTTCAGCTTCTTCTTGACGCTGGAAGCTTCGAGCGTCGCAAGTCCATCGGGCCGAACCTTGCCGCAGGCGACGATGAAACCCGCGAGTTCGTCGCACGCAAACAGGTGTTTCGACATCGCGCTCGTACGCGGAGCGCCGGTGTAGTCGGCGTGACCCATGATCGCGTCGAGGATTTCTTCGTCGACGCCGAGCGACTTCAAGTGCGCGACGCCAACTCGCGGATGTTCGTCCTTCGTCGGGTGCTTCTCCCAGTCGAGGTCGTGCAGCAGTCCGCAGATGGACCAGCGCTCGATGTCGTTTGGCGCGAGATCTCGCGCATACGACGCCATGCACGCAGCGACGGTCTCCATGTGATGACGAAGTCCGGGGTTCGAGGCCCAAGCGTGGAGAAGTTCGCGTGCGTCGGTGAGATTCATGATGCACCCTCATCTGTCGCTGCGCGACATCTTCTCCTTTTGCGAAGCGCAATGAGAGAAGAGACTACTACACGTATTCCTGCACGATCCCTTCGAGCCATTCCTGACGGCCGCTCTCAAGCTTCGGCTCAGGTGACGACAGCGCAACGCGCTCGAGTTCCTTGAATGAGCTTGAGCCGCTTGCGACTCGCAATCCGAGATCGGTTTCCCAAGTTCGATATCGCCGCTGTACGAACTCGGCGATCCGGCCGTCGGCGCGAATCGCTGCGGCAGCCTTGAGTCCGCGGGCGAACGCGTCCATTCCTGCCACGTGCGCGAAGAAGAGGTCCTTCGGCTCGAAGCTCTCGCGTCGGCGCTTGGCGTCGAAGTTCAGGCCACCGGTCGTGAAGCCGCCCATCGAGAGCACAACAAGCATGATGCGCGTTGCTAACGCCACGTCGGTCGGGAACTGATCCGTGTCCCAGCCGCAGTGCTCCGTGCCCATGTTCGCGTCGATTGAACCCAGCAGTCCGGCATCGCGGGCGACGACGAGTTCGTGCTCCATCGTGTGGCCAGCAAGCGTCGCGTGGTTCGTTTCGATGTTCAGCTTGAAGTGCTTATCGAGGTCGAAGTCACGCAGGAACGCGAGGCATGCGGCGGCGTCCGAGTCGTACTGATGCACGCTGGGCTCGCGCGGCTTCGGCTCGATATAGAACTGACCTTTGAAACCGATCGACTTCTTGTGGTCGACCGCCATGTGCAGGAAGCGAGCGAGGTGCTCGCATTCGCGCTTCATGTTGGTGTTGATGAGACTGGTGTAGCCCTCGCGCCCGCCCCAGAAGACGTAGCCCGCGCCGCCGAGCTCATGCGTCACCTCCATCGCTTTCTTCACCTGCGCCGCGGCGTAGGCGTACACGCCGAGCGACGGACTCGTCGCCGCACCGGAGGCATAGCGCGGATGCGCAAAGAGGCACGAGGTTCCCCACAAGAGCTTCTTCTTCGCTTTCGTCTGTTCGGCAGCTAACACCTTCACGATCGCGTCGAGCTTCTTGTTACTGTCGGCGAGCTTCTTGCCCTCCGGTGCCACGTCGCGGTCGTGGAAACACCAATAGTCGATGTGGCACTTTGTGAGGAATTCGAAGAAGACACCGACCCGTCGCTTCGCGTTGTCGATGGAGTCGGTGCCGTCGTCCCAAGGCATCAGCGCGGTCGGCGCGCCGAACGGGTCGGCGAGACCGTTGCGCATGGTGTGCCAGTAACAAGCAGCGAATCGCAAGTGATCGCGCATTGACTTGCCGTCGACGAGCTCGTCGGGGCGGTAATGCCGGAAACCGAGTTCGGCTCGCGAGTCGCGATCCAGCAACGGCACTCCGGTGACATCGGGGAACGCCATCTTTGCGCGCTGTGTCGCCATGGCTTCAGCGTAACGCCAGCGCGAGGCGCTGCTTGCCCTACTCGAGAAGGACGATCGTGCTCGCCGAGAGCGGGCATATCGCGATCATTAGTGCGCCAGCGCCGCACCCGGAATCGCCACCTCGCGAAAGCCCGGTCCCGACCACCGCAGCCGAAGTCGCTCCTCACCTTCCGCGTCGTAATAGTCGACGCGAATTGGATGGAAGCCCGCCTTGAGCGCGATGCACCCTTCACGCGTTTCCCAGTCGGCGAGCGCATCGTGGCCAACAACGAGCGTGTCGTGGATGAAGAGTCGGCATCCGTCATCGGAGTGCAAAGCGAAGGTGTAAACGGCATCGGCTGGAACATCGACATAGCCATCGAACGACAGCGCGAAGTGGTCCTTAGGTCGGTCGCGCGGCAAACTGATGTTGTCAACAATTCCCTCGCTGGTTGGCTTCAGTGCTTTCAGCTCATCAAGCCGCTTGATCGCAGCGTCGTAGCGCCGCATTCGGATCCCCGCGTCGGGTGCCCGCACAAAACGAATTGGCTCGCGAAACGTATCGTCGAGCTTCTGCACTTTCGCGACTGCCGGGTGAACGCTGGAGCGCCCGTCAATGTTCGCGGTCGCGCGGATTGTCGCTGAGTGAGCAATGGTGATGGGACCGTCGTATCGCGCGGTGCCTAGGCCGGGATCGTTCCCGTCGAGCGTGTAATGAATCGTGGCACCAGGTACATCCGTAAACATCGATACCGTCGCTATGTCGGCAAACGCGACGTCCGGCGCGATCACAGTCACTTCCGGTGGTGCGCAGAAGACCTTGATGGTCGTGAGTGTCGGACACGCCCGCGCCGCGCGAATGTTCACGCGCACAGCACTCGCGGCAACCGCCGGAAAACGCAGGATTCGCCGCGGCCCGATCGTCGTGCCCTCTGCGACCTTCGTCCATGTATCGCCCACCAGCGCTTCGACATCGAAGCGTTCGACGCGCTGGCCGAGCGCGATCGCTTCGCGAACCTCAATGCGGTTGACTGGCTCGGGGCGCTCAAGCGCAACTTCGACTGACGCAGCGCGCACGTCGTCTGACGCAGCCCAGTAGGTCGCGGCGTTGTCGTCGGTGGCGTTCGACGCCGCGAACGTAGCGTCGCCGCCGCGCACGTCGGTCGCGGTCGCTGGCCGTCGCGCCGCGAGATCGCGCGCGAACGTCACGTCTAACAAGTGCTTGAACTCAACGAGGCGCTCAACGTCGGGCTCTGGAATCAATCCACGTCGATCGGCTGGCACGTTGAGCAGCAGATTGCATCCACGCCCGATCGAGGCGTACCAGATTTCCTCGAGCTGCTTGAGCGACTTCACCGAGCCGTTCTCACTCTGTCGCCAGTACCAACCGGGACGAATCGAGACATCACATTCGGCGGGCACCCAATGCGTACCGTTCGCGTGCCCAGTGCCGAGTTCCGCTTCCTTGCCAGGAATACCGGGGTAGAGCTCGTCGCGGCGCAGAAAAGCCCAGTTGGTTTCGCTCCCGATGCCGCTCTCGTTACCGACCCAGCGAACGTCCGGGCCAGCATCCGAGAAGATTACTGCGTTCGGCTGATTTTCACGCACGACACCCACGAAGCTCGGCCAGTCGTAGACCTGTTTCTTACCGTTCGCGCCTTCACCACACGCGCCGTCGAACCACACTTCGAAGAGCGGGCCGTAGTTCGTGCACACTTCGCGCAGTTGTTCACGGAAGTATTCGTTGTAGCGCGGCGAATCGCCATAGAGCGGCGAGTTGCGATCCCACGGCGAGAGATACACCCCGAAGAGAAGTCCGTCGGCGCGGCAGGCGTCGCTCAACTCTCGGAGCACGTCGCCTTTTCCATCTCGCCACGGGCTCTTCTGCACCGAGTGTTCGGTGTGCCCCGATGGCCACAAGCAGTAGCCGTCGTGATGCTTCGCCGTAATGATCACGCCCTTCATTCCGGCCTCTGAAAAGACCTTCGTCCATTGGCGTGCATCGAGCTGCGTCGGATTGAAGCGCGTCGGATCTTCCGTGCCCTCGCCCCACTCGTGCGCCGTAAACGTGTTCATGTTGAAGTGCACGAACGCGTACATGCCGAGTTCGTGCCAGGCGATCTGCGCCGCCGAAGGTAGCGGTCCGATCGGCGGCGGCGGAGGTACGCTCGCTGCGGAAACTAACGTCGTCATGATGATGAGTTCAGTGAGCATGGGGTTGACCAACGAACGGGCATCACGGAGCGTAAGGATTTGCGGGCTCGGCTGGCGCGCCGACCACGAATGCGAGTCCCACGGCACCAAACGCTAGCGTCAGCGGAGCGGCCCAACGGACGACGCTTGCTAGCCGAGGTCGTCGGGCGAGCGCTGGCGCTTCAGCTACCCACGCAGCGAGCGGCGCGGCAACCGGGATCAACCAAATCCAAGCCGGAAAGAGCGGACGCGCATCGTCGGCGTACGCGCGTCCAAGCGCCGCGAACGACGCCAGCAGTGCGAGCGCGGTCGCATTCGCCGCGTGTCCGAGCCCCGTGCGCGTTCGCCACGACACGAGCGCGACGGCACCGAGCGCTGCACTGGCCGCGCCAGCAACAACGCCTGCTTTCGCGAAGCCTGAATGAAGGACCAGCGCCGCTGTGCTGGCGCATGCAAACGAGATCGCTGCGATCCATCCAAATCCGCGGTGTCGCGCCGCGAGCGTACGCGTTGCGACAACCAGCACGAAAGTTGCCCCCGCTGCGAGATACGCCACACCGACGCTATCAGCGCGGGGAAGGCGCAGGAGTGCCCCCACAATCGCGGCACTGACGACGGCGATGATCAACGGCCGTGCGCGACTTTCACGCCAGACGCGGGGTGCCAACACATCGACGATCGTCGCCAGCGCCAGCGCGCTTGCGACGAGCACAATCGATGCCCACATGGGCGTGAGCGCCAAGGTACCGCCCGCGGGCGCTCGCGTCGGCCAGCCCTCTTGTTGCACGAGGGCTGCGCATGTCGCTACAGCGAGCGCGACGGGCACGAGGAGCGTCGGCTCACGGCGAGCGACGAATCGTCCAATGACAGCCGCGACAGCGCCGAGCGCCATCGCGGCCGTCATCACAATGAGAATTGCGAGCGGGTCCATTGAGTGGCGTCGACTACTTCTTCGCGACGCCTTCAAGTCCCACGATAATGCGCACGTCGTCGCCGATCATGCCTTTGTCGACGCCGTACTTCACGTTCCAGTCGCTGCGCTTGATGTTGATAGTGGCTTCGTAGCCAGCGCGACGACCCATCGGTCCGTCGTTCGTGCCCGTCCACTCGAGCATCGCCGTCACTGGCTTCGTGACGCCGTTCATGCTGAGGTCACCAGCGACCTCAAGCCATCCATCCTTCGGACCCTTTTTGATGGACGTGCTCTTGAACGTCAGCGCCGGGTGTTCCTTCGCGTTGAAGAAATCGCCGCTCTTCAAGTGCGCGTCGAGCTTTTCGGTGCCAGTGTCGACGCTATCGGTCTTGATTGTCACGTCGAACATCACGCCTTCGGGCTTGCCATCCGCGCACGTCATCGTGCCCGAGACATCGTTGAATCTTCCCCAGAACGGACCGGCACCAAGATGCAGAATACGGAAGAGCGCCTTCGAGTGCGTGCTGTCGAGTTCAAAGACTTCCGCTGCGATGGGCGCCGCGACGGGCGCGGCAGCGGCGGGGCGAGTGGAGGGCTTCGTCGCAAGCGTCTGGGCGGGTGCCGCCGCAAAGAGCACTGCTCCCGTGAGGGTGGTCGCGAGCACGAGTGAGGTCACAGAAATGAAGCGCATGGTTTTATCTCTCGGATTTGGAAGAACGGTCAGACAGGGTGCAGCGATTCGGCGAACGGCGGCGAACCGATGCGGACGCATTATGGGGTGAGAAAGAAAACGTTGTGCGGGCGCGTTTCGTAGCATCACGAACTTCATGCGCTCCGCCTTGGCCACATTCGTCGTCGCCTCGCTCCCGTTCCTCGCCGCGTCGCTCGCGCTGCGACCTCCGCCAGCAACAACGGCGGACGATGCGGAGAAAGCACCCCCGCGTCCTGGGTACGGGCGTCCGGCAAAGGTGCGTCCGGCACCGGGCTTGAGCGCCGCGCTCTTTGCGAAGGAACCGCTGGTGCAGGATCCGGTCGCATTTTGCATCGATGAGCACGGGCGATTCTTCGTCGCCGAAAGCGAGCGGCAAGAGCGCGGCATCGAAGACAACCGAAGTTCTTCTTGGTGGTTGCTCGACGACATTCAATCGAAGACCACCGACGATCGGCTTCGCATGTACGAGAAGTGGGCATCGAAGCGCGAAGGCGGCATGGACTACTACCGCCGCTACGCAGACCGAGTCACGCGCATCGAAGATTCCGACGGCGACGATCGCGCCGATCGCCAGACGATTTTTGCCGGTCCGTTCAACGAACCGCTCGACGGCACCGGCGCTGGCCTCGTGGCTCGCGACGGCGACGTCTGGTACACGAACATTCCGAACCTCTGGCGACTGCGCGATTCGAACAACGATGGGGTCGCAGATGCGCGCGAGAAGATCTGGTCAGGCTTCGGCGTGCGCACAGCACTACGCGGTCACGACATGCACGGGCTCACGTGGGGGCCCGATGGCAAGCTCTATTGGTCGATCGGAGATCGTGGCTACCACGTGACGCTGCCCGACGGAAGCGTGCTCGCGGACCCTCGATCCGGCGCCGTGTTCCGATGCTATCCCGACGGCAGCGGTATCGAACTCTTCTGCACGGGGCTTCGGAACCCGCAGGAACTTGCGTTCGATGACTTCGGCAATCTCTTCACCGGAGATAACAACTCCGACGCTGGCGACAAAGCCCGCATCGTCTACTGCGTCGAAGGCGGTCAAACCGGTTGGAGTATGGACTATCAATCGCTTGAAGGATCGAACGTGCGCGGCCCGTGGAATCAGGAAGAAATCTGGGCACTCCGCGCCGATCTCGCCCCCGACAAAGTGACGACGAACTCTCGCGTGCAGCCAGCTTGGACGTTGCCACCACTCGCGCACGTCGGCAGCGGACCAGCGGGGCTCGCGTTCTATCCCGGGCTTGGTTTGCCCGACCGATACGCGGGTCACTTCTTCCTCTGCGACTTCTTGGGCGGCGATGCTTACAGCCGAGTGCTGAGCTTCGCGCTGGAACCCGTCGGCGCTGGTTTCAAAGTTGTCGATGTCCACCCGTTCATCGAGAACGTGTTGCCGACGGACATCGACTTTGGCTACGACGGGAAGATCTACGTGAGCGACTGGGCGGGTGGTTGGTACAGCAAGAGCGCTGGCGAGATTTACTCGATCTGGGATGCCGAGCGCATCAAAGATCCGCGCATCGCCGAAGTCACCGCGCTCTTTCGCGAGGGATTCTCTCAGCGCTCCACGGAAGCACTTGGACAACTGCTCCATCATGCGGACCGGCGGGTGCGCCAGCGGGCTCAGTGGGCGATTGCTGAACGTGGACCAACGATGGTGCCGTTTCTCTCGACGATTGCCGCGAGTAGTGTGCAGCGTCTCGCGCGCATTCATGCGATCTGGGCGCTCGGAATGATCGCGATGGATGGCGCATGGCCGAACGCCGTTGCAAGCCTCCATTCGCGTCTCGACGATCCCGACGACGAGATCCGCGCGCAGTGCGCCAAAGTCATAGGCGATGCCCGGTACGCGGCGGCGCAGCCAGAGCTCGTTCGCGGTCTGAGCGATTCATCTCTACGCGTGCGGTTCTTCTGCGCAATCGCGCTAGGAAAACTCGGCGCGAAAGATTCTCACGCGCCGATCGTGGCGATGCTGGCCGAGAACGACGGCAACGATGTCTTCGTGCGGCACGCTGGTGTGTGGGCGCTGACGCAACTCGGCGATCGCGCGACCACCTCCATGATGGCCGTCGAGCCGCAAACGGAATTGCGGCTTTGCGCAGCACTTGTCCTGCGTCGTTGGAAAGATCCTTCGATCGCTCGGCTGCTGCAAGACAACGACGATCGCGTCGTCGCGGAAGCCGCGCGTGCCATCAACGATCTCGGGATCGACGAGGCCACGCCCCAGCTCGTCGCGCTGTCGCGCCGGTATGTTGAAGCGGAATCCGTCCGCGCCGTGCCAACCACCGAGTTCACACGCGATGTCTGGCGAAACGTGCAGAACGGAGGCGAGCTTGATCTCGACAAGGCGGCGCAATTCTCGCTGCCGCCGACTGACTCCGATGTTGCGCCCGTGTTCGAAGGACGCGCGAAGCTCGGTGATCACTACCTCCAGCGCGTGCACGGTGTACTTCAACCACTAGAGTCGGGGCCGTACATTTTCTATATCGCCAGCGACGATCAGTCGGTGCTTTATCTCAGCTCCGACGACAGCGTAGCTAACAAAACGCGCATTGCTTGGGTGGATGGCTACTCCGCCCGCGGCGATTGGTCGGGGCAGCCGAACCAAGTGTCGCAACCGGTGATGCTTGAGACGGGCAAGCGTTACTACATCGAAGCGCGCCAAGGCGAGGGCGGTGGCGACGACTTCGTCGCGGTCGGTTGGCAGAAGCCCGACGGAACGTTGGAGCGCCCCATCGGTGGCGGCGCGGGGAAGCCCCATGACGCCGCAATTCTGCGCCGGATCATCAACGCCTGCGTTCGTACCGATGACGTTGCCGCGGCATCGGCGCTGGGCGATCTCGCGCGTTCCGCAGCGGTTCCCGAGGCAATGCGCATCGAGGCCCTCGCAGCGCTCGGCGAATGGATGAAGCCGGGCCCGCGCGATCGGGTCAACGGAAACTGGCGACCCGTCGACGGGGCAGCGAGTCGCAACGTCGAGGCGTACCAGACGGTGCTGAAGCAGAAGTTGCCGGGGATCGCGACGAACGGCACACCAGCGCTACGAGCTGCTGCGCGCGAGTTAGCGACGACAGCGCGCGTGACGCTCGACGGAACGGCGAATCTCGATGTCGTGCTCGATGCGAAGCAACCGGACGCTGAGCGAGTCGCATGTTTGCGTCAGCTCTGCGTCGATCGTGACGCGCGGACGGAGCGCGCGCTTGAAGCAGCAATCCACTCTGACGCACCACTGCTCCGCGCTGAAGCGCGTCGGCAGATTGCGAAACGCGATGCGCAGAAAGGCGTTCCGCTTCTGAAGGAAGCCCTCGGCGCTCTGGATCTTGGCGAGCGCCAGTCAGCGATCATCGCGCTTGGCGAGACCGGTGGAAGCGAATCGGAGTCGCTCATCGGCGAGGTTCTCTCGCGCCTCGAACAAGGCCAGCTTGAGCCAGCGCTACGAGTCGACCTGCTCAAAGCTGCTGCTGCCCACGAGCAGAGCACTCTCGCCACGCGCGCCGCCGCGTGGCTCGCTGCCCAAGATGGCGTGAGTCGCTTCAAACGTTTCGACGTGGCGATCGAAGGCGGTGATGCTCGCCGCGGCTACGACGTCGTTCACTTTCATACGTCGGCGACGTGCCTCAAGTGTCACACCGTCGCGGGCACTGGCGGTGACGCGGCTCCGAAACTCGACGGTGTCGCCACCCGCCTCGAGCGGGCAAAACTCCTTGAATCGTTGATCCAGCCCGGCGCGGTTGTTGCGGCCGGATTCGGCCAGACGTCGGCGATGCCGTCGATGAGCGACATCCTCACGCTGGAGGAGCTGCGCGATGTAGTCGAGTATCTCTCGACGCTGAAGTGACGACGACCCGACGAGACCGGCACGACGATCGTCAATCGCTCGTCGACAACGTCTTCACACTCGATGCCCACTCGGGATCCCACACTCGAAATCCGCCCGTGAACGCGTTCGCGTTATCGCCCAACCGACAACCGGGCGGGACGTCCTTGAGTTCCTTCGCATTGCCACCACCGAGCACGATGTAATCGGGAAGGAGCGTGCCCATGAAGATCGAGCACACCGTCGCCACGTCTTCGCGCCATTGCTTCTTACCGTACTTTTCCATGCCGCGGAGGCCGACGTAGTCTTCGAACGTTCGCTTGCGAAACGGAAGGTGTGCTGCCTCGAGCGGGACCACGTGATGCTCGTCGATGAGCGTTGTGCCCAGTCCGGTGCCGAGTCCAAGGAAGAGCATGCGGCCGCCGTCGTAGCTGCCGACCGCCTGCATCGCAGCATCGTTCAGCAGCTTGACCGGACAGCTGAACGCCGCGCGATAGTCGAAGTCGACCCAGCCGCCGCCGAGATTGACCGGCTCTTTCGCCGGACGCCCATGGCGAATCGCCGCGGGAAACCCGACGGTCACCGCGTCGACGTGATCTGTTCCGACGAGTCGGCGCACGTCGTCGACAAACTGTGCTGGGGTGTACTGAGGCCCCGAGGGAGTGACACGGCGCTCGGTGTCGCCCGAGAGCATGCACTTCATCTTCGTTCCGCCGATGTCGATTGCGAGAATGCGCATTGGGCGCATTATCGGTTCAACTGAGACGGCGTGTGAGCGGTTGCTGTTAGCAGTGTGGAGTGAACGCGGTCACCGAACTCTCCTCTTCGTTGCCACGTCCGAACCGGTGCCCGATCGGTCGTTCGCGCGAGAGAGACATCGGAGGCGTCGGGCGCGAAAGTGAAGTTCGCACGAATTTTTGAGCACGCCGGTTGAGGAGCCACAGAGGCCGGACACACATGCGAGTGCATCACCCATGCAGCCCACGCGAACGCATGTGTCGTGCATGACCCTCCCTGAAAGATCGATTTTTTTCTAGCGCGGGCGGTCCGAAGGGACCGTCCACTGTGCCGTTAGATCTCAGCGCACGGCGAGCATCTGAATCGCCTGCCGGGGATCTGCCACAAAGTCCTCGAGCAGCCGCCGCGCCCTGCGAGGGCTCTCGGCGACCGCCGCAGTCGAGTTGTTCCCGGGACGAATCCAGACGACCTTGGGAGGAGCACCGCGCACGAGACTGAGCGCGTTGAAGTCATCGTCCTTGGTGACGATCGTGAATCCGTGTTCTCGGGCAAACTCCCAGATGGCCAAATCTTGGCTCTGCGGTGGAAGGCTATCGACGACATGAGCGCTGTCAGGGAACGCGTCGTGGAGCAGAGCCTCGAGGCCCCCGCTGAGATTCTCATCGAAGAGCAGCTTCACGCCGCGTGCGGGTCAGCGAGGCGCTGCTCCCTCTCCGCTGCAAATGCAAGAACGGCCCCAGATGTGCTCGGGCCGAAGCTGCGGGAAATCCGCCAAGACCTCAGCTTCGGACATTCCGGAAGCCAAGTACTGAAGGACATCGACCGGCGTGATTCGAGTTCCCTTGATGCAGGGCTTGCCGCTCCTGACGCCCGCCGTAAACGTGATGTGATCTTCCCAACGCACCCGGGAAGTATACGGCGCGTGGCCGGACGCGATCGAGGGAGTTCACCATTGAGTTCGCGCGCGAGCATGTGCCCGCGCGGCTGCCGCCGCCAAACAAGATACTCGCGGTGCCGACCGGCTTGATCCGCATCTTCAACCGCGACCTCGTCTTCGCCGGAATCGCGACGATGGAGAAGCGGCACGACAAACTGGGCGGATCTTGGGCTTCTTTTAGCACCGACATCACCTCAACGGTGGAAGCGGTACCGTGTCAGGGAACTAGGTCTGGGGCTGCTTCAGCTCGGCGCCGCACCGGCACCTGCACCTCGGACCACTTGTTCCGGTCGCGGACGTACGGACCGTTGTAGTGGAAGACGCGGACGTGGCCAGCAAACTCCCACTCAGTCTGTCCGTCGACCCATGACTTGAGGTCTTTGAGGCCGCGAAGCGTGGTGTCCATGCCGTAGGGACCGCGGACGCCGATCGAAGCGACCGTGATTTCCGGGGTATCGATGACCTTGAGATCTTTGTCGGTTCCAGTTGGACCGAGCTTCGCCGCGCGGTACAGGAAGCTCATGGTCCAAGCGCCAGACTTGACCGGTTCCATCGACTTCGAAGGGTCGGGCAGAACGCCGACGTAGTCCATCTCGACCGGCGACGTCATTGGAATCTCGCGCGCCTTGATGTGGTTGAACAGCGGCCAAAACCCGCCGTTCATGTTCCGCTGGGCGACATTCGCGCTCGACTCCCATTCGACGCGGCGAACCGACGGATAGCGCTTGATGTCGATAGCTCCGGGCGGCGTTGGCTCGGGATAGCCGTCGGGAAGCGGACTCTCGATGCTGGAGGGGCCGGTTCCATACACCCCCTCCTTGATCTCAACGACGGCCTCGCGATCGCCTCCGACTCGGGTCATCAAGCTTGGCGTGTGCACGGCACCGAATCCGATCTCCTCGTTTAGCTTCGCAGTGGCGACTGGCTTCTCTACAGCCGCTGGCGCCGCCGGTGCCACAGGCGCCGCTGGGGTCACCGCAGGCGGATCAATGGCGACGAGGAGCGACGCGGCAATCCAGAGGAAGTTCAGCATCATGGCCCAACCTTCGGCGAAGTCGGTAAGGCCGATTCACGGTTTGCGATCGCTACCATGCGATGCGTGACCGTGACCGCCTCAACCGCGCCCGCCCGGTGGGAGTACGCACCCGCACCGGAATCGGTGAAAGCCCCCATTCGCGAGCAGTACGACCTATTCATCGGCGGGCGCTGGATACCGAGCAAGGGAGGCAAACGGTTTCCGACCATCAACCCGGCGACTGAGGAAACCCTGAGTCGCGTCGTCGATGCGTCGGCCACCGACGTGGATCGTGCGGTTGAAGCGGCACGCAAGGCGTTTCCCAAGTGGTCAAAGACGAAGCCAACCGAACGCGCGAAGTACCTGTTCCGTGTCGCGCGGCGGATTCAAGACAAAGCCCGCGAACTCGCGGTGCTTGAGACGATGGACGGCGGCAAGCCGATCAAGGAGAGCCGCGATGTCGACGTTCCGCTCGTAGCGCAGCACTTCTTTCATCACGCTGGTTGGTGCGACAAATTGCGATACGCCGTGCCGTTCCGCGGACGTGATCACGATCCACGCCCGATCGGCGTGTGCGGTCAGATCATCCCGTGGAACTTTCCATTGCTCATGGCTGCGTGGAAACTCGCACCGGCGCTGTGCTGCGGCAACACCTGCGTGCTCAAACCCGCCGAGACCACGCCGCTCACAGCGCTCGCTCTCGCTGAGATCTTCGAAGAGGTAGACCTGCCCCCAGGTGTGGTGAACGTCGTCACAGGTGGACCGAGTACTGGCAAGGCGCTCGTCGAGCATGCGGGCGTCGACAAGATCGCGTTCACGGGCTCAACCGAAGTTGGTAAGCGGATCGCGACGACGTGCGCAGGCACCGGCAAGCGACTCACGCTCGAACTCGGCGGCAAGAGCCCGAACATCATCTTTGCCGACGCAGCTATCGATCAGGCGATCGAAGGCATTGTCAACGGCATTTGGTTCAACCAAGGGCACGTGTGCTGCGCTGGGTCACGTCTTCTCGTTGAAGAAAGCGTTCTTGACGAAGTTATCGCGAAACTGCGGCACCGCCTGAAGTCGCTGCGCGTCGGCGATCCGCTCGACAAAAACACCGATGTAGGTGCGATCAACAGCGCGGAGCAGCTCGACACAATTCGGCGCTATCTCAAGATCGGTGACGAGGAAGGCGCGAAGCGCGAGGAAGTCATCAACGGTCCGCTGCCTTCGAAGGGCTATTGGTGCCGGCCGACGTTCTTCACCGACGTGCAACCCAGCCACCGAATTGCCCGCGAGGAAATCTTTGGGCCGGTGCTTGCCGTCCTCAGCTTTCGCACGCCCGAAGAGGCGATTGTGCGAGCTAACAACACGCCATACGGACTCTCGGCGGGTGTATGGACTGACAAAGGCTCTAAGGTGTTCGAGGTCGCGCGGCAACTCAAAGCGGGTGTCGTCTGGTGCAACACATTCAACAAGTTCGACGCGGCGAGTCCGTTCGGTGGCTACCGCGAATCAGGCTTCGGCCGAGAGGGCGGGCGCCATGGGCTGATGGCGTACCTAGCAAAGACATGAGTCTTCTTCACACCGACCCATGACCCGCATTCCCGTTACCAAGACCTGCAAGCTCCTGATCAACGGCGCGTTTCCCCGCTCAGAGTCGGGACGTGTTCTTCCGCTGCTCGATGCGAAGAAGCGACACGTCGCTGCGATCGCGCATGCAAGCCGTAAAGATCTGCGCGACGCGGTCGAGGCCGCATCGACGGCGCAAGCCAAGTGGGCGGCGGCAACCGCGTACAACCGGGGACAGGTGCTCTATCGCATCGCCGAAATGATGGAGGCGCGCAGCGGGGAGCTTGTCGATGCCATTCGCGTGATCGAAGGTTCAACAGCAGCGATCGCGCGGCGCGAAGTCGACGCGAGCATCGATCGTGTCGTCTCATTTGCCGGATGGACCGACAAGATCGGTCAGGTACTTGGTAACCAAAACACGGTCGCTGGCCCCTACTACAACTTCAGCGTTCCCGAGCCGACGGGTGTCGTTGTCGTCGTTGCGCCTGATCGCCCCTCGCTTCTCGCGCTGGTCTCCTTGGTCGCGCCGGTCGTGTGCGCCGGCAATGCCGCAATAGCGGTTGCAAGTGACTTTAACCCGCTCGTCGCGGTGTCCATGATGGAGATCATCGCGACGAGCGATGTGCCTGCCGGCGTCATCAACATTCTCACTGGCCGCCGGGCGGAGCTCTTGCCCCACATCGCATCGCACCGCGAAATCAACGCTGTTTCCGCTGCGCTGAGCGACGCCGCCGAACGACGCGTGCTCGAACTCGGTGTCGCAGAGAACCTCAAGCGCGTCCTCGTTCTCGCGAACGATGGTGGCAAGCTCAACTGGTATGACGACGAACGGTTCGCGAGTCCGTGGTCGATCGAACCCTTCGTCGAGATCAAGACGATCTGGCATCCGAGTGCGTGCTAAGCGCGAGCGACTTCGATGTCGCGCCGGTGCTATCGAACACAACGACAACGTTGTCACCAACTCGGAGCCACGTGCGCGGAACGAAGAGCGATGCGCTGCCGCGCGCTGTACTGGCGAATCGCCCCACGGCGTGCCCGTTGACGAACGCGAAGCCGTCGACGAATGGCGACACGTCGAGCCAGCGGTCAAGCGACGCGTCCTTGAGCGCGACGTCTCCGCGGGTCCATGCAGGCACGCGCTTCCGCGGCTTCGTGGCGGGTGACGACTCGAGCGGCCAGACGGTCGGCGGCGCCCAGCGAGCAAAGGCGAACGTGTCGGCGGCTGGCCGTGCCGATTCGTAGAGGCGCACTGAACGCGCGGCAGCGGCGATGAGTGCTTCATCGGGATCGCCGTCAAACACGATGCGCACCACCGCTGAGTCGACGGCGCCCGCCGCGGTGCTGGCGTCGACAACGATGCCGAGGTCTTCGGTTCCGTCGCCGCCGATTCGCGCAATCGCCTTATCGTCGACGAGCACCGTCGCGGGCAAGGTGACGGCGTGCGCGTCGATCAGAAGCGACGTCGACTTTTTCAGTGGGACCTTCCATGACAGCGCTTCGCCAGCGCCGAGTTCCCCGTGCGAGATGCCGTACACGAAGCCGCGCCCCGCGAACCGATTCGCCTTCACGCCGTGTTCACGCTTGGGCGTCGCGCGAAGAGAACGCACCTCGAACAGCGGGCCGAACAATCCACTTCGCCGAGCGAGATGATCGCCGGACACGGGGCGTCCCAGCCGCTCGACGAAGAGCACCACCTGGTGCGTGCCAGCGGAGAGCTTGAGTTCCACCGGAAATGGTTGCGCACCTGGACCGCGTCCGAACGAACCGACGAATGTGCCGTCGAGCCACATCGCCGCGCGGTCGCCCATGAGCGGTGCGAAGAACGTCGACGTCCCCGCGGACGCGCGGCGGGTCGTGACGCGATACCAGCCGCAGCCGTCCATCGCGCCGCAGGCCGCAAGCGTCGCTGGATTGTCGAGCGTTGCGAACCGTTGACTCGAACCGTCCGCGTACTCGTTCTCGAACGCGATCGTCGTTGTCGTTGCCGTCGCGGTTTCAGCTTTAGGTAGCGGAGCTGTTGCTAACACCGCTTTGATGGCGCCGTCGCGGGCGATTCGGACTGCCTTCGCTCCGATCTCGCACACGAGCTCATCACCATCGACTCGCAGCCCACGCCATTGCTCGTCGTTGCATACGACCACGACTAGGTTCTTCAGTGGCTCGATTGCCGGGCGCGCGCCCGAACTCGGTACCTTGACGTTCAGCGGTACGCCGTCGATCTCGATCTGCGCGTTCACGCCAGCGGGACCAGTGAACACGACGAATCGCCGCTCAAGCAGGGCGACTGGTGAGATTGACGCGTAGTTGAGAAAGCCCAAGCCGAGCAGATCAGCATCGAGCACGAACCACGCCACGGGCGCGGTGCCAAGCTGCACGTCCATTCGACGCCCATCGCTGAGGAGGAGTGGCACCGGCGATCTCGTGCGTTGCCCATCGCCCGCGAAAACGAAGAGGACGGTTCCAGAAGGGCTACTGAGCGGCACGACCGAAAGACCCGGAGCATGGTCGGGATCGATGACGACAGGCCGATCCGTGACACTAGCCTGCGCGAGGACATGGCCAAAGCTTGAAGCGAAGCTCGCGATTCGGCGAATGTGGTCGTGCCCGGCGATCGCTCGCCCCGATTCGTCGAACATCGCACCGATTCGAGCCAGTGCGGCGAGCGCCTCGCCCTTGCGCTCGCCCGCTGACGCACCGTGATGCATCACGCTCAACGCGTCACCGACGACGAACTGCCCTCCCGCAGCAAGCACTCGCGCGAGTCGAACCAGATGCGCTCGCCCGACAGCTTCAGCGTCGCGCTCACTCGGTGCGCTGTTGAGGACGTTGAGAGAAGCCGGGTCGCGAACGGTGACGATGCGCGGGCACTCGGGTCGAAGGAACGCGAGCTGCCGCGTCGCAGCGGTCAGGTCGTCCCAGCCCACCCAAGTGTCGGTCGCTGCGTCGACGGAGGTCCATCCTTGATTCGCTGTGAGAAGCGGAACGTCGAATCCGACTTCTCGAGCGAATCGAGCTAACTCCGCGAAGTAGGCGTCCGCTCGCTCAGGAACGCCGCACGCCCAGTCGTCGTCGAGTTGCACCGCGAGCAGCGCACCAGCGTCGCGCGAGCGCTTACTGCGCACGCTTCCACGGGCGGGCTCGGCCGTCGCCCCCACGTCCGTCGCCCCGGTAGCGGTCGCAAGCTGATCGGAAAGTGCTCGCCACCATCGCGTCATTCGATCGAAGAACACCGGGTTTGGTTCGCGCATCCGAACGCCGGGTAGGTCCGAGAGCCACGCCGGAAGCCCGCCGCCGTCATAGGTCCCACCCACGCTTGGCCCGATCCGGGCGATCAGAAAGAGGTTGAACTCGACGCAGAGCGCGGCGAATGCCCCAACGTCGAGCGATCCGGAGAACCGAAAACGGCCGCGCTGCGGCTCGTGAAGCGACCATGGGCAAGGCGCAACAATCGCGTTGAACCCGGCGGCGGCGGCGGCAAGCAGACGCTCCCTCCACAACTCCGACGGGATGAGCGCGTAGTCGAATTCAACGGCAGAAAGCCATACTCGCCGGTTCCGGACGCTGAAACTCTGACCGTCGAAGGTGACAGTAGGCATGGCAGATGAAGGGTCGCCTCAGAGGCTGGGGCGGTTCGCAGTTCGAGGTCCTATCGAGTATCGAGAAGAGACGATTTCGCTCTCGACCTAGCTCGCCGCAGTGTGGCTGTCTCCGGCGTTGGCGATTCAAGTATGGCAGAAGACAATTGAGCGCGGGGTCAGCACGCCGTCATCGTGAGTTCCGGTACCAACACGTTGCGTCTGCATCCCTCCGAGCGACGAAGGCAACCCGCGGCCGACCGTCCGGTACTCCGAATCCCCTCCATGCGCGATTTCCGTCCACTGCTCCAGAGACCAATCATCGCACTCGCGTGCACTGCGCTTGTCGGGTGCGATTCGCTCACGGCGGTTGATCGCCGGACCAACGACGCACTGCGGATGAGCGCCGAACAGGTTGGCGATGTCGCAGCCCTGCCGAGGTACGACCCTTCGAAGTATGAGGAAGGCGACGCCTTCCCGCTCCGAGCGAACGACGCCCCAACCTCGCGGAATCCCGCCGTCGCAGATCTTCCGGCGGAACGGGACGAGAGCTCTAACGCCTCGGCGCAGTCGATCATCGACCGATTCAACAACATGGTGGGGACGGCCGCGAACGCCGAGTTGCTGACTTTTCCCGACTCGTTGCGATTCGCGGCCAAGCACTCCACGGAGTACCTCACGGCCGAAGAGGCGTACATCATTCAGGCACTTGAGCTACTCATCGAAGAACACCGCTGGGGACCGCGGTTCTTCAACGAAACCAGCGCGGCTTTCGCTGCCAACGCCGACAACGACGGGCGCTACGCGACGGCCGTCAGCGTGATGAATACATTCGGTCTGACGCAGAAGCTCCCCGGTGGCGGAGAAGTTTCAGCACGCTTTCTAGTTTCCGCTACGGAGGAACTCGACAACGCGATCGGTCAGAGTGGCCAGTCTGCGGACCTGCTCCTCGATGCTAACATTCCGCTACTGCGCGGTGCCGGTTCAACCGCACAAGAGTCGCTCGTGCAGTCGCGGCGCGACCTGATCTACGCCGCCCGTGAGTTTCAGTCGTTTACTCGCCAGTTCTACTTCGAGCTCGCGACCGACTATCTCCAGCTCATCTTTCAGAAGCAGCAGATCGTCATCTCCGAGGGCCAGGTCGAACGCAGCCGTGAGGTTGAGCAACGCACCGTCGCGCTCGTTGAGTCTGGGCGCACCGAGCCGTTTCAGGCCGATCTGGCGCGACAGAACACGTTGTTCGCTATCGATCGACTCGCACAACTCAAGGACAACTTCCGGCTCTCGATCGACCGCTTCAAGCTGCGCATTGGCATGGACACTTCGCTTGCGATCGACGTGAGTCCCGATGCGCTACGCCTCGAGGCACCAAAGGTCTCACTCGACGAAGCGGTGCGCTTCGCGCTCGATTTTCGTCTCGATCTCCAGACCGAGGTCGACCGGGTCCAAGATGCGCGACGCATTGTCGACGTTGCGAAGAATCGGATGCAGGGTGACCTGAATCTCGTTTTGGCCTCGAACGTCCCGACCGACGGAGATCGCGTGCGCGGCGGACTCGGCTTCCAGCCCGGACAGATCGACTACACCGCGGGCATCGTGTATTCGTTGCCACTCGATCGGACCGAGGAAGACGCGCGCTATCGTCAGTCACAGATTCGCCTTGAACAACAGAAGCGCAACCTCGGGCAACTTAACGATCGTGCTGCGGTCGAGGCGCGCCGTGCAGTCCGCGCGATCGAGAAGGCACGTTTCACGCTGCTGATTTCGGAGCGGAACGTCGAGACGTCAGAGAATCGCGTCGCAGCGATCAACGCCGCACCCGACCGCGCCACCGCCCGCGACAACACTGAGGCCGTGAACAACTTGCAGCGTGCCCAAGACAACCTCGAACAATCGAAGCGCGACCTGCAAGTCGCGATCCTCGGATATCTCGTTACGACCGGTCAGCTGCGCGTCGACGGCGACGGGCAACTTGTTTTGCCTCCGGGGATGCGAAACGAGCCCGCACCCTGACTCGCGTCCACCACTCCCAGCACACAGCCCTAGCAAGTACCGAAACACATGCGCTCACCAACCTTCATCTTTTCTAGCATCTCGCTCGCGGTCGCGCTTGCTGCCGCCACGTTTCAGGCCGGCTGTAACCAGAGTGAAGACGCTCGGGTGGCCGTCGCCGATACGTTCGTCGTCGAACGTTCTAACTTCGACATGGTGATTCCAGTTTCAGGCGAACTCGCGGCGATGAAGCAGATCGAAGTCCGCAATCGTCTCGAGAGCCGTGCCGTCATCACCGAGGTGGTCGCCGAGGGCAAGATGGTCCGCAAGGGTGAGGTGGTGCTGCGCCTCGCCGAGGAAGAACTACGCGACAAGATCAAGGACGCGAAGGACAAGGTGAACACTGCAACGAGTGAGAAGATCGCCGCCGAGCAGGGTCTGTCGATTAAGAAGAACACGCGCGACAGCGAACTGGAGAAGGCCGACCTCGCCATTGAGCTCGCGAATCTCGCGCTGCTCGCGTGGAAAGAAGGCGAAGTTGTAAGCAAGCGCCAGTCGCTGGAGCTCGCCGTGAAGACCGCAGGCATCAATCTCGACCGTCTCGACGCGCGATACAAGGAGAGTTCAAAGCTCTCCGAACAGAAGTTCATCTCGAAAGACGAATGTGAGAAAGATCGCATCGCGTGGATCGAAGCCGAGGTCAAAGCGAAGCAAGCGAAGCTCGACGAGGTGGTCTACAACGCCTATCAGTACAAGCAGGACGAGGCGAAGAAGAACTCGGATGTCGAACAAGCGGTTGCCGAGCGCAAGCGCGTCGAACAGCGCAACGACGCCGAGCTCGTGAAGGCGCAAGCGGACGTCGAAAGCCAGAGGTTCAAGGTGGAAAGCGCGAGTGATCGGCTTAAGCAACTTGAGATGCAACTCGGCTATTGCAGCGTCGAAGCGCCAAGCGACGGACTCGTTGTCTACGCGACGAGCATTGACTCTGGCGGCGGCGGTCGCGGTGGTGGCGACGCGCAGCCGCCACAAGTTGGTACGGAACTGAAGCCGAATGAGCTCGTCATCATTCTCCCTGACACGTCGCAGATGGTGGCAAACCTCAAGGTGAGCGAAGCGCTCTCGGGCCGCATCCGACCGAATCAGCCGGTCACGGTGTACTCAGATGCTCTTCCGAATGCCGCTGTCACCGGGACCGTGCAGAGCGTGAGTGTTCTCGCCGCAGGCGGCGGCTGGCGCGATCCGAACCGGCGCGATTACACGGTCCGCGTCGCGCTCGACGCCGACCCGGCACTCGGGCTGAAGCCGTCGATGCGCTGCAAAGCTGAGATTCTGCTCGACCGCGTCGACAACGTCGTTAGCGTGCCAGTCCAAGCGATCTTCCGCCAAGGTCCCGTCGCGTACGTGTACGTGCAGCAAGGCGGCGGATTTGCACAGAAGCTCGTGAAGTTAGGTCGATCGAGCGAACTTCGGGTCGAGATTTTGGAAGGTGCCGAAGAGGGGGCTCGTGTACTTCTGCGTGACCCCGCTCCGGAGGAAGTCGTCGCAAAGCTCGACTTTGAGAAACTGCAACAGGAGATGCCGAAGGACGATCGCGGGCAGCCAAAGGCGGCGGCGATCGCTCCACCTAGTGGTGCTGCTGGCGGCCCCGCGAGCGCAGGCGCTGGCCCGAACGGGACCGGCGAACGGCGGCGCGGGGGCTCGCGTGGCGCGGCACCCACCGACCGTGCCGAGGCGCAGGGTGGCGCGTCACCGTTGCCATCACCAGCACCAACCTCGGCACCCGCTCCCGCGCCCACACCAGCATCAAAGTGACTTGTGTTCGCCGTACTTACCCATCGGTCCGCGTCAACTCATCGGATTCCAGCCGTCGCGGAACAGACTCAATCAACGCTGGCGTCGTGAGTTCTGCCGCAGTCGTCACCTTCAACTCGCGCAGCACCCGCGTGCTTGGCACGACGCGCGACTCGTACGAACCGATCGCGCTGTTGTAGTGCTTGTTGAGGTTCCCCAGTGCGTCGCCCACTTTGTTGAGATGGCCAGCGAACACCGAGATCCGTTCATAGAGCGTCGCGCCCGCTTCCGAGATTTGGCGGGCATTCAGTGCCAGTTGCTCCTGTCGCCAGAATAGCGACACCGTCTGAAGCAGCGCGAGGAAGATGCCGCTCGACGCGAGAATCACGCGCGAGCGTAGCGCGTACTCCTGAAGATCCGGTCGCGCGACAAACGCGGCCGCGAGCGCCGATTCAACGGGCATGAACATCACTACATACGACGGCGTGCGCTCGAATTGGTTCCAGTACGCCTTCGCTGAAAGCGCATCGACATGCCGTCGCACTGCGGTAGCGTGGTCGATCATGCGAGCTGACACGTCAGCGTCGGCTTCTTGCGCAGCGAGATAGTGTTCCAGCGGCACTTTCGCATCGACAACGACGCTACCGCCGCCAGGAAGTCTGACCACGAGGTCGGGCCGTTGCGCGCCGTCGCTGCCCGTGACGTGCACTTGTGTCTCGAAGTCGACGTGCTCGGTCATGCCAGCCATCTCGACGAGGTTTTTGAGCGCAACTTCGCCCCAGCGGCCGCGCGCGTCACTTCGCTTCATCGCGGTTGAGAGCTTGCCCGCCTCAAGTCGAATCGCGTCCGTCGCGGACAGCATGCCTTTGATCTGCGTCTCGATCGAGGCGTAGGCGGCGACGCGGCGCTGCTCCAGTTCGCCGATTGCCGTGCGCTGCTGAACGAGGAGTTGTTCGATCGGTTTCAACGACGCATCGATCAACTGCCGACGCTGCTCGAGTTCCACGGCCGCGAGCTTCTGCTGTTCGGCGTGCTGTGACGAACTTCGCTCGACCAGTTCTTTCTGAACCCGCGAGAGCTCCTCGCTGCCCACGGCCCGGAAGACGTTGGTGAGCTGGGCGCGGGCGTCGTCCAAAAGCCGACGCTGTTCCTCGAGGTTTCGTCGTTCCGCCGCCGCCTCGGCTTGATGCCGAGCGACGGCCTGTTCGGCTGTCGAACGCGCCGCTCGCTCGATGGCAAGCGCCTCGTCGACCCCCGTGCGGGCAGTGATCTGCTCGTCGAGCCGAGCCTCAACGGCGTGGCGGAGGGCATCGATTGATGCGATTTGGCTCGCTGCCTTGGCCTTCGCGACGAGCCATGCCACGACACCGGCCACAATCGCGCCAGCAAAAAGCCCCAGAACCAGCGACATCACGTCGATCATGACTCGATTGTACGGATCGCGTTCGGTCAACTCCGAGCACGCTCGCGCGCGACTTTGAGTTTCGCCGAGAATCTTCAGGGCTCAGGTAACAAAAGGTTGGACACGCACGCATGACCGAAGTCATAGGTGGGCACATGAACGACGACCGCTCCGACGACGCCTCGGATGTGGCGGCCCATCGACAGGGTGATACCCGCGCCTTTGGTCGGCTCTACGACCGACACGGTGCGGTGACCTTGGCGCTGTGTCGCACCCTCATCCCAGGACATTCGATCGTCGACGCGGAAGACGCCGCGCAAGAGACCTTCCTTCGTGCCCACCGCATGCTCGATCGGCTGACAGAACCCCGCGGCTTTCGGCCGTGGCTCTATCAGATCGCGCGGCTGGTGTGCTCGGAACGAAGACGTTCCGTGGCACGGCGACACAAGCACGAGGATCGCGCTATGACGATTGCCCACGACCTTCAACGAGCCGCGCCTCCGGCGCACGGAGCCGACATCGCGTCGAAGCAGGAGGCGCTCAGACGCCTCACTGTCGCGCTTCAGTCGCTCTCCGACGCCGAGCGGCTCGCTATTCACCTGTACTACCTCGATCCAGATCCGGTCCGCGCCGCCGAGGCAAGGTTCGGACTCTCCCGCTCCGGCTTTTACAAGTTGCTTTCCCGCGCCCGTGAACACCTGGCGCTCGCCCTCGGAGCGGAGGCACGCCCATGAACAATTATCAGTTCCAATTCCACACCCGATTCGCACCGATCTATCGCATCCTCGACGCCGACGAGCAGGCACCTCCGCCGCACGACGAACTCGACAGCTTGCTGCGCGACTGGCACCGCGAACACGCAGACATCGCAGCGGCGAGCCGCGCTCGGATTCTCGCGACGGCTGAATCGGAAAAGCGCTTCGCGCGGCCAGACCGAGGCCCGGTGCTGGCACGCATCGGCCACGCGCTCACGGGGCGCATCGCCCGAGTCGCTGCGTGCATCGGAATCGTCGGGATACTCGCGACAGTCTTGCTCACACCAGCGCGGAACGCCGCATCGGCATCGAGCACGATCAACGTCGCTGAAGGCGGCGAGCTCACCGCATTCGGCAAGGACGGCGACCGACTCGGGCCGTGCCCGCTCCAGCACACCGATGTCGACGCCGAGGTAACCGGACCATTCACGCGCGTCACGCTCAAGCAGCGCTACTCGAATCCATTTCCGCAAAAGATCGAGGCGATCTACACGTTTCCGATGTCGCATCGCGCTGCCGTTGATCAGATGCGCATCATCGTCAAAGGACCGACCGGAGAGCGCGTCGTTGAAGGTGAAGTGAAGGAGCGCGAAGCGGCGCGACAGATCTACGAGAACGCGAAGGCATCGGGCTACGTCGCGAGCTTGCTTGAGCAAGAGCGGACTAACATCTTTACACAGCGTCTGGCGAATATCGAACCTGGCTCAACGATCACGGTCGAGATCGGATACATCGAGACGCTCGAACGCAAGAACGGTGTTTATAGCTTCGCGTTCCCAATGACGGTCGGTCCTCGCTACGTGCCCGGCGCGGTGCGCACCGGCGGCTCGAAGCTCCCGGACGGCCTCGTTTCGCGAGCGGGTTTGGTGCTGCTTGGGCCGGCGCAGGTTGAAGTCACTTCGTCGGGCGCCACGATGTCACCCCAAGCTGCGCAGCAACTTCTTGCCATCGGCATGCCGATTCGTATGCCGACGCAGGATCAGTTCGAGCAGAACGCGAGTGCTTCGGGGGCGACAACCCAGTTCGTTGTTACCTACGCGAACGGGGCGAAGGAGACTGGAGAGATCTATGCCGGCGGCAGCGGACACGTGAACGGTCGCTGGTTCTGGTACGGCCGCGTTGAGAACGCTGGCACTGGCTTCGCGGACAACACCGATCAGGTGCCGGACGCGAGTCGTGTCACGCCCATGCCTGTGAAGCCCAGCGAACGCGCTGGCCACGATGTTTCCGTCCGTCTCACGATCGACTCCGGCGGCGCGGCGATCCGCGACGTCACAAGCGAGTTGCACGAGATCACGAGTGAACCGGGCGCGCGGACCGTTGTCACGCTCAAGGACAAGACCACGATCCCAAATCGTGACTTCATCGTGAGCTGGAAGTCTGATACCGACCTCCTCGCTCCGGGCGTGTACGCGAACATGCGCGGTGGCGACGACGCGACAAAGGGTGGCTATTTCGCGGTGATTCTCGACCCTCCGGCGCGCGTCGAAGAGAAGGACGTGCCAGCGCGAGAGCTTGTTTTCGTTCTCGACACGTCCGGCTCGATGAATGGATTCCCCATCGAGAAGGCAAAGGAAGTGATGACGAAGGCGATCGCAGCGATGCGGCCGCAGGACACGTTCAACGTTATCACCTTCGCTGGCAGCACGAACATCTTGTGGACGGAAGCTCGCAGCGCGAATGACGACAACAAGCGCACCGCGCAGCTCTTCGTCAACGAACGCCATGGTGGCGGCGGCACCGAGATGATGTCGGCGATCAACGCCGCGCTCAAGCCGCTCGATCGCGCCGGATGGTTGCGACCGAAGGAACTCGCTGACTTGCCCGCCGACGGTCGCGCGGTGCGCGTGAGTGCTCCGATGACCGCGCTGAACGAGGGCTCCACCTCGCTCGACATCGGCGACGGAAAGTCTGTGCGTGTCGCGATGAATCTCTCGCTGCCCACAGTCATTGATCGCGCGTCGAAGACGCTCTCGCTTGAGGGACAGTGGCTCACGAAGAACGGCGATCGCGTCTTTGCGGTCGACCGGGCCAGCTTCGAACGCGCATCCATCGCGCCCACTCGCATCGTCATGTTCTTGACCGACGGTCTCGTGGCGAACGAGGGCGCGATCATGCAGGCTGTGCGCGACAACGCGAAAACGACGCGCGTCTTCTCGTTCGGGATTGGCCAGAGCGTGAACCGCTCATTGTTAGACGGCATCGCGCTCGAAGGTCGCGGTGCCAGCGAGATCATCACCCTTGCCGCAGCAGCAGATCCGGCCGTCGCGCGGTTCGTGCGACGAATTCAGTCGCCGGTGCTCGTCGACATCGAAGCGAAGTTCGCTGGAGTCGAAGTCACCGACGTGCTTCCGAACCCGGAGAAGATTCCGGACCTCTTTGACGAGACGCCGCTCATCCTCGTCGGCCGCTACGCGAAGTCTGGCCACGGAATGATCACGCTGCGCGGCGTCACCGGCGCCGGAGCGTGGGAGCGAACCATTGAACTCGCGCTTCCCGAGCGCGGCGATGAGCGCACTGCGGTACCGACACTGTGGGCTCGCGCAAAGGTTGAAAGTGTGATCGCTCCGAATCGCACGGCGATCGAGCAGCAGCGCGCCGATGCAGCAACCCGTGACGCCATTGTCCGGTTGGGCGAGGCGTATCAAATCATGACTCCGTTCACGTCGTTCGTCGCCGTCGAGCGCAGCCGCGTAACGATTGGCGGAGCGCCGATGCTCGTGCAGATACCGATCGAACTTCCAGAAGGCACGTCGTGGCGCGGGTTCTTCGGAGAAGGCGTGGCGCCCGCGAAGTGGTTTGCGGCACAGGCGGCTGTAAATGGTGGAGCGACGTACGACGGCGTTGAGCCGCGCGGCGTCGACAAGGACATTCTCGAACTGAACCGGACCGCAATGCAGGTCCTCGGGCGCGGAGCAGGTCGTGAGAGCCGCAGCTTGTATTTCCTCGCCGCCACCGCGAGTGATGACTCGCTGGCGGACATGAACAGCCCGTCGAGCGACCTCGCCACAACCGCGGTACTTCGAGTCGACCCGGCTCCCACCGGGAGCACTTCGAACCTCAGTGTTCTGCCCGTGCTCGGGGAGATTCCCGCGATCGATGCACTCCTCAGGAAAGACGTACGCAAGCTTCAATCCGGCGGCGGACAGTCGGGCTTGGACCCCGCCAGCGCCGTCGCTCCGTCGGGTGCCCCGCTCGCTCCCGCTGGTGGCGGTGGTGCCGGCGGCGGTCTGGGTGGCGGACAGCTTTCCGGCAAACGACACGCAGAACCTAAACCCTCAGCAGTGCCACCACCCGTCATGGCACCGGCAGCTGCGCCAGCGCCATCGGCAGCTGAGTCTGCGTTCCGGCATCTCGATGCCCAATCGCCAGCGGCCCCCGGTAGCGCGAGCGCGCCAGCCGCAGAGAAGCCAGCACCAAGCCCAGCGCCAAGTGGCACGACTGCCGCGCCGACCAAGCGCCCGGCGAGTGCCCCCATCGCACCGCCGGGAACGGGAAGTGGAAATGCGGCAGGCGACTCGGAAGCGGCGACGACCGGTGGCTCCGGTGGCGCTACCGATGGAACGAAGAAGGATAAAGAGCCGTCGAAGTCAGAGAGCGAGGCGGCCGAGCGAGGTTCGACCATCGGGGGAGAATCAAGGGGCGAACGCGGGCCGGGTAATCCAAAGCGTGAATCGCAGGCACCTGGCGAAAAATTCCGCGGCTTTGGGCGTGCCGGTGAACTCGCAGACACAGCTCGGAGCGAGCGCAAGGAAGCGGAGAAAGACAGCGCCTTGGCGCGGGACGACGACCGAGCCATCCGCGAACAGCTCACGAAATCGCTTGAAGATCGTGCGGGCGACGCGCCTGCGGTGAAGGACGCCATCGATGGACGCGCTGACCGTGCGCTCAGCGAGGCCGATCGCAACCTGCTCGCGCGACGCATCGAGCGCACCTTGCTTGCCCTCGCACTGGCCGCCGACATCGACGCCAGTGCGGCTCTCGATCTCGCGAAGACCGCGCGGCCCGCACTCTCCTTCGGCGACGATGGCACCGTGCGCGTGACGATTCTCGTTGCGGCCGGAGAAGCTGACGCGACGCAGCGGATGGCGACGGCGCTACGAAGCGCTGGGGTCGCGATTGAGGCCATCGACCCGGCGACGCGGATCATCGTGGCGAACGTGCGCCTGAACGCGCTGATTGACCTTGCTTTGCGAGATGCGATCAGGCGCATCGAACCGCTCCGAGCGAAGCCGGCGGTCGCAACGGCGAAGTAAGAAGACGAAAGGCACCCTCCCTGTCCGCGTGCGCGGACATTCCTCCCGTCGGCCGCACAGGCGGCCGTCGGGAGGGAGTGAGGCACGGCTCCCCCGCTGCTCAACCGCACGACCGAGATCCCGCTTCCGCTATTGACTCCACCCGCAGGTATCCGATGTTGAAGGAGTCATGAGCGTCTTTGGCTCTACTCCGATCGATCCACGCAGCCCTCAAGCGAGCTTGGCCGCCCAGAACGCGGCGCTCAAACCAAATGAGCGCGGCCGCCCCGCGGTGGAAGCGGGCCAACGAATGAAGGACGCTCAAGAGCAGCGCGTTGCTGGCACTGAGAGCGACTCGGCCATCCGCAAGGTCGCCGATGAGCACGCTGAGTCGGACGCAGAAGGTCACCGTCGTGAACGCGATCGACAGAACGGGCAACAGCGAGGCCGGCGCGACGGCCGACGCGATGCGTACGTGGCTTCGAAGTCGGTCGCAAACAACGCGAAGTCCATCAATCCCAACGTCGCGCCGCAACGAATCGATCGCGAGGCCGATGGCACGCCGCGGCGGTTTGATTTAAAGGCGTAAGTCCGTATCCGTGCGGTACGCTCCGGAAGGGACTCGCCACCTGCGAGTTGCGCTACACCCATGAGAGGGTCGTTGAATGGGACTGATTGAAGCACATCCAAAGATCATGCTCGGCAAGCCGGTCATCGCGGGAACGCGCATTGCGGTCGAACTCGTCCTAGAACGACTTGCTTCGGGTGAAACGGAGCAAGACCTTCTTGATGAGTATCCCCGGCTGACACGGGACGGGATCCGCGCTGCGCTCGCATTCGGTGCTTCGGCGCTGCACTCCGACGTTATCTATCCTCCAGTAGACGAAGCCGCATGAACTTCGTCGCCGACGAGAGCGTCGAGGGTTCGATCGTGGCAGCGCTTCGCACCGACGGACACAACGTGACGTATGTGGCCGAGTTCGCGCCGTCGATCACTGACGACTAAGTGCTCTGTCTTGCCCGTGACTCACGGGCGATCTTGGTTACGTGTGACAAGGACTTTGGAGAGCTGGTGTTTCGTCAACAACGGGCATGCCCCGGTGTCATCTTGCTCCGTCTCGCTGGCTTAGAACGTGGAAAGCGCAGCACTCGCGTCGTCGGCGAGCTACGCGCACACGGCGGCGAACTCGGCTCAGCCTTCTGTGTGGTCAGCGTGCGCAGCGTGCGTATTCGCCCGATCGCCAGACCTTCGGCTGGCGACTAGCGCTGGCTAAGACAGTATGGGCAACATTGAGGCCGCCGCGACGGCCGACGCGATGCGTACGTGGCCTTGAAGCCGGTCGCAAACAACGCGAAGTCCGTCAATCCCAACGTCGCGCCGCAACGAATCGATCGCGACGCCGATGGCACGCCGCGGCGGCTTGATCTGACCGCGCCTTCCACATACGCAGCGAAAGGGGTTTTCGTCGCTAGCAGTATCTCATCGGTATTCGGACTCTGACGCATCCGCAGAACCGGGAGCACGCGAACAGTCCCGACCCGGACGGCGCGCCAACCGTCACATCGATCCGTGGGGCTGGCGTTACCACTGCATCGAAGTTCAGCCGTGATTTGTGCACACCTGTCTGGAGGTTTCAATGACTCAGCGCTCGATCCTGCGGAACGTATTTGGTGTTAGGGGGGGGGTTAGGGTCCTTGCTCGCGGCGCTCATCGCGACGACTGCGAGCGGGCAGTTGTACGTTGACGCGGCCAGCACAGCACCAGCTCCGAATGGGTCGACCTGGTCGCTGGCGTATCCCACGCTCGAGCAAGCACTCATTGCGGCGAGCCCAACCACAAGTACCGACATCTTCGTGGCGGGCAGCGCGAGCCCCTACCTTCCCACAGCCGAGATGGTCACTGGTTCGCCGCGCACCAAGTCGTTTCTGCTGACCAAAAAGGTACGAATCTACGGTGGCTTCTTAGCCGGGACGGGCGGTCAGAGTTTCGAACGAAACCCGATGACGCACGTCACGACGCTGAGCGGTGATCTCACTGGTAATGCGAGTCAGCGCGCTGCCCACGTCGTATTCATGCGCCGCGTCGGTACCGACACGAGGTTGGACGGTATGACGGTGACTGCGGGGCGCGCAGACTTGGTGGATGGAGCGCCAGCATCGTTCATCAACGGCGAGGGCGGCGGCATCGTCTGTTCGTCGCTTGGTTCAGACGGGACGGTCGGTCTGACCGAGCCCGTGATTCAGAACTGCGTCGTGAGCGGCGACTTTGCGCAAATCGCCGGTGGCGGCATCTCGTCGCATGGCAAGGACCACGCCGACCCCGATGGAAAGTCCACACCAAGCATTCGTGACTGTGCCATGTCCAACAACCAAGTGGATGGCCTCGGCCGATACACGGGTGACGGCGGCGGAATCTATGCACAAGGCGGCACTGTGCAACTGGTCAACCGCGTCATTGACGGCAACTCGGCAACCGGACAAGGCGGCGGCGCATTGGCGATTGGATCTGGCGCGTTCGTCGCACATAATTGCACGATAGTGAAGAATTCGGTTTCCCCGAGTTCCATGATGCTGAAGGTCGCTGGCGTCTTTACGCAGGACGACAGCGGACTGCCCGACGCGCTCCAGTCGTGGTTCGTGAACTGCATCTTCTGGGCGAACGACGACAGTAATAGCATCGACGATCCCACGCTCCTTGAGCAGGCGAGCGGCGCGGGTGGCAATCCCCAGCTTGACCTCAAGATCTACTATTCATTCCTGCAAGGCGTTAGCGGCGCGAGTCCTATTCACAACAATTTTGAATTGTCGACTGGCCCCGGCTTCGCGGTGAACGATCCGTTCTATCGGCTGGCCGTAGGCTCTCCCTGCCGAGACAGCGGCAGCAGCAATCCAGCCAGTGGAACGCTGGTCGACGACTTCCCGCCCGACACGTTCGACGCCGACAATGACGCGCTGCTCACAGAACCAACACCAGATCGCATTCGCCGAATTCGCATCGTCGCGCCTGCGGGCGGCGCCGCCGTCATCGATAGCGGTGCCATCGAGTTTCGCTGCATCGGCGACATCAACGGTGACGGCGTCATCGATGGTTTTGACCTTGGCAGCCTCGGTGGCGAATGGGGCGACCCGAAGTGGAACTCGCCTGCTGACTTCAACTTCGACGACCGCGTGAACGGGTTCGACCTCACGTTCCTGCTCACACACTGGGGATGGTGTGAGGAAGAGGCTGGCTACGACGGTACGGGATCGGTCGCTGCAATGATGAGCTCGCCGGGCGCGGGCGAAGAAGACGTGAGCATCGAGTCGACGATTGAGATGCTCGGCTTTGCGTCGGTGCCGGAGTTTGCCGAGTGGTTTGTAAGTCTCGACTCCGAGAAGCAGAACAGCATCGTCGCGTTCTTGACGGGCGGCTGATCACCCACGACTACTCAACCACGTGGGAGAATCGCCATGGGAACGTCCTTGAGACCCTTCCTCATTGTGGGGAGTTTGGTCGTCGCACTCGTCAATAGTATTGGCTGGGCGCAGTGTGATTATGAGATCTTCACGTTCGTGCCGCCGCCGCCTTGCCAAGCGTCGCCGGTAAATTCAACGGCAATCAATAATCTCGGTCACGTCTCTGGTTTTTACTCACCGTGCCTTGGATACGACCGCGCCTTCTTCTGGTCGCCTGAAAGTGGCTTCATCGTATTAGGACTCGGTCCTCAAATACTGTCACGAGCAATGGACCTCAACGACGACGATCAAGTCGCTGGCTTTGTCGTGATCGCTAATGTCGGACAGCGATGGTTCCGCTGGGACGCGGGAGAGGTAGCTATTCTCAATCCGCTTCCGCCATTCCCTCCCCCATATGTTTCGCCGCCCCAGACCGCAACAGCGAATGGCATTGGGTCGGATGGCACCGTGGTAGGCGGCTGGGGCAACTTTCAGGTCGGGCCAAACCCCCTGCCGCTGACCTGGAAACCCGGATCCGAACCAGTAAGCCTGTTCGAGACACTTGGATATCCCAATGGCACCGCCGAAGCAATGAACGGATTGGGTCAGATCGCAGGGAGGGTCACGGATCCAACCGTTCTTTTCACCGAGCGAGCGTTCCTTCTCACCGGGAGGTCCGTCATGATGTTTCCCCCAGCACCGAACGCGCTCACCAGTCGCGCGAACGCGTTGAGTAGTAACGGGAGAGTCGCAGGTCGAGGCGACGCGCTGGCTAGAAACGGCAGCGTGCTCATGCGCGCCTTCTACTGGGATGGCAGCTCATTATTCGACATCGGGCTCGGCCCGATTCCGTCGGCGGAACCGCCGGGGCTAGACCCCGGCGGCGTCAACGCACTCGGTCAAGTGGTTGGTGCTGGCTCGTCTGGCCGCGCGTTTTTGTGGCAGAACGGGCAGCTCTACAACCTCGAGGATCTTGTCGTCGATACTGGGTCAGCGTGCTACCTCGGTAGCTCCGGCATCAACGATCGCGGGCAGATCATCGTTGAACGTTTTGCCACGGGCGGAACCAAGGGGGCAATATTGACGCCGATTCGGACTCGTTCGGGCGACGCGACGATCGACTGCAAAGTCGACGCAAGCGACATCGCGGCGCTGTTCGAATTTTGGGGCAAGCAGTACAGCTTCCCGAACGGCCCAGCCGACCTCGACAACAACGGCGTTGTCGACGGCTACGACCTCGGCATGATCTTGGGCGACTGGGGCGATTAGGCGAACCCTGCCGGCGATGCTGAATCGCCCAAGCGGCGCACGACTCGCCGTCTCGCCTAACCCCTCGCCCGTCCTACTCCCAGCGTCTCGTAGATTTTCCGCGTCGCGTCGCTCTTGTTCAGCGTGTAAAAGTGAATGCCACGCACGCCGCGATCGATGAGGTCGCGGCACTGCTCCGTCGCCCAGTGAATGCCAACCCGCGCGACTGCTTCGGGGTTGTCTTGGCACCGATAGATCGCTCGCTGAAGCGGCGCTGGGAAGTTCGTCCCGCCAGCGAGATCGGCCATGCGCTTCATACCTTCGACTGACGTGATCGGCATGATGCCTGCGATCATCGGCACATCAATGTTTCGAAGTCGCGCTTGCTCTTGGAAGTCGTAGAACGCGCGGTTGTCGAAGAAGAGCTGAGTCACGACGTAATCGGCACCAGCGTCGACCTTCGCCTTCAGGTGGTCGAGTTGCTGCAATCGGTTCGGCGTCTCGGGGTGGCCCTCGGGAAAACCCGCGACACCGATACCGAACCCGCGGCGATCGGGGTGGTGACCCGAATCGTTGAAGCGCCTGACGAGCCGCACCAAGTCGGCGGCGAACGCGAAGTCGCCCTTGGGCAGCGGCACGCCGCTCGGTGCGTCGCCGCGCAGCGCGAGCACGTTCGTAACGCCCAGTTCCGCGTACCGCCGCAAGATTTCGTCCACCTCGGCGACGCGGTGGCCGACGCAGGTGAGGTGCGGAATCGGATCGAGCGTCGTCTTCGTGCTCAGTCGCTCAACGAGTTCGTGCGTGCGGGCGCGCGTCGATCCGCCAGCGCCATACGTGACCGAGACGAAGCTCGGTTCGAGGCGCTCGAAGTCCGCGATCGTGCCGTAGAGAGCCTCCCACCCGGCGTCAGATTTCGGCGGAAAGAACTCAAACGAGAAGGTCGTACTGTCTCGCGCAAGAATGTCTGCGACGTGCATCGAAGCCCATGCTACCGCAGCGGGAAGAGATGCACGGGCCAAGTACGATGCCCCGCGCCATGCCGTTGCCCGACAAGATTCCCGAGCCGGCGGTACGCCGACTCAGCCTCTACCTCCGTGAGCTTCGCGCTGCGCACGAATCGGGCAAGGCGACGATTCTCTCGACCGAACTGGGGAGCGCGCTCGGACTCGCTGGCGCACAAGTCCGCAAGGACTTGGGGGTTTTCGGGCAATTTGGCCAAGCGGGCGTCGGGTATCCCACGCAGGCACTGATCGCTCGATTGCGAAACATTCTGGGCAAGGAACAGCAGTGGAACGCGTGTATCGTGGGCGCCGGAAACATTGGACGGGCACTCCTCTCGTACAACCGGTTCCGCGGCGACGACTTCGACATCGTCGCGATCTTTGACCAGAACCCGGCCGTCATCGGAACGCGCGTGGCCGACCACCGCGTGCGGCCGTTGGAAGACCTCCCTGCACTCGTCCGCGAGCGCACGATTCGCATCGGTATCGTCGCCGTGCCCGCGGAAGCGGCACAAGAAACGGCGGTGCGACTCATCGACGCGGGTGTCGCAGGTATCCTCAACTTCGCGCCGCGGCGCCTCGACGTCGCGGATCGCGTGAGCGTCGTCAACGTGGACTTCACCGTGGCGCTTGAACAGCTTGCGTTTCAAGTGTCACTCGGACTCACCGGAACGATTGGCGATGCGAAAAAGTAAACTCGAACGCTGGTGCGGAGACACAGCCGGCCCGTACCGCGCGATCGCAATCGCGTTCGTCGCGCTCGGGTCGATCGGCTGTCAGGCGCGGGTTCTGGTTCCCTCGGACGGCGACGCGGCACGCGAACAGATTCGCACGCTCAAGACGCGCGTCGCTCAACTCGAGGCAGCGAACGCCGAGCTCACTGTGAATCTTGCCGCCGCGCGATCGGCCGCGATGACCGCCGAAGGATCGCCGCCAGCGCCCGACGCGGCACAAGCTGCGGTCTTGGCCGAAACGCCGCGCGCGGTTCGAATGTCGATCGTCTCGGGATCGTCGTTCGAGCGTGATGCTGCTGATCCATCGCGCGGATCGCTGACTCTCTATCTCGAAACCGTCGATTCGCGCGGCCGATTCGTGCAGGTCGCTGGCACACTCGAGGTCGCCGTGGTGTCGCTCCCCACGGCGAATCAAGGCGAGCCGGTTCGCCTCGGAGATCTCGCGCTTGGACCGAAAGAGTTACGCGATTCGTGGCGGTCCGGATTTTTTGGGACGCATTACACCGTGACTGTTCCAGTGGATTTTTCGCGGGTCAACGGCGCGACCGCAGTTGCCATCAGTGTGAATCTGCGCGACGGACCCGAGGGCCGCCGGCTGGTCGCGAGTACGACGATGAACGTCGCTGACTCGACGACGCGCGAATTTGCCTCGCCCTGAGACCAATCTGGCTGCTATTCTCCTCGCCGTTCTATGCAAGAGCCTTCAAGGACATCAACTGCCCCTTCCCGACTCGCGGTCGTGGTCGTGTTAGTCGCCGCGATGCTCGGCGTCGGAGGCTGCATCAAACCGCTCTTCCCCGAGGACAAGCCGCGCACGCAATTCGATAGCTATAACAAGATGCGTTCGCGATACATTCCCACCGAGGAGCTCGACGCATTCGGAACGCCGCGGCCAGCTCTCCGGGCTCGACTCGGTCGGCAGGAGTGACCGAAGCAGACGATCGCGGCGCTCACCCGGCCCCGGTGATCCGGTCTTTAGGTGATCTGGTCAGCAGATGAGGGACGTTTTTTTCTCGCTCTTCAAGATTTCTTATGGTTTGTGGACAGATTGCGCCGCGTACGGCCGATGATCCCTAATAGCCCGTGAGCAAGCCAACGTCCTCCAAGCGTCCCCCGAATCCGCACCGCACCCGATTGGTGTGGGGCGTGTTCGGTGCCGCCATGACGGCTGCGGCAGGGTTCCTTGTGGTGACCGGGGGCGGATTCCGTCCCGTCACGGTTGCGGCGACGATCGTCAGCGGCACTGGCGCCTTGGTGAGCAGTGCATCAACGCTCGGTCCGCAAGTTCCCGTCGATCACGCGCGCTGGAAGTCGATCGTCATTCATCATTCCGGCACGCCCGCAGGAAGTCCCGATTCGATCGAACGAATTCACCGGTCGTGGGGCTATGCGAGTCTCGGCTACCACTTCGTGATCGGCAACGGTTTCGATTTTGGCGACGGCGCAGTAGCGCGCGGTCCACGCTGGGTTCGACAGGAACCAGGCGCACACGTCCGGGACCGCGACAACGGCGCGCAGCCCGATGCGCGTTGGTTCAACGAGCACGCCATAGGCATCTGCCTCGTTGGAAACGGCGAGCGGAGATCGTTCACCGAAGCTCAGCTTCGGAGTTTGGTTGACCTCGTCACCGAACTTCAGCGCGAGTTCGCGATCCCCGACACACAGGTGTTCTTGCACTCGGACCTAGCATCGGTAGCCAGCCCCGGCCGGTTCTTCCCCGTCGCGGCGTTCGACTCCTCGTTGGCCCAGTAAAGCTGCTGCCCGCTGGCAGAGGCTGGTTTCACTCTGCCCTTCGGCAGAGCGGGGCTTCGTTGCCGCATTGGGCAGCTTCCGTTACCGTGCGGTTTCATCGTGCGCTGGCAGTTTCTCGTCGATTACGCGTGGTCTCATGATCCCGGAGCTCTTTGGTTACAAACTGCTCGCCCGCATCGGCCAAGGCGCGGCGAGCGAGATCCATCTGGTCCAAGACCAGAAGACCAAGCAGATCTGGGCTCTCAAGCACGTCGTCCGGAAGACCGAGCGGGACGATCGCTTCGTCCAACAGGTCGAGGATGAGTACTCAATCGGTCGGCGACTCGACCACCCGAACCTCCGCGCGACGGTTGAGATCTTCCGCAAGAAGAAGCTTTTCAAGACGGTCGAGATAGGTCTGCTACTCGAATACGTCGACGCGGGAAGTATCGACCAGCGGATGCCGAAGAACCAGCTCGAGGCGGTTCGGATCTTCGCCCAAGTGGCGCGCGGCCTCGCGCACATGCACGCGAAGGGCTTTGTCCACGCGGACATGAAGCCGACCAACGTGATGGTGACCGACGATGGCACCGTCAAGGTCATCGATCTGGGGCAAGCGTGTGCGATCGGAACAGTCAAAAAGCGAATTCAGGGCACGCCAGGTTACATGGCACCCGAACAGGCGCACCGCGAAGCCATCGTTCCCGCAACCGACCTCTACAACTTCGGCGCGACGTTTTACTGGGTACTCATCGGCGAGGTGATTCCGACCGCGATGCCCCCAAAAGAAGATCAATCAGGCCTCTACAAGGGAGCGATTGATCGCGAGCGGATCCCGCTCCCGATACCGCCACACGAGCAGAATCCCGCGATTCACCATCTGTTGTCGAAGCAAGTGATGGAGTGCATTCAACTGGACCCGATGGCTCGGCCCGCTTCTATGGAGCGGGTCGCGACCCGCTTGGAGCTGATCGCCGACCTCATCGCGAACCCTGTGAAGGATCACATCATTCAGGGCGACGACGAAACTCGCTCGGACACCTGACCGCACTCCGGGTTGCCGACCGGCGTTTCTGCAATGGGCTTGTGGGGGCAGGCTTTCTTCTGCAACCATGACCCACCCCGAGGACCCAACCCTGATCGACGCCTGCCTCCGCGGCGATCGCGGTGCATGGGACTCGCTCGTCGAGCGATACGCGAGGCTGGTGTGGTCTATCCCGCGGAAGTACGGGCTGGCCGAAGCCGACGCTGAAGACGTTCACCAAGCGGTGTTCGCGACCCTCGTCCACCACCTTGGCGGTCTGCGCGATCGCGACCGACTGTCGTCATGGCTCATCACGACCGCCACTCGCGAGTGTTGGCGACTTCGCAAGCGCCAGACGCGTGGCCCGGCTGCTTTTGGCGAGGGCGACGATCCCGCGACGCCGACCGACATTAGGCCTCACGAAGACGAACAGCTTGTCCGCGAAGCGATGGCTCGGATCTCCGAGCGCTGTCGAGATCTGCTCACTGCCCTCTTCCGCGCCGTCGGCGAGCCTCACTACCCAGAGATCGCTCAGCAGCTGGGAATGCCCGTCGGTAGCATCGGGCCCACCCGCGCCCGGTGTCTCTCGCGATTAGAGTCGTTGCTGCGGGAGCGCGGACTTGGATCTTCGTAGCAGCCCGCAGCGACCTCGATCCGACGGGTTCTCGGACTTTCGAATCAAATCCGTTTCTTCGCTGTATCCGGAGACGATCGTCGCGCTCCCTTCGTGAGCTCTTCACGCCTTCGGAGCCTCCATCATGCCACTCACCCCGGACACTCTGCTTCGCTACCTCGCCGGCGACCTCACGGCCGCCGATCGCGCGGCGACGGAGTTGGCGCTCTCCGAGTCGGCTGGCCTCCGCGGAACGCTCGCCCGCATTGAACGTGCTGTAGCGACGGTGCGCGACGACAGCCACTGGGAAGTCCCAAGCGCCGCCATCGCGAACGCCAAGGCGCTCGGGCGCCGCCTCGAATCGCTTCGTGCGAAGCCGCTGACCGAGCGCGTGAGCGACGCGATCCTCGACCTCGTCGCTCGACTCACCTTCGACAGCCGTACGCAAGGTGCTCTCGCTGGCCTGCGCGGCGGGAGCGGCGTTGCGCTCGCGTTTACGTCGAGCGAAGCTGAGATCGAAATCGAGTGTGACCTCGACGACAGCGACCGTGTTCGAGTACTCGGCCAGATCCGGGTAATCGCGGGTGGCGCGTTTTCCACAGTTCAGGTGTATGAAGCAGATGCCGACGCACCCGCGGTCACGACCTCGCCCGTGTCGCAAGACGGCATGTTCCGCCTCTCGCTCAGGTCCGGTGCATTCCGCCTTCGATTCCTGCGGGCAGCGGGCGAACCGCCACTGGACCTTCCCGTCATCAAACTCCCATGAGCGACGCGCGCACGCTCGAAGCTTGGATCTCTCTCGACGCCTCTGAGCGCGTTGAGTGGCTTGCGCGGCAACCCGACTCCGATGCCGCGCTCCTCGCGTTCGGTGATGACTGCGAACGTCTCGCATCAAGCCACGTTCGCATCGCGATCGATACGGGTCGAGCCTTGCTTGCATTCTCGGCTCACGACGGACGTGCTCGACCTCGTCTCCTCCGCGCGCTCGCAACGTCGCTCGCATACGGCGGCGATATGGATGAATCACTCGCGACAGCCGAAGAGGCGGTGCGTGTTGCCTCGAACGCCGGTCTCGGCGTCGAAGCCGCGCGAGCGACCTTGGGAACACTGCACCCGCTGACGCACTTAGGACGGACCGAGGAAGCGCTCGCGCGCGGCGAGCGCGCGCGCGACGAGCTCACGTCGCTCGGCGAGCCCAAGCTCGCAGCCCGCGCCGACATCAACCTCGCGAACATTCGCAAAGCTGTGGGCGACGCTCACGCGGCGCTAGTACATCTCGCTCGTGCCCGCTCGGCGCTGGGCGACGAACCAGCGATGCTCGCACACGTCGAGAACGCATTGGGTGAAGCGCACTGGCTTCGCGATGACTTCGTTGGTGCTCGCCGCGCGTTCGAGGCATCGGCGACGCATTTTCGCGCGACCGGACAAGCCTTCGCCGGTGCCATCGTCGAAGGCAACCTTGCCGATCTTGCATCGCGCGAGGGACGATTGCAAGACGCGCTCGGTCACTTCGAAGCCGCTCGCGGCGTGCTCGAACAAGACGCAGCTCGTAGCCATCTCGCGCGGATCACCGCGGAAGAAGCCGAAGTACTCGAGGCGTTCGGCGCGCCGCAGGAAGCACTGCGGGCGCTCGACTCGGCGTTGTCGTGGCTCACGCCCGTTGGATTTCCCGCGGAATCGCTTCGTGCGCGGCTCGCGCGCGCTCGCGTGCTCGCGTCGCTTGGACGCTTTACGGAAGCCGATGAAGACGCCCGCGCGGCGGCCGCAGGCGCAGCTACTCGCGGCGATGCAACACTCGCGCGGCGTGCGACGCTACTTGCCGCGGAGCTCGCACTGCTGCGCGGCGACGCGCCGAGCAGCATCGCACTCGCGAGCGGCGTCGCGGCAATTGAATCGAGTCCCCCACTCGATCGAATCATTGCGAAGCATCATCTTGGCCGCGCGACTGCGGTTCTTGGTGATTTACTCGCAGCTCACGCCACACTCGACGGTGCCATCTCCGAATGCCGCGAGCTGGGTGTCGACGCATTGCTCGCCGACCTCCTACTCGCGCGAGCAGCTACCACGGACGATCGAACGGAGCGCGTGGGCCTCTTAGTCGAAGCTGTCGCACTCGTTGAGCGCCTTCGATCGACGATCCGAGCCGAGCGACTGCGCGCGAACTGGACTGGAAGCCGTAGCCGTGCGTACGAAGCACTCGCGCTCGCACAACTCGCGCTGGTTAGCCCCGCGTCGCTTGATGCAGCGTTTGATGCCGTTGAGCGGAGCAAGTCCCGCACTCTGCTCGATCTCGTTCAGCGGGCGGCCGATCGCGTCAGCCTGCAACGGAGTTCGAGCCCTGATGACGGCGGGCTCAGCGGAGAGTTCGACCGACTTCGTGCGCGATTGAGCGCGCTCTACAGCCGCTGGGAAAGCGAAGGGACACCCGGCGAGCGACGCAGCGTTATTCCGGCGGCCTTGGTGCGGGAAGAGATCCGCGCCGACGAGCGACAGCTTGACGAAATCGCACGCCGCATCGCGGCGCGACGTGGTCCGTCGTCACTGATGGCACGTCCGTCGCCCGTCGCAGACATTCGCTCGCAGCTCGGCGCCCAAGACCGCATCATCGAGTACTTCGTCGCCGACGGCGAAGTCATGGCGTTCGTCGTCGGACGCGATCAGATCATGGTGCGGCGGCAGCTCGGTACTGCTGCCGAGGTTGCCTTACTCACGGTGCAGATCTTGTTTCAGATGCGCTGCGCGACAATGCACGCTGAACAATCGACTGCGCTTGCTCAAGAACGAATGCTTGCAGCCGTCGCGATACCAGCGCGGCGACTCTACGACATCTTGCTGCGCCCGCTCACCGACTTGTTAGACGATGCTTCGACGCTCGCCATCATTCCGCACGGCGTGATGCATGGAATTCCGTTTCACGCCCTCATCGACGCAGACACCGGACTTTACGCGGTGGAACTGTGGAACATTCGCACCGCGCCGAGCGCGACCCTCGCAGTCGCGCGCTCGTCGAACCAGCGCCGTGGATTCAATCGCGTTCTCGTAGTCGGCGCCGCCGACGCAAGCGCGCCGTCGATCACCACCGAAGCGCATGCGATCGAAGCGCAGTGGCCTACCGCGACCGGGTTGATTGGCGCCCGTGCCACCGCCGATGCGGTGCTCGGCGCGATGCCACAACACAACCTGATTCACCTTGCCTGTCACGGACGCTTTGCTGAGACCCTGCCACATGCGTCCGGACTTCGCTTCAGCGACCGATGGGCATCGGTTCGTGAAGTGATCGAATTGCCACTGTCAGCCGACCTCGTCATTCTCGCGGGATGCGAAACCGGTCGAGCGGTGCTCGAACCCGGCGAAGAGGCGGTTGGCCTACCCCGAGCGTTCCTAGCAGCAGGCGCGGCGTCAGTGATCGTCAGCCTCTGGCCGGTGCGCGACGTGGATGCCACCGAGTTCATGATCGCGCTGCATCGTCGAATCGCCAGCCGCCCGCGAGGCGCGCTCACCTCGCTCGTCCGAGAAACGATGCTCGAACGAGTGAACTCAAATTCACATCCAGCATTCTGGGGTGCTTTCGGATTAGTCGGCGCCGACCCGTGGGCGACGATAGATGATGAAACCCCGCTCGAAGGAGCCCTCCAATGACACTGCTACGTTTTCAACTCGGCGCACTTGCGTTCACGATCTCCGCGCTCGCAACCTCAGGCGCTCAGGGTCAGTTCGTTGATCCGATCGTCAGCGGCGAGGCGATGGTGCGCGTTCAGAGCGCCAATCAACTCGCTCAATGTCTCGCCGCACTTCACGCGAACTTTCCATCTGCTGTCGTCCTCGACGCAATCGAATCTCGCCAGACGTATCTCATTGGGTACGAGCTGGCTGCTGGTCAAATGCCCGCAGACGTCGACGCCGCGCTGCTTCAACTCCAGGCGGGCGGAACGATCGTGTGGGGAGAACTCAATTACGAAGGTCAAGCTTCAGAAGGCAAAACCGGAAGCCTGTGGGTGACGCAAGTGAGCGTTGGAGCGAGCGAGTTTGAGAACCAGTACGCGGTTCCGCTCCTGGGACTCGCTCAGGCGCACACACGCTCGACTGGCTTCGGCGTCGTCGTGGCCGTGCTCGACACCGGCGTCGACGCGACTCACCCGCTTTTGTCCTCCAGCGTGCTCGCGTCCGGGGCGAACTTCGTCACGGCTGACATTCCGGGCAGCGATATCGGCGACGGCATCGACAGCGACAACGATGGGCTCACCGATGAGATGGTCGGTCACGGCACGTTCGTGGCCGCGCTAATTCACTTGGTCGCGCCCGACGCGAAAATCATGCCGGTAACAGTGCTCAACAGCGACGGCATTGGTACCTCGTTCAGCGTTGCGAAAGGTGTCTACTGGGCCATCGACCACGGGGCCGACGTCATCAACATGAGCCTCGGCTCGACCTATCACGCGATCGCGGTTGAGGAAGGGGTCGACGAAGCGCAACTTGCGGGCATCGTCGTCTTCGGCGCGGCCGGAAATCTCAATGTCGAACTCCCGCGCGAGTTTCCAGCGTGCGACAGCGGCGCGCTCGGCGTTGCTGCACTGGATCGTTTCGACATCAAAGCACCCTTCTCGAACTTCAACGACAAACTCGATCTCGCCGCGCCAGGGCACTCCGAGTTGCTCCGCAGCGCGCCCACGCAGTTTGACGCCACGAAGTCAATCATCTCGGCGCTGCCGGGCGTCGGTTACGGCGTTTGGAGCGGAACCAGTTTCGCGACGGCTTTCGTCGCGGCCACCGCGGCGCTGGTGCGGGCGCAGCACCCAACCTGGCCAGATGCCACGACGCCAGCCGTCGCGATCGTCGCAGCAATCGAGAACACACTGGCTGGAACCTCGGCGCCGATCGATGCGATCAATGCTCCCTACAAAGGCATGCTCGGTGCTGGCCGCATCGATGCGTTCGCGGCGACTCTCGCTGGACCGATTCAACCGAAACCTGGAGACCTGAACGGCGACGGCGTGGTTGGCTCGGCGGACCTCGGTGTGCTGCTTGGTCAATGGGGATTGTGCAGCGGCGCGTGCTCGGCAGACATCGACCTTGACGGCAACGTGGATGCTGCAGATCTCGCAGCGCTGCTTGGAAGCTGGGGCTAACACCTTCGAACAGATTGAGTATTCGCGCGGGCGCATCGTGACGATGCGCCCGCGTCTTTTTTTCATCCGTCATCAACTGTTCGTATCTCGCGAGCTGCTCGCGTCTCTCCAGCATGCCGTCGACCCATCGTCGTCGACTTCCACGTTGACTCGTGGAGATACCAACGTCACACACCGATACGGGAGCTTTGATCATGTTTGCAGCCCTCAAGAACCCTCACTCGATTCTTCCAACCGTGTCACGAGCACTCGCTGTGAGCAGCGTGATTCTCACCGTCGCTGCGGCCGCACAGGCACAAGTTGCGGTTGACTCGTCGTCCTTCACTCCAACCGGCGCTAATCCGAGTGGTGCCGCGCTCGGCGACTTTACTGGCGATGGATTCACTGACATCGCGACAACGATTGATGGCCCCGATCGGATTCAGTTTCTCGTCGGTGACGGGCTCGGCTCGTTCACGCAAGGCGCGACCATCGCGCTTGGCACCAACGCGGGCGCTGGCGACATTCTCGCGGTCGACATCGACGGCGACGGCGATCTCGATTTGGCGGCGTGCTTGAAGAACCAAAACACCGTTGGCATCTTTCGCAATCTCGGCGGCGGTTCATTCGCTTTGGTCGGCAGTGTTGCGACTGGCAGCGACAGCATGGGACCTGATGCGGCCGACTTCGACCTCGACGGCGACATGGACATCGTTGTTGCAAATCGAGCGAGCGACACCGCTACCGTCCTCAAGAATGACGGCGCTGGGTCGTTCACTCCTATGACGTTCGCAACCGGCGCTGATCCTCGCGCCGCCGCGTTCGGCGACTTTGACTCCGACGGCGATCTCGACGTCGCCGTCACGTCGCACGACGATCGCACTGTTCAGCTTCACCGCAACAACGCTGGTACTTCATTCTCCGCACTGATGACCCTCGCTGTATCACCGACCGTGCGTCCAGAAGGGATCGATACCGGTGATCTCAACGGCGATGGCCTAACGGACATCGCTGTTGCCACGAGTGGCAATGCTGCATCGTTCGCAACAGTGTTTCTCCGTACTCGCGGCACATTCAGCGCCGGCGTGAACTATCCATCGGGCGGACTCGACGCGTCGTCGATCGTGATCGCTGAACTCGATTGTGATGGCGACGCTGATGTTGCTGTCGTCAACCAATCGAGCAACAACGTGGCCCTGTTGGCCAACAACGGTAGCGGTGTGTTCGGCGCGGCGGTGATCGTCCCAACTGGGTCATCGCCCGACGCCATCGCCGCTGGCGATCTCGACGGTGATTTGGACAATGATCTCGCAATTGCGAATCAGTCATCGAACACCATGTCCGTGCTGCTGGTTGCATGCCCGCAGGCAGTTCTGGGCGACCTCAACAACGATGGCGTGGTGAACAGCCAAGACCTGGGAATACTGCTCGGCGGCTGGGACACCGCCAATCCGCTCACGGATCTCGATGGCGACGGCATCACCGGTGGTGGTGACCTCGCAATTCTCCTCGGTGCGTGGGCCTAACAGACCAACGCTCAACTCGCGCATCTTTCGCATCAGGGGCCCGTCGCGGAAAGCGACGGGTCCCTTTCTCTTCGCCGACGGGCGATGGATCTCGTCGATCAATTCCTTGGCGCGGGCAAAAGCGTCGTTCTCACCGGGAAGCGGCTTCGCCTAGCGCCACGCGCATCAACTCCGTCACGCCAATCTTCGCTTCGGCAAATACCGCGCGACTCTTTGCGATGCTCTCTACCCAGCGCTCGTCGCCCACCGTGACCTCGTAGGTGATGACTTCCGCAAGTCCGGCCTGAATGATTGCAAGCGCGCATTGAATGCACGGGAAGAACGACGAATAGAGCAGGCAACCAAGTGGCGGCACGCCGTTCCGCGCGCATTGAACGATTGCGTTCATTTCGGCGTGACAGACGAGGTCGTACTTGGTCGGGCGCTCAAGCCGATCCGGTCGGTCTTCGATACCGCGCGGTATGCCATTGAAGCCGGTCGAGACGATCTGTTTCGACGGTGACACGATGACGCAGCCGACGCCGCGCGACGGGTCCTTGCTCCACGTCGCGATGCGGTCCGTGAGGTCGAGAAATCGGTAGTGCCACTTCTGATCCATCGCGTCCTCGTTCAGATCAATGCCCAGTCGGCACGGCGTCGAGTTCCTTCGCGGTCCACGGTTTCACGCGCAACGCGGTCGCCGCACGAACACGAGCAACAAGCTCTGCACTCACTGCTTCAGCTGAGTTTCCAAACGCCTGGCGCACAAACGTCATCACCGCAGCAACGTCGTCATCGGAGTTGAGCGGAGGCGGCGGCATCGTGCCAGCGTACGTGCGCCCCGCGACTTCAACGGGACCCTCGAGTCCGTGCAGGATAATCTTGGCGAAACGCTCAGCGTCGCCTAACACGTAAGGGCTGCCCACGAGCGGCGGATAGACGCCTAGTTGTCCACCGCCAGCGGCACCGTGACAGGTGAGGCAGTTTGAATAGACGCGCCGACCCCGCTCGACCACCTCTGCGATCGACGCCGGTGGCTCCGGGTCCATCGCAGGATCGGCGCGGCCGGGCCATTGAAGTCGGCGGATCACTCTCTGAAGTTCCGGATCGAGCTGTTGCACGTGCTCGACGTTGAAGCCGCGCGGCGCGCCGTCGAGCGTGAGACGCAACGGGCGCCGATCGTTCAACTTCAGTGCAGCGACGGCGCCATCGAGGGTGCCCTGCGCACCGGGCTCTGCAAGCAATTGTTCAACCACGTCGCGGGTCTCGACTCCATCGCGGGACGAGAGTCGCGCCGCGGTCAGGGCGGTCGTCACCGAGGGCGACGAATCTCCATCCGCGTCCGCGCCAGCAGCCACCATTGCCCCAGCGACGGCAGCAGCAATACTCGGCTCACGCGTCAATCGGTCTGTGCTTCGCGCCAGCAGCTCGGCGGTGCGCGGGTTCGGTGGATGCCGCGCGATGATTTCGAGTGCTTGTCGTCGCACGACGTCAGACGGATCAACGAGCGCGTCCTCAATGACCGCTTCCGCGATGACTTCATCTTCTGCACCCAGCCGAAGCGCCGCAGCCCGCGTCGCGGCAGACCTCGAAGTCATCGCATGAGCGATATCGCTCGCGTCAAGCATGTCGCAGCGGGCCGCGATAAATAACCGCTCGCCGGTCCAGACCGTCGGCGCAAGCCCTGGTGCGGCGGTGCCAACGCGGGCCCGAATGATGTCAGGGGCGATCTTGCCTCCATGGACATCATCAATGAGCGCTTCGCGATCGCGTGGCGACAACGCAGGAACCTCGCGATCGGTTCTTGCCACTGCGACACTCACAGGCGGCACGACGTGAACGATTCTGCCCCCCCTGCCATCAGCCGTGGCAGCGATGGCGACGTACAGCGAACCGTCCGCAGCAACATCGAACGATGCAAGAGACCTGTCGCTCTCGGGGACAGTGAACAGTCGTTCCACCGCGCCCGCTTTGCTCGCGCCCCAACGTTCACCCACCGGGCGAACTTTCACGATGCCGCGACCGGCACCGTCGATCGCCAAGATCCCGAACGTCGGTGAATTCACGATTTCCTTCGGTGCCCGTGAATCGCCGGTGAATCCGAGTGGTTCACACGACCACAGCTCCGCCTGATCGTTCCGCCGATGCGCTGTCGTCGTCCGAACTACTTCGCGGCACACGAGCGGACCGATTGCGTAGAGCAACTGGCCGTCGCCTCCGTCGTTGATCGCTGTAGCGCTCGCCGTCACGTCGCTCAGCTCGCCGCGAGCGCGCGAGCCATCCCAGCGGTAGCGAAGACGCGTGCCAGCAACGTGAATCGCGCCGTCGGCGGTGAGCGCCAAGCCCCGCCCCTTCTCAAGTCCGCGCGCAATGACATCGAGGCGCTCAGCCTTCCCGTCGCCATCGCGATCTTCGGCGACGTAGAGCTGCGGCGGCTCGAGGATGAGCGCTCGCCGCGCGCCGAGCGGCACGATGCCGGTGACGCCAATGAGATGCTCGAGAAATGCGTCCGCTGTATCGGCGCGCCCATCGCCATCGGTGTCATGAAGTACGACGACCGTGTCATCGCCATCACGACGACTCACGACCCACGTCGTTCCAGCAACACCGACGCGGACGATTCGAGGATCGTCGACGAGTGGAACGCTCGCAAAATCTCGTGACTCAACGGCTGGGCTCATCGCCTGACCAAGGGATTGCGGCGCAGCGGAGCCGATGAGTGCGCCTACAAAAACGCCTCGCGCCAGAACAAAACTACACGACAAATTCCCCGGCCTACTCATGGCTGCCGAGTGTACTTCGCGGCGCGATCTTCCCGCTCTACGCCTCGCGGTGGTTCTGCTGCTGCAACCCCAGCGCGCTCGACAACGCCCGATTCGACTGTAGCGCGGATGACGTACGGCCGAATACCGCCAATGGTGTTCACCGCGTCTGAGAGGAGCTCAAGGATGAACCCAGTAGAAAAAACGAAGAGCGCCGACAAGAAGAACATGATCGCAATGAGAAACGGCGGCCGAGTACCGAGGTCGATACCGAGCCAGAACTTCTCGTAGAGAAGCCACGGCATGACGATGCAGTCAAACGCGAGGAGCAGCACGCCGATCCGACCGAAGAGGTAGAGCGGCCGACTCTTGAAGCTCGACTGGAACCACAGCATGATGACGTCGAAAAACACGTCGAAGCTCCGCGAGATCCCGTAATGGCTTTTGCCAGCGAACCGTGGCGGACAACTTACTAGCACCTCGCTGGTGCGACCACCACGCATGTGTACGAGCGCTGGCAGAAGTCGGTGCTGGCCAGCCCGGAGCCGCAGCGACCTCGCAATGTCACCGCGAAGGCACTTGAAACCACCCATGTCTCGGATTGGGCTGCCGGTGACACGCCGAAGCAACCAGTTGGCAACCCTGCTCGGCAGACGCCGCAGAAGCAACGACTCGCTCCGCTCTAGTCGTGATCCGGATACGAGTGCGAATCCCTTGTCCATCTCGTGAATCAACAGGGGAATCTCTTCGGGAACGTTCTGGAGGTCGGCGTCCATCACGATGACGTAGTCGCCCAGCGCGTGCTGAATGCCCGCGTACATCGCATTGCACTGACCCGCGTTACGTGAGAGGAACACGCAGCGGAGCCGCGGATAGTCGCTCGATAGTGCGACGAGGATCTCCTCGGTCCGATCGGTCGAGCCGTCCGATACAACGATGATCTCAGCGGTTCGGCCGAGTACATCGAGCACCATGTCGACGCGCCGAACGAATTCGTGCGCGCACAACTCCTCGTTGTGCATGGGCGTGACCACGCTGATTTGGATCGGCTCGTTCGGCTCTGCCATTAGGTCGCTGGTCCCGCGGTCGAAGAGGCGAGGTCGTCGAAACTGGCTAGCGCGCCACCACACGCCAAGAGGGCCTCGTCCCACCCAGGATCGGCGAGCGCCCGCAGCTCTGGAGTCCAAAGCGAGCGAACGCGCATCCTACCGAAGTCAGGTGGCACATCGCCATCACTTGCGAACTCGTCACCGGGGTGACAAACGATCTCAACCGAACGCGACGTTATCGCGCCAATCGGCCTAAACGCAGCGGCAAATCGCGCGGCCGTGAGCGTCGTCGCATGGTTCGCGATTCCCCATACGTCGTCGGTCGCTCGTACCGCGCCGCCAGCAAACGGTGCCCGAGCCGACCGCAACCACCACCGTAACGCCACGACACGCGCATATCCGCGCCACGATGCGCCGAGTCGTAATCGCTCGCGAGGAATGCGTAGGAATGGAAGCCGGTAGCGCGCCGCGATGGTCACCGCGATCGGCAACAGCGTTGGCCAGCACTGCGTGTGCTTTTCACCGTCCGCGTGCGACAGACGAGCGCCGAGTTCAAGCAATCTCTCGACTTGGCGCGACCACTCAAGCTCCACTTCAGCCGGCTTGACGGCGCCCGCGAGATACCTGCGATAGAGTTGGCCGTAGCTCCCGAGAAAGAGGCCATCGGCGCGGACGAGTGACGGAATCTCGCGCGGCGGACTCAGTGGCCGCCCGCGGAGGATGTTGAGGTGCGCGCCGAGCGACACGCCGCGCACTCGCGCCGACGCTACGACATCCGGGCCATTCGCGAGCACGCTGGCGCTCGTGAGTCGACCACGGTCGCGTAGCCGCTCGACAGCCCGACGCACCGCGACATGGAGTCCAAGGTCGTCCGCGTTCACGACGACGCGCAGCGCCATAGCAGCACTCTAACACGACAGCGAAGAAGCGCTTGAAGCGCTTGGAGCAGCGACGCCCGGAATGTCGCATCATGTGAGGCATCGTGGAGTCAACACCACTGGCACCCCGCTCTCTCCGGTTCTTCGGCCTTGCCGTGATTTGCCTCGCACTCGCTGCGCTGGCCGCGCGAATTAATGCTCCCTCAGATCTCTGGGACCAGACGCAGCCGCGAACGATTGCGTACACGGCAGATATGGTGACGCGCGGTGGAACGGCGTGGATCCTCGCGAAAGACGCGCTCGGGTTCCCGGCAACAAAGCCGCCTCTTTACAACTGGCTCGCCACGCCAGCCGTCGCGGTCTTCGGGCGCGCTAGCGAGATTGCGCACAAGTCACCGAGCCTGATCGCGATGGCCGCCATTGTCGCCATCCTCGTAGCGCTCGGTCGCCGCATTGCGCCTGCCGCAGGGTGGCTTGCGGCGCTCGCGTGGCTTGCGTGCTATCCGACGTTCAAGCTTGGGTATCTCGCGCGCCCCGACATGATGCTGTGCCTCGTTCTGCTCGTGGGTTGGTGGAGCGTGGCGCGGTTGTTAGTACCAAATACGCTTGAAGCCGAAAACTCCCAAGTAGCTCGCTCTAATACCCTCATTGTTGCGGCGTTTTGGGGGTGTGTAGTTCTCGCCGGCTGGCTCAAAGGGCCCGTCGCGATCGTGCTACCGCTCTTTGCCATCGTTGCATCGCTGATCGTGCATCGTTCTATTGCACCACTCAAACGGTTCCGAGCAGCCTGGGGCGTTCCACTGGTCTTGGTGCTCACGCCGCTGTGGTATGGCGCCGTCGCGTTCATCGACAGCCACCACCTCATCCAATCGCTGTGGCACGACGAGATTTTTGGTCGCGTCACAGGCGTTGGTCCAGAAGGCGGGCGGCGTGGAATTGGCGGCACACTGCGCGGCCTTCTTGATATGCCGTTCTATTTCATGGTTCGTTTCGGACCGTGGTCTGTCGCCGCGCTGTTAGGGGGGCTGGCGCTCCTTGACCGGCGACACAACGGTGGCGTCGCGCGGTGGCGCACGACGCCCTCCGGGGACATGCTTCTGCTTGCGACGGTCTGGGTTGTGATGTTGATCGGAGTGTTCTCGTGGTCGAGCGGAAAGCGCGCTGACTACATCGCGCCCGCCTATGCCCCCGCGGCACTGGTTGCGGCATGGTGGCTGCTGAAAGACCGGTTCTCGCCGCTACGGGGAGCGCCGTGGCTTGCGGTTCCGATCGCGGCGCTTCTCTTAGCTGCTATGGGAGTCGCTGCGTGGCGGTTGAACGTCTACACAGCCAAGACAATGGAGCGATTCCAGTCGGTCGTGACAGCACTAGAGGCTTTGCCGCGCGACATGCCCCTCGTCGTGATTGCGCCGCAAATGCCGCACTGGGCGATCCTCGCGGCCACGCCAACGCCGAGCGAGAACACGATTGATCGCGTCCACGAGTACCTCGATCGCGGACAATCCGTACGCGTTCTCATGGCGGACCTCGCCGCGATGCACGCTGTGTATCCACTCGTCGAGGATGGCCGCGGATCTCTCGTCTGGTCAATCAGTCACACCGAGGAAGCGCTTCAGGACGGCTATCCCTCACCTGCGATGCTCGTAGAGTTGCACCCGCCCTCGAACGCTTTGCGGTGATTCCCGCAACTTCCGGCTCGGGAATGCAGCCGCCAACGATCTGTTAGCTCTCAAAGCGGAGCCCAGCCTCGTACGCGACTCCGCTGCCATCCTCCGTGGTGACTTTCTTGCACCAGAGGATCTTGAATGGGCGATTGGCGGTCACACCGTGCGGAAGCGTCGACAGAACCGTCCCCCGCAATCCCTCGCGAATCGGCAACATCGAACGAATGCGCATGCCCCCCGCGCTGACGTCGAGCGCCCGGTAACGCACGGGTGTCTTCGCGACATGGGACCATGCGACGAGCACCTCGTACGCGACGACCTCACGCGTTGACTCACGCGCGAGACCGCCGCGCGGACCTGTCCCCGGATCCGCGCTCTCCGCGCGCGGCGCTGAATCCCCAGCACCTAACTTTTGATCTGGAAGCATGGCCCGTGATCCTCCAACTGAGCGATCGGGTCAAATCGGACTGATTCGTACGGGACTTGTACCGTCCCTCTGACTTTGTCCCCGCCAGTTCTCTTTCCGGACGAACTGTGCAGGCAATCACCGGGTTTGAGCGAATGGTGCGGGTCGGATCAAGCCGCCTTCGCAGTGCGACGATGCTTGACCGTGGCTCCGTATCTTCGGTTCCTTCCACTCGTATTCAGTCTGGTTTCCCATGGACGATCGGCCGCCTCAGACCGCAGCAGACCACTCGTCGACGCCCGTGGCTTCTACGGCGATGGCGACGGCGGAGGCACCTGAACTCCCCACGGCAGATCACAGCAAGCTTGTCGCACCGCTCGAACAGTCACTGCTCGACCAAGTCGCCGAGATGTTAGGCACCGCTTCCGCCGACGCGAGCGCCTCCGCAGCAGAAGCTGGCGTTGCTGCAGGTGCTGCTCCCGACGCGTCAATTGACGATGTGCTTTCGGACCTCTTTGGTTCAACGCCAGAACCAACCGTTGTCGCGCCGCTTCCGGCACCAGCTCCAGTGCTCGAGGCTGCGATCACGCCGTCGGTACCGGAGCCTCTCAAGCCTACTGGTCAAGCAACGCTTGAGCCCACAGCTCTACCTCGGGCGGTTTCACCAGACGCCGTACCGGATGTTGTTGTCGCCAGCGCCGATCCCGTCACTGCACCGATCGCGCCTGACCTTCGGCGTTTCTACACCCGCATTCTCGACGCGACGGTACTTCGACCGTTGCAGCGTATCTCCGCACCAGTCGCGGGACTGTCTCCAGTCATGCGCACAGTCGTAGGCGTTCTTGGACTAACACTTCTTGTTTGGCTTCCGGCAATATGGTGGTTGGCCGGCCACGTCGCTACGGCAGATCGCATACGTCCGCTCAACGCCGAGGAGATGTCTGCGCTCGCCGCGGCGGCCCACCCCAGTGAGCACGCTGCGAAGGACAGCGGCAAAGGCGATCACAAGGCGGCAAAGAAGGACGAGAAGAAACCCGAGGCGCACGCCGAGAAGAAGCCCAACGCGCACGCCGAGAAGAAGCCCGCGAAGAAAGACGAGAAGCCAGAGAAGAAGGCCGACAAGAAACCCGCGAAGGCAGGCGGCGAGCACGGCGGTCACTAGCAGAGAGTTTCAGTGCGGGGTGCGCTACAACCGCTCAGCTTGCTCTTCTGCGTGATACGAACTTCGCACGAGTGGACCGCTCTCAACGACGCGGAATCCTTTCGCCAGACCAGTTGCGCGCCACATCGAGAACTGATCTGGATGCACCCAACGATCGATAGGCAGGTGATTGCGCGTCGGCTGAAGGTACTGGCCAATCGTGAGAATGTCGGCGCTACTCCACGCCCGCACGTCATCCATCAGTTGTTCAACTTCTTCGTCGCGTTCACCGATGCCTGCCATCAGCCCAGTCTTCGTGACAAGTCCGTTCGCTTTGATCTGTTGCAAGACGCGAAGTGAACGCTCGTACTTGGCCTGCGGGCGCACGGTGCCGTGCATGCGCCGGACTGTCTCAAGGTTGTGCGCGAGAATTTCTGGCCGCGCGTCGATCACGGTTTGCAGCGCGCTTTCGTCGCCGCAAAAGTCACCAACCAGAACTTCAACGGACAGCGACGGGCACGCTTCGTGAACGCGCTCAATGGTTTCAGCCCAAACCGCCGCGCCACCGTCGGCGAGCTCGTCGCGATTCACGCTGGTGATGACAACGTGCTTGAGCCCCATCAGCCGCAAGCTCTCTGCGACACGTCGGGGCTCATCGAGGTCTAGGGTCGGTGGCCGCCCGGTTTTCACGTTGCAGAATCCACACGAGCGGGTGCAGACGTCGCCGAGAATCATGATCGTGGCGGTACCGCGGCTCCAGCACTCACCCATGTTCGGGCACGACGCCTCTTGGCACACCGTGTGAAGCTTGTGCTCGTCGATGATCGCCTTGAGGCGCTCGTAGCCGTCGCCACCTGGCACCTTGGCGCGGAGCCAGCTTGGCTTCTTGCCGATTCGGAGCTGTTGCACCGAGTCGTCGCGATTGTTGAGGATGTAACTCGACAGACTCACAACCGACGGGCCAACAGTCCGTGTAGTGTCGCCGCCCAAAGCTCGCGGGTGCCGCGCGAGAGTGCGGGCAATCGCTTGGGCCGAGCTGGCGGAAGGAAGTTGGGATTCAGTCGGAGTCGGATGCATGGCCGTGTTCGAGAGACGTGCAGTGTAGAAGGCTCCCCCGCCTCAACCGGCCGCTCCATCTCGATAGGGTTGAGGTTCTGGTGCGGTTGACTGAGGGCAGGGCTAGTGGCGTGAATAATTCGCTCCAAAGCAATTTTGTGCTGCCGAGGCACTACGATCGAGCCTCGATGGCCGACGAAGTCACGAGCGAGTCCGCAGCCGAGCTCGAGCCGACCTTGGAGGTGGCACCAGAACTCGAACCGACGCCGGTCTCGGAGCGAACGCCAATCCCAGTTCGTTCGCGGCGCGGCGCGGCGGCACATCCGCACCCCGGCTGGAGCGGTTTGCCTCTCGCGGCCTCGCTCGCTCTTGTTGCGTTCGCGGTGATTTTCGGCGTTTATGGACCACGGGTGGTCGATCGGGCGACCCCGCCACTGGGAATACCCGCTTGGGACCTCGGCGAAGCTGCGTCGGCTCGCCATTTCGAGCAACGGATGAGTGCCCTTCACGGGCCGGGTGCCGATCCAGTCACCGCACACGAGGCCGAGGAGGAACTTCGGTCGATCTTGGGTGAGCGTGTCACAGTCCCGGATCTCTCTGGGCTCGGGTTCACGCTCTATCGACCGCGTTTGGTCTCGTTGCCAGGCGCGGCGCGCGCCGCGCTCCTCTACTACGCGCGGAGTCGGCCGGGCGGTCCGGAATCGATTTCGTTGGTCGTCGTGCCGGACCGCGAGCAGTACGTTGTTTTCTCGCCATTCGGGCGACCGCTCTTTCTGCCCCGCGGCGAAGTCCATGCGGTCGACTTACCGAACGAGGGTTCGGAACCGGGGCACGGATTCCTCTGGTCCGACGGCTCATTCGTGCGGGTCGCGATCTCACTCACCGGGTCGACGATCGACGACGTCGCCGACCTCCTGCTCGCATCAAGTTCGGCGGACGACGGCAACGCGGGGGCAGACGGCAGCCCCATCGTGCCTCCGTCGAAGAAAACTGAGACGAACCCACCCACCCAGCCGTAGTACCGTTGGCGCCGTCCGCCTCTTGCTGAGCCGCTCGGGCGACGACTGGAACCGTGAGGCGTCTGACGCCGATAGAAGCCGATAATGGATTCTCACGGTCTCTTCATCTCGCGTCAGCCGCCTTCGGCCATACGCCCTTTCTCGTCTCACTCGTCTCGTCGCACCCAGCTATCGCACCCAGCTATCAGGGATCCCGCGCATGCATGCGTTCCGCCGACCGTTTCTCGTCTTCACCAGCCTCACGCTCGCGGCTGCTCTCGCCAGTGCGGGCTTCGCTCAGAACGCACTTGACCCGAGGCCGCGCACCGATCCTAACGGCCGTCCTCGCACAAACCGCTCGCAGGGCAACGCGCTCGACGCGAACTTGCAGGTGGGCAGCCGAGGACTGAACGCCGCGACGCCGCAGATCGACTTCAACGCGCGCAACCTGATCGTGACGAACAACGTCGCTGGCGGTCGTGGTTTCCGCGGCTCAGTCGGATACCGCGCTGCGTCAGACTTTCGCGGGGCGGCAAGCGGCGATAGCACGTTCGGGTTTCGCGCCGGTAGCGCGTTCTCGAGCCCTGACTTCATTCGCAGCGGGCGCTTCGACGATCGGTTCGCCGTTGCGCAAGGCATCGGAGTGTTTGAGTACCGTCGTGAGTCGACTCCCGCGATGAATGATCCTCGCGCAGAGGCTCTGCGGGGTCGCATTCGCCTCGACCAAGCTGGCTCAAACCTTGCCTATGCGCGACAGATCGAGAACGCGGTCGAAGCCTCAACGTTCGCAACCGGCGTCGACAACGAGAGACGACCTGTCGAGTTCACTGTCTCTGCCGTACAAGGCATGCGAACCCGGCGAGTCGACGATGCCATTGAGCATTCAGGACTCTCCGCGTTCGAGAAAGCGCGGGCGCGCCGCGACGTTTCAGAGGGACGACTCAAGGCAGACGATGCATCGACTCGGTTCCGGAGCGCTCTCATGGAGCCCAGCGGTCGGCGCGTCGACGGGCAGATCGAACCAGTCGTCCACGACTCGAAGATCAGCGCGGAGAAGTTGAACACCGGATCAGAGATCGGCACAAAGTCTGCCTACGACGACATCGTGCGGAACATCGTCGAGCGCTACGGCGACCGAACTGATGTGCGAATCGATGCTGACCCGCGAGCAATCGAGAAGGCTCGCAAGGAACTGAAGAAGGTGCGTTCAGCGCTCGGTGGTCGCAGCCTCGAACCCGACGCCTCCTCAAGCGATCCGCTTACAAAGCCAACGGTGGGTGAGAAGCCCGTCGCGGCACCAAGCGACACGCCGGAACCCGCCACGATCGACAACACACCCGAGGCTCGTCTCCAGCGTGAGCGCGAGCAGCGACAGCAGATCGTATCTGAGGCCGCACGAGCGCTCAAGCATGGCACACAAGTCACCGATCTCGCGCCGGGCGACCGGGCACGAGTCGACGAACTCACCCGCGAAGGGCAGAAGTGTCTGGTTGGTGGAGAGTTCTTCAAGGCCGAACGCTTCTTCAATCAGGCTCTGATGATCAGCGCCGAGAACCCACTTTTGTTAGCTGGCCTCGCGCATGCGCAGCTGGGCGCTGGACTCTATCTCTCGAGCGCACTCTCGCTTCGCACGCTGTTCTCTGATCATCCCGAGATGATCGATGTACGCTATGACCCGAAACTGCTTCCGAACGAGACCCGCTTGCGACTCGCGGTGGAGACCGTGCGCAGTCGCATCGGCGGCAAGGACTCGGATGGCTACGCGCTAACGCTCGCGTACATCGGTCATCAGCTCGCTGACCGCGCAATCGTTGAGGAAGGCCTCAAGTCGCTCGTGGGTTCGATGGAAGATGACCTGCTTCGCGACCTCTTGGCCCAGCTCTGGCTTGGCCAGCCGAGCGTCGACGTTACACCGCAGACACCAGCGGATTCACCGACTGAGGCGCCGCCCGCAAAGTGAGCGATAGGCGTAAGCGACAAGCAGCTCAGGTGGTTGACGATCTCGGCAACAAGCCGCCGAGTGGTGTCGCGCTGCTTCGTGCGGCGAATGTGATCGCCCCTACTCCAACCGCGACCATCGCTCCAGACAGGATCATGGGAAGCGTCACTGGACCGACGGTGAAAATGTCTGGATCTGGCACCCGGAACTGCTCGGAAAAGACACGCAGGATGCCGTAAGTCAGGAAGAACGTTCCGAAGATCGTTCCGGGTTTTCTCGGGCGAAGCCACACAATTGCGACGGCAGCGAGCAGGACAACGCCGTCAGTAAAGGCTTGAATGAAGTTCGACGGATACCGCGCCGTGAGAAACGGCGCGACGACGTCGATGATCTGCTGGTTGCCTGCGTAACAAGCGTCGTGAAGAATTTGTGGCAGGTCTTTGGCGGCATCACCCGTTCGCACCGCGATCGCGCTTGCGGCCTTTTTGAGTCCATCTAACTCCTCTGGCTTCAGCCGCTGCCAAAATCCCGGCTCGAACATCTCGGCGGGGTACTTCACGCTCCACCAAGGCGGCGCCTGCTGTGACGCGACGTCGAGCGGCTTCCCCCACAGTTCACCATTCACCCAGTTGGCGAGCCGTCCCAGGCCTACGCCGATCGGAGCGACCAGACACGCGAGGTCGCCAAGATGAAGGATCGAGACGTTGTTCCGGCGCCCGAACCAGATGCACGCGATCGCAATCCCGATGATCCCGCCGTGGCTCGACATGCCACCGCGATGAATCTCCAACAGTCCCCAGAATGGGAACGACGAGGAGAAGTGCGTGAAGAGATGGGGCTCGTAGAACGCGACGTGCCCGACTCGCCCACCGACGAGAAGTCCCAAGATGATCGCGGTCGCAAAGTTGTCGATCTGAATCTTGTTGAGCGGCGAGCGCCCTGTGGACGACATCCATCGCAACACCGACCAGCCGAGCAACATGCCGATGGCGTAGGAGAGTCCGTACCAGCGCACACCGAATGTGTCAGTGAACTTCAACGCGAACGGATCGCAGGTGTGGACGATGGATGCCAAGGAGGTCAAGGCTGAAGTGTACTGATGCGACGTCGCATCCGACCGTCAGCGGAGCTGCGCCTCTCCGTATCATCGCGTTCATGTCCTCTCTTTCTGGGCCGTCTGAATTTGCGCGTTCGTCGCGTCCCGGCGACCTCACCTCGCATCTTCGCCAATTGCTTCAGGGGAAGACACTTTCCGAGTCCGAGTCGCGCTCGGCCTTCGAGGCCATGATGTCTGGCGACGCGCACCACGCAGAGATGGGAGCGCTGCTGGCACTTTTGGCGACGCGGCTACCAACTGTCGATGAGCTCGTCGGCGCGGCACGCGTGATGCGCGAACGGGTCACTCCAGTTCCAACCACACTCGATCCCGCATCCATTCTTGATACTGCGGGAACTGGTGGCGCGCCGAAGACGTTCAACGTGTCGACTACAGCGGCAATCGTCGCTGCAGCCGGCGGCGCGAGAGTCGCGAAGCACGGAAATCGTTCTCGCACTGGTCGAGGCTCTGCTGAGACCCTCGAACGTCTCGGCGTGTGCATCGACGCGCCACCGACGGTACTTGCCAAGACGCTTGACGAAGTTGGGATCTGCTTCTGCTTCGCGGTACACCATCATCCAGCAGCGAAGTTCGCGATGCCTGTGCGCAAGGCTCTCGGATTCCCCACGATCTTCAACGTGCTTGGTCCACTCACCAATCCAGCGCGAGCACAGCGTCAAATCATGGGTGTCTATGACCGGCGATTCGTGCGTCCTGCGGCTGAAGCGCTCCAACGACTCGGCGCTGTGCGCGCACTCGTGATGCACAGCGGCGACGGACTCGATGAGTTCTCGATCGGTGCGCCGACGCACGTCGCCGACATCACCACCACGAGCATTCGCGAGTACGAGGTTGACGCGACGACACTGGGATTACGCAGCGCGGCACCCACAGAACTCGCTCCACAGAGCCTCGAAGCCGCCGCCCAACTCATGGAAGCGTTGCTGCGAGGCGACGAACGGGGTCCGGCTCGCGACATGACGTTGCTGAGTACGGCGGCGGCGCTGATCGCGGGAGGGATTGTTCTGGACTTCGCCGAAGGTGTGCGGGTCGCTGCACACACCATCGACTTTGGCGACGCATGGAACACGTTCGAGCGCATGCGCGAGATGTCCCGCGCGACTGCATAGCCTCGTATCTCTGGTGCGCAAGAAATAAGTCACCACTTCCGAGGGGTGACCGAAAGCTGAGTTAGTATCGGTGACGTCGATTCGCAGGCGCGATCCAACACTGCCCGAGCGTCTGCGGATACGGCATCGCAGCGCGCCTCACGCCACTGCGATCGAGTCGTGGCGAATGTGGGCGCAGAAGCGGGCGCAGAAGTGGGCGGAAAGGGGGACTCAATGGAAAGAGGCAGCGAGAGCGCGTTCGACCGAAGTCGCACGGACCCGATCGGCGGTGAGCCCTCTGCGAAGCCCAGCACGAAGCCCAGCACG
>JAWXCC010000142.1:0-2503 GCA_034440475.1 Phycisphaerae bacterium | reverse complement strand
GAGACGTGGCACGCTGCTGCTCGCGCGAGCGCATCGTTTTCACCCCGCACTTCTTTGCCCACACGATGGCTTGGACCTGCGCGCGGATCGCGTGCGATAAGCTGCGCTTTGCGTAGCCCAAAATCATGCGGACGTGCGGCGACGCGCACCGGAGCACCGGGTGCACATGATCGCTCGCGACCGCGAGGATCAGGACCTCGCCGCGGTGATTGGAGTGACGCTCTCGAAGTGTCGGCCGAGCGCACCTCAAAGGCACTAAAGCGAAAGCCCGACCAAAGCGACCAGTGGGATTTTGGCGTTGCAGACGACAAGCAGGCTTGGTACGTCGTGATTCAGCAGCAGATCGCTCGCTGGCCGCTGAGCCGAATGCCACGAGCGTACCGGTCCATGCTGGCCACGAACGCGTCGTCAACCCACGCATCAGCTTCAATAGTACAACGGTGCGAGGCGAACGCATCAGGGAACCGCTCGAGTACAGTCATCACGAAGGCGTTCGCAAAGGATGGCGTCACCCGGGACACGTCAGTTGCACGAATATGAACACTCGCCCCGAGCGAGAGCTGCTCCAAGACCTGCGCAGCCAACTCGCAGCCAAGGGTGGCCGAGTTCAACACCCCGGATTGGACAATCACCGATGACACCATGCTCCAGGCTCCTTGCTTCAGAAGTTTCTACGTGATCAATATCGACCATGTTCCAGATGAGAGCAAACACTAACGGGCAAAGAAACGAATATTTACCAAACATCCCTCAAAGCGCCCCCTGAAATGGGCTGGTTTGGGTCCGCCGTCCACTCGGAACATCACCCGCGATCCGCCGCTCAGGATGGTCAGTTCGCCATTGCCACGTTCGCAGTAGTCACGGAGTTCGAACAACCCGACGCCACTGTTTTGCTCTTTCCACCGGTTGAGACCGACAGTGCCAGTCACGCCCTCCGTCGTCGCCAGCAAAACTGCTTCTTCGTCCGACTCGATTAAGCGGTGTTGAGGGTTCGTCGCGAGGTGACCGCGGATGGTTTGTCCGAGGTCCAAGATCGCGATCTCCATTACTTTCAATCCTGGAAACGACTGTCCAACAACCACGCACCCGACGGGCGATTCCGCATGGGTCAGGGCATTCAGCACGACTTCATCGAGATGACTCGCCAGGTCGCGAGCGACATTCACGGCCAGACTCAACTCGCCAGCGAGCGATCTGACGACCTGATCGGAGAAGTCGCCCGATCGATCAAACACCTGATCTGCCACGACATTGGTCGGACGAGGCTCCACCGCTGGCAGCACCATCGGCCGAAACCACCGCGGCAAATTGATGCGGATCAAGTGCTCGGCACAGCGAGCGTCGTCCGGCAGGAGCAACTCCGCTCCACACTTCTGCTTGGCACCGATCGCTGCTAGGCAGGCAACCGCGTAGGGTTTGAGCATCACACAACTGCGAAGATCTACGGTTTGAGGCAGCTCCCTGTTATGGGATGCCGTCGCATTGAGGATGTCCCATGCGAGCCGTCCATTTACGAAATCGCCCGCGTCAGCACCCGACGCCCTGAGGACACTCATCCCAGCTTCTCACCCAGGAACTCGCTCACCTTGTCCAGCGCGATCCGCTGCTGCGCCCCGGTGTCGCGGTCGCGGCAGGTCACCGTCTGGTCCTTGAGCGTGTCGCCGTCGATGGTGAAGCAGAACGGGCAGCCGGCCTCGTCCATGCGGGCGTAGCGCTTGCCGATGGATTGCTTGGCGTCGGTCTCGATGAACCCGCCGTGCCCGAACTTCTTGAAGAGTTCGTTGGTGAGCTTGTCGGCGACCTCGGGCATGCCATCCTTGTCGACGAGCGGGAAGACCGCGGCCTTGATGGGCGCGATCCGCGGATGGAGCTTGAGGATCTCCGGGCTGGGTCGCGACGGATCGACGGTGTAGCCCTCGCAGATGAGCGCCAGGGCGCCGCGATCAAGCCCGGCGGCCGGCTCGATGCAGTGCGGCATGAAGCGCTCCCCCGCGGGGATCTCGCGGCCGTCTTTCTGCTTCACCATCGCGCCGCGGGCGGGGTCAAAGTAGTCGAGCTTGACCTTGGAGTGGGTCTGGTGCTGCGTGAGGTCGTAGCTGCCGCGGTGGGCGATGCCTTCGAGCTCGCCGAAGCCGGGGGCGGTGAAGGGGAAGCGGTACTCGACATCGCAGGTGGCGACGGAGTAATGCGAGAGCTCGTCCTTGGCGTGCTCGCGGAGGATGAGGTTTTCGCTGGCGAGGCCGATGGACTGCCACCAAGCCATGCGGAAGTCGCGCCAGAAGGTGTACCAGGCCATGCTGTCATCGGGGTGGCAGAAGAACTCGAGCTCGGCCTGTTCGAACTCGCGCGAGCGGAAGGTGAAGTTGCGCGGCGTGATCTCGTTGCGGAAGCTGCGGCCTGTGTTGCCGATGCCGAAGGGGACCTTCACGCGAGTCGAGTCGACGACGTTCTTGAAGTGCACGAAGATGCCTTGGGCGGTTTCCGGGCGGAGGTAAACCTTGTT
>JAWXCC010000141.1:0-52435 GCA_034440475.1 Phycisphaerae bacterium | reverse complement strand
TTCGACGCGAACGCGCCAAGGTCCTTGATCGACGACGACGCCAGCACGGCGGGAAAGCCCGCTTCGTTCCGCACGAGCACGCGTAGGTCTGCACGAAACACCGGGACACCGTCCAAATACTGCGAATAGGCGACGAGTGTGAACTTGTAGCTGTTCGTGAGCGTGTCGTAGACGAGCGGAAGCACGCGACTTCCGTCGGCAAACGGTCCGATAGGCGCAAGCGCCGTTGGGAGGACGCCGAACATCGCGGCGTTCGCGTGTACGAATGCATCGGCACTATCGATCGGCGTCGCGGCGTGCGAGAACGCATTGCCATAGACGCGCGTGATGGCACCGGCGCGAAGGTTGACGAACGTCTCAGAGTGCGCGGCGCGAAATGCGTCGATCGCGGTTTGCACCGCAGCTCTTGGTTGCAACTCGACCAGAGCGGGGCTCGACTCAGCGATCGCGCCAGCGATCGATGCGCCAGCGGGAAGCAAGAGCCCCGTCGCCGCGAGCGCAAGCGCTGCGAAACGTGACGGCGTCCGAAGACGAAGCGACTGGAAGAACATCGGCATAACGCGCATGACCTCGGTGAGTGACTCGACAAGGGAGGCTCGGAGACACGCCGACCATCGTCCCGGCGTGGGCAGGGTCGACCGGCGATCTTCCATTCTTACGGCACCGGAGCCAATCGCAAGGGAACTTTGGCGAGACGGACGAAATCGATGCGCGTGTGCACATGCCCCATGCTTAGCTGTCCCCCACCCCCAAGCTGCGCCGTCCCGCAGTATGCCGGGCCGAAAAACACACGCTTACCCCCCGATTACGTCTGCAGCACACCGGTCCTGTAGTCGGCGTTCATCGGCACCGTCGCTGCCATACGCAGCGCTGCGATCAACTCGTCGCGCGTCGCTTCAGGATCGATCATGCGATCAAGCCAACCCCGCGCCGCCCCGTAAAGAATGTCCTGCTGCTCGCTGTAGCTCGCGGTGATCGCTGCGAGGAGCTCCTGGCGCATCACTTCATCTATCTTCTCGCCCTTCCGCTCGCGGGCCGCGAGGTCGATTTGTAGAAGCACATTCGCCGCCTGCGCTGCCCCCATCACCGAGCACTTTGCACCAGGCCACGCAAGCGTTAGGAACGGGTCGAACGCGCGGCCACACATCGCGTAGTTGCCCGCGCCATAGCTGGAATTCAGCAGCACGGCGATTTTGGGAACGACGCAGTTACTCATTGCGTTCACCATCTTCGCTCCGGCGCGGATGATGCCCCCCTGCTCGCTGTCGCGTCCGACCATGAAGCCAGTCGTGTCGTGAAGAAAAATGATTGGGATGCGCTTCTGATTGCAGTCCATGATGAAGCGCGCCGCCTTGTCGGCGGAGTCGTCGTAGATGACGCTCGGCATGTTCATTGCGGTGTTAGGTCCCGCCTTACCGCCTGGCATTTTCCTCTGCGTGATCTTCTTCTGATTCGCGACGATTCCGCAGGGCCAGCCGCCGATCCGCGTGTAGCCGCAGATCAACGAACGACCGAACTCGCTGCGGTACTCGTCGAACGTGCCGTCGTCGACCACGCACTCCAGTAACTCGACCATGTCGTACTGCTGACCGGCCTCACCGCGGAAGATCTGGTAGACCTCGCTCGCCGGTCGTTTCGCGGGCTTCGCTTCGAAAGGTGGCCGCTGCGCTGGATGTGTCGCGCGGTTGGCGCTGAACACACTTCGAAGGCGCTGGAGACACGCGGGGTCGTCCTTCTCGCGAAAGTCGATGGTGCCGGAGACTTCAGCGTGCATCTTGGCGCCGCCTAAGTCCTCGCTCTCGACCTCTTGGCCTATTGCCGCCTTCACGAGGGCGGGGCCAGCGAGGTAGAGCCCACTGCCTTCGGTCATCAAAAGCGTGTCGCAGAGAACCGGCAGGTAGCCGCCGCCAGCAACGCAATTCCCCATGATCGCGGCGATCTGCGGAATGCCCTGCGCGCTGATCACCGCGTTGTTCCGGAAGATGCGACCGAAATCGTCCGTGTCAGGGAAGACATCTTCTTGGAGCGGCAGAAACACGCCGGCGCTATCGACGAGGTAGAGGAGCGGCATCCGCGCCCGCTCGGCGACCATCTGCGCCCGAATGATCTTCTTGCAGGTCATCGGGAAGAAAGCACCCGCTTTCACAGTTGCGTCGTTGGCGATGATCATCGCGAGGCGACCATCGACCTCTCCGACGGTCGTAACCACCCCCGCCGAGGCTGCTCCGCCGTACTCGAGGTACATCTGCCACGCCGCGTAGAGCCCGATTTCGAAGAGCGCCGACCCAGGGTCAACCAGTCGGGCGATTCGCTCGCGGGCGGTCAAACGGCCGTGCCGGTGCTGTCGCTCGATCCCTCCCGCCCCGCCGCCCTGCTCGATCTTTTCGGAAGTCACCCGAAGGGCGGCGACGGCAGCGCGGAGTCCAGAGGCTGGGGGAGCGGTAGTCATGGCGGGGCCGCAGAATAGCCCCGGCGGCGGTCAGAGGCACGCATACGGACCGATTGGGCGCCCGAGGAGCCGAACACGGTGAGGCGTTGCGACGTCTGGCGGCGTCGTTTAGGATGGGCGATTCTTCATTACCGCGGAAAAGCGAACACGTGAGCGTCGCCGCCGACAGTTTGTATCGGGGCAGCGCCACAACGGACCAGACCATGACCATTGCTCCAGCCAAGAAGACCAGCGTCATCGAAGCCAACCGGCGTCACGAGAAGGATGTCGGTAGTCCCGAGATTCAGGTCGCGATCATCACCGAGCGCATCAGCGCTCTGACCGGCCACTTTCGGGCTAACAAGAAGGATCACGCTTCGCGGCGCGGCCTCCTTCTGATGGTCGGACGGCGGAATCGACTCCTGAAGTACCTCGCGGCCAGTGACCGTGAGCGCTACCAAGACCTCATCAAGAAGCTCGGTCTCCGCAAGTAAAAGAGCCCGCTCACTTCGGTAGCTCCTGGGTCCATGAGCAGTTCGCTCGCTCGGGTGCAACCGTTCTCTCGCGGCCGCGCTTGGCGGCAACGGGCGCTTGCCAGACCGAGTCCTTCGTAGGACTCGCTGTCGTTCGCCCGCTGCCGCACGAATGAAGAAGGCGCCGCCGTACCGTGCCCGCGATCTCTCGCGCGGCACGCCACGCATCGTGCCAGCGGCCCGCCCTTCGCCCGCCCTTCAAGAGGGAAGCGTGACGAGGCCGGTGGCAGAAGGAAGTAGACATGCCAGTAACTGTTGTTGAAAAGATGGTTGGGGGCCGCATGATGCGGCTAGAGACCGGTCGAGTTGCACGACTCGCATCAGGTGCCGTGATGGCGACCTACGGCGAAACCGTTGTCCTCGCGACTGCCGTTCGCGCCGCACCGCGCGCGGGAATTGATTTCTTCCCGCTGACGTGCGACTACCGCGAGAAGACCGGCGCCGTCGGTAAGTTCCCGGGCGGTTTCAAGAAGCGCGAAGGCCAGCCTTCCGAGAAGGAAGTGCTCACGATGCGGATGATGGATCGTCCGATCCGACCGCTCTTCCCCGAAGGATTCATTGACGAGATCCAGCTTCAAGCTTGGGTCATGAGCCACGATCTTCAGAACGACTCAGACGTGCTCGCGTGTACCGCCGCGTCGGCCGCGCTTTCGATCACCGACGCTCCCTACCTCGGACCGGTGGCCACCGTGCGCGTCGGCCGCATCTACACCGAAAAGGGCTCGCAGTTCGTCGTCAATCCGACGCAGTCACAGCTCGAGTACTCCGACCTCGACCTCGTGATGTCCGGCCACAAGGACGGCATCAATATGATCGAAGTCGGCGCTGCCGAAGTCGACGAGAAGACGATGGTCGAAGCGATCCGCTTCGGCTACGAGCAAGGCTGCAAGCCAATTCTTGAGATGATCGACGAACTTCGTCGCAACAGCGGCGCCCCGCCAGTCAAGATGGGCGAGCCCGTCGTGCCGAGCGCCGAAGTCATGAAGCTCGTGAAAGAGAAGGCGTACGACCGCCTTGTCGCGGCCCGCAAGATCAACGGCAAGCGCGCCCGCAACGATGCGGTTGACGCCTTGAAGGCCGAGATCCTGCACGACCACTTCTCGATTCCTGAAGGCATTCCGTACAGCGAGCACATGAAGGCGGACAAGCGGCATCGCGAGGCGAAAGACGCGTTCCGCATTCTTGAGAAGAAGGTCACGCACTACCTAGTGTCCGAGCACGGCATCCGAGCCGATGGCCGTGCGCTGCGTCTCATTCGCCCGCTCGACATGTCCGTTTCGCTGTTTCCGCGCACGCACGGCTCAGCGTTCTTTCAGCGCGGCGAGACGCAGTCGCTCGTCACCTGCACGCTCGGAACGATCAAGAACGAGCAGATCGTCGATGGCCTGCTGCCGGAGTACGCCAAGAAGTTCTACCTGCACTACAACTTCCCGCCGTTCTGCACGGGTGAAGCGGGACGCATCGCTGGCCCCGGTCGTCGCGAGATCGGTCACGGCGCGCTGGCAGAACGTTCGCTGCTCGGCATTCTGCCGTCAAGCGAAGAGTTCCCGTACACGGTGCGTCTCGTCAGCGACATCACTGAGTCAAACGGCAGCTCATCGATGGCATCGGTCTGCGGCGGCTGCTTGGCGCTGATGGACGCAGGCGTTCCCATCAAGAACACCTGCGCTGGCATCTCGGTCGGTCGCTTCACTGATGCGTCCGGCAAGGTCACGCACGTCACCGACATCATCGGCGAGGAAGATTTCTTCGGCGAGATGGACTTCAAGGTGTCCGGCACGCGCGAAGGCATCACTGGCATCCAACTCGACCTCAAGGCACGCGGGCTCGGCATCGACGAGATTGCCCAGATTTTCGAGCAGGCTAAGGAAGGTCGACTCTTCCTCATCGGCGAGATGGAGAAGGTCATCGCCAAGCCGCGCGAAGACATCTCGAAGCTCGCGCCGCGCATCATCCAAGTCAAGATTGACCCAGAGAAGATCGGCAAGCTCATCGGACCCGGCGGCAAGACGATCCGTGGAATCCAGGAGCGCACCGGGGCGCAGATCGACGTCGAGGAAGATGGAACCGTCTTCATCGCCTGCGCCGATGCGGAGAAGGCGGCTCAGGCCCGAGCCGAAGTCGAGGCACTTGGTGCCGAGATCAAGGTTGGCGCGGTGTTCGAGGGTCGCGTCGTGTCGGTCAAGGACTTCGGCGCGTTCGTCGAACTCGTCCCGGGCACTGACGGCATGTGCCACGTCAGCGAACTCGCTGCAGGCTACGTGAAGAGCGTGGGCGACGTTGTGAAGGTCGGCGATGTCATCAAGGTGAAGGTGATTAGCGTCGACGAGAACGGTCGCATCAAGCTTTCGCGCAAGGCACTGCTCGCGGAGACCGCTCCGGCCCCAGCGCCAGCATCGGTCTGATCGCTCAGCTCTCATTGCTAAAGATTCGAAGGGCCGGCGGCGACGCCGGCCCTTTTTCGTGCGCCCGGGGCGTAGATCTTCGGTCCTTCCCAACAAGCTGGCACAGACTGCTTGCCGCTTGACGCCTGACGACGCACAATGCTGCCCGCGAGACGCTGGCGCGCAGGCCGCTGATCGGGCGGTTTGATTGGGCGGCAGCAAATCGCGAAATATCGTGAGGTGCGGCATGGGCGATCCAGAAGTGGCTGAGGGAATCGTTGCGTTAAGCGCAGCGGGTATCACGTCGACCATCGTGGAGGTCGAGGGGAGCGTGAAGTGGTTCGATCCTCGGAAAGGGTTCGGCTTCGTCGTCGGCCCCGCCGGGCAGGATGTGTTCGTACACTTCAGCGTCATTGCCCAAAGCGAGGGCTTTCGCACGTTGAAGGACGGTGAACGCGTTCTCTACTCGGCGAACGTTGGCGCGAAGGGCTGGTCGGCGACGAGCGTTCGTGCGCTCGCTCGCGAAACGAAGTCCGCGATTCAGGTGTAGGCGCTTCTGTTTCCGGGGCAGTCCACGACCCACGTACGGAATCCTGACGGCGAGGCATGGCACGCGGTGGAGTTCGATTCGCCCCAATGGCGACTTCTCACGGGCCTCTTCGTCGGATTCGGCGTCGGTGCGTCGGCTGCCGCGCTAGCGCTGCGCGCACGCCTCGCGTCACGCGAACGCCGCACGCTTGAGGCGGAGCGACGTGCGCAACAGGCAGAGCGGCTCGCCGAACTCGGATCGATGACCAGCGGACTCGCGCACGAGATCAAGAACCCGCTCTCAACGGTCGTGCTGAATGCGCAGCTCGTCAGCGAGGAGATTGCCGACAGCGAGTTGCCCGATGACGCCAAACAGCGCATCGCTCGGCGCGTCGAAGCGCTAGGGCGCGAAGCGAATCGTCTCCGAGACATCCTCACCGACTTCCTGCGTTTCGCTGGCAGGATGAAACTCGATCCAGTCGAGCACGACGTCCGCGCGGTCGTGGACGAACTGGTTGACTTCTTCCTACCGCAAGCAGAGCGCGAGGGAGTCATTCAGCGCGTCGAGCTTCCGAGCGAGCCGATCGTTGCAAAACTCGACGTCGGTCTGCTCAAGCAGGCCCTGCTCAACCTGCTGATCAACGCCGTGCAAGCGATGGGTTCGCAGCCGCCCGACCGACCGCGCGAACTCATGCTTCGCGTTGAACGAGTCGCCGCCTCCAACGGAAGCAACAACGGCGGCGAGGTTCGCATTCACGTCATCGATACGGGTCCGGGGATTGAATCCGCACGCCACGAGGCGATCTTCCGGCCGTACATGACGAGCAAGCCCGGAGGAACCGGACTGGGACTCGCGACAACACGACGCATCGTCGAGGAACATGGCGGCCGCATTCAGCTCTGGAGCGAACCGGGGAAGGGCAGCGATTTTACGATCTGTTTGCCGGCGGCCGCGGCGGCCGTCGTCGCGCCGTGAGTTTCGCGCGGAGGGCGATGGAACGCATTACTCCAACCAGTCCTTCTTCCGCAGCCGCTCCGGCACGTAGGTTTCCGTCACGTACGAGATGTCCTTCGTGATGAGGGACTCGACCTCCATTTTGAAGCCGTTCTTCAACAGGCGCTCGATCTCGCGTTGCCAGCCCTTATGGCTCTCGAACCATGGGTACGCAGCGATCTCGTTCGCTCGCTTGATGTCGGTGTCATTCAGTTCGATCTGGACATCGTCAGAGAGCTCGCACTCGTCGTAATCCTTTGCTCGAATGCCGATGAACTTCGCGTCAGGAATTGCGAGGCGCTCGCTCTCGAACGCAAGCGAGATCGACCCCTGCTTGATGACGCTAAAGATGTAATGCCCCCACGGATCGCAGTCGAGCAGACAATAGACCGGGAGCTTCAATTCTTCATGCAGTCGTCGAAGCAATCGACGCACGCCGCGCGGTGGCTGACCGCCGCCTTCAGTGAGAATGCAGTTGTGCTTCTCCCAGAATCGATCCTCGTTAAAGCGACTCCACACGGTGTTCTTCTCGACGTGCAGAATGAACTTCGCTTCGCACTTCTTGAACTGAATCACGTCGGGCTCGACGATGCTCGGGATCGCATAACCGCCTGACCCCATGCGACGACAGTCGATCTCATCACCCGAATCGATCAGCGTGATGTTGCCAACGATCGAGCCTGCCTTCTTCGCAAAGATGTGGAGCTCTTCGCGCAACGAACTGAGCGAAACTTCCAGATCCTCCAAGATGCCATCGGATTCGTCTTGATCAGCGAATGTCTTTTCCTTCGTGCCCGAAACGGTGTGCAAGCCCTTATAGAACATGCCGCGGAGACTCAGCGTTTTTTCCGCACCGATGAGGTCTTTGATGCTGCTGGAATGGAGCAGCGTCTGCATGAACGATTTCGCTTGATTGAGGTTGAAGAGCTGGCGCTCCTGCGCTGCCGCGCCCATCTCAAGAATGCGCCGTTTCTTATTCCAGATCGTGTTTGACTTCGCGCGAGTCGGGATCGACACGCTTGGCTCGTTGCCGCTGAGCGCCCGCGTGGCCACGCGATCGGCAAGCTCGACGATTTTTGTGCGGGTCCGCGCGTCGCGTTCTTTGACCTGCGCGCTCGACGCGCGCTGGCCCGTCTTCGCTGCGGAACCGTCTGCCGCTGATTTCTGCTTCTTCGCCATGTCCGTATTTCCGTCGACAACGAGGCCGCGTTCACATCAGTCAAAAGAGTCCGGGTTGGTCTGAGCCGCGCGGCGTCTTCCTCGTAGGCGGCTTCGCCGCCACGGTAGGATCAATCGGCGCCGCTCGTTCGGTGCCAGTCGCCATCGCGGTTGGAACCACGATGACGCCTTCCTGTTCGAGCGGCTCGTCGTCCTTCACAATCTTGCCATCCTCGTCGAGTACCTGGTCCGCGACGGCCGTGCGCGCTCGCGCTTGAACTAACAATGCGTCGTACACCTTCTTCGCGTCTGTGCCGTTGATGGCGTTGAGCGCCTTCGCGATCTCGCCGATGTATCGCTCGAAGACATCGCGACGTTCGCCCTCGCGGCGCATTTGCGTGCGCTTGCGGAGATACGTCCCCAGCTTCCGTCCACACTCCATGAGCGCGAGCTTCATCTCCTTGCGAATCTCGTCGTAGTCAGCGATCGCTTCTTTGCTCTCACTCGTAAAGGGCACCCACACGCTCGCCATGTGGATCATGATCACGAGCGGACCGATCGGGAGGCTTCCCCGCGGCTGCGACAGGTTGTAGTTCTTCCAACCCGTCTCAACGACCGCCTTGAAGCTGGAGCACGCGCTCTGTTGAAAAAGGAGCGGCACTCGATTCGCGAATCGAATCACCCGCGCTGTTTCGTCGCCAGGCAATTCGCCCCCGAATGCGATCGCGGCTTCGATCTGGAACGGGCGGCCACGATAGACGGCGGCTTCTCGCGAACTCGCGGCGTAGAACTCAGCCCGCACGCCCTTGAGCATGCCCGCAAGCAACTGACGAACCCCGATCGGTGCGAGACAGTCGGTCGGCGGCGGCGGCAGCTTCGCCGATTCAAACTCCTTGAACAGTGCCTCAGCCATCCGCGGCTCGACGTCGCCCGCCTTGGTACGGCCGGTCGCCCCAATCGCCTTGCACATGCTGGCTGCTGTGCTAGCTGAGATGCGGCAAAATCCGTCTTGGAGGAACTGGAAGAGCGAGCCGTTCTTCTGGCTGCTGTCGTACTCCTTGAGCATCTGCAGCAAGATTCCCAGTTCGATGCCCTTCGGGTGCGGTTGGATTTCCTTGGTTTCGGGCGGAAGTTCCGCGACCGCGCGCGGGAAGATCGTCACACCATTCGACTCTGTGGTGACGGACGGGCCGGAAGCGGCCGCTGCGACGCCGGCGCTCACCGCAAGTGTCTGACCATCGTCGTCTTCGGCACCGCTCTCGCGGGATGGTGGGACGAAGACGAAACGCGCGTGAGGATTCGCGATCGCTGTCAGCTCGAGAAACTCATCGACGCTGCCTCGACCTTTTTGATAGCGCCCCTCCAGCTCGATCGAAACGCTGGTGCCAGTCGGAAAGCTCTTGGCGTCGAGGAAGCTCCCTTCCGCCGCGAGCGACCTCGCACCCGGACTGGCGGTGCGGAGCCGCGCCGGCGGGAAGTCCTTGGTTTCCTCGTCGAATGTGACTTCGGCGCGGTTCGTCTTCGTATTCATCGCCAGCTCGATGTGATGCGCTGGCTGATTCGGTTTCGGCTTCGTGTGAATGAGCATCGAGCGGCCGGTGGTAATGAGGCCGTACATACCCGCGGCAGAGATGCCGATCCCCTGCTGCCCCCGCGACATCTTGAGCCGGTGGAATTTCGAGCCGTAGAGCAACCGACCAAAGATGTTCTCGACCTGTTTCCGAACGATTCCCGGGCCGTTGTCGACCACGGTCACTCGGTAACGCGATGACTTCGCGGTCGCGGGACGATCGGGTTGCAGATCCTCGATCACGATGGCGAGATCGGGCAGAATCGCCGCCTCTTCGCACGCGTCGAGCGAGTTGTCGACGGCCTCCTTCACGGTCGTCAACAGCGCTTTTCTCGGGTTGTCGAACCCCAAGAGGTGGCGGTTCTTCGCGAAGAACTCAGAAACTGAGATGTCCCGCTGTTTGGACGCCATCTCCTCAGCGGTTGATCCCCGCGAGGAGCTCTTGGGTCGTTTCGTCACGGTGCTGGGATCGGCAGGCGCAGTCACGGTCGGCATCGGGCGGTTCAGGAGTTGGGGTAGATGGACGCGACGAACGCCAGACGGGTCGGCACGGACCGACCTTTGAGGTGACGACGCGACGAATCGAGAACACTACACGATCGACCGTTCCGCTCGAATCAACCGAAGATTTCTCGCTCGACGATCGCGCGCCAGTTACACGGTTCGCTTCCCGATTCTGCTACAGTCTTCGCCCCTCTTCGACGACTGCAACGGAGCATTACAGCCATGGAAACGACACTCATCATCCTCAAGCCCGACGCCGTGCAGCGCGGTCTCACCGGTCGCATCATCAGTCGCTTCGAGGAGAAGGGTCTCCAGATCGTCGGCACCAAGCTGATGCGAATTTCGCCCGAACTCGCCGCAACGCACTACAAGGACCACAACGGCAAGCCGTTCTACAACGGCCTCGTTCGGTTCATGACCAGCTCGCCAGTGCTCGTGATGGCGGTGCGCGGACTCGGCGCGATCGCGGTCGCTCGAAAGATGATGGGAGCTACGTTTGGATCGAAGGCCGAACCGGGGTCCATCCGCGGTGACTTCGGGGTCTCGAACTCGTTCAACTTGATTCACGGGTCAGACAGCCCCGAAGCGGCCGCTCGCGAATTGTCACTCTTCTTCCGACCGGAGGAGGTCCTCGACTTCCCCCGCCCCGGCGATGCCTGGGTGTACGACACCGCCGGCGGCAAGGCCGAGTAAGGCCGAGCGAAAAACGTCCACAAACCCGCGAACGCGACGGACCATCGTCGCGTTCGCGGTCGTTTTGCGCTGAGAGACTTGCCGCGAACGGGCGATCTCTCCCCAAACACAATACGAACAAAACAAACTTTGCTGCGATCCTCGGCAGGTTTCGCTCGTATAGACCTCGTCTGTTTTGACGCGGGAAAGTCGTCAAATCGGACATCTCGAACGACTCGGCCCGCGGTCGCTCAAGGATATGGAAGGGATGTTGAGCACGCGCGATTCGTGAGTCGAAGGGCGAATCGGGGCTCTCGTCTTGAACGAATGTCCGCACGACGAGCACCTTCCAATCTTGAGCCAGTCGCCGGTCCGACGCCTCACAAACACGAGAGAACAAGATTGCGGGTACGTCAGGCCTCGCGGGAACATTTGACCTTTCGTTGCGTTCAATCTGCGTTCGACCCGCGATGAGGGTGCCTAGAGCAACGTAGTGCTCATAGGGGTAGACGCTGGCGTTCGGAGAGTTTGACGATTTTCAGGCACGTACGAGGTTGCGTGCAAAGAAATGACGTTTCGGCGGAACAACTACCGACGCCGAATCGCTCGCTCGTGTCACACGAACCGATCTCGATCAAACCTGTAGCGACCATCAGCGAGTTACCGCTGGCATAGTTGGGCATCAAAGCTCGCGAGAGCCAGAGAGATTTCACGGACCGCCGGGCAATCGAACAAATAGTGCAGCTCCACGCCAATCAAGACGCCAATCAACGGACGAACGGCAATAACTATCCGAGCAAGCAGTCGGTAGTCCTCACTGACGGGGACAACAACCATGATTCAACCTAATAAGCCATCTTCGAAGTCGATCGTCAAGGCTATCTCGCCTTCGGTGCCTCCGATGGTCGCTCGGAACAGCCCTCTTGATCTCGTGCGCAAGCGTCACCGGCTTGGAGTTCGATCGCGAGCGGGTGCGAGCGTTGATCGCGTCGGACTTACTGCGGACGACGAGCAGCTCCTCCGCGAGATCCTCGCAGAGCCTATGGACTACATGGACAACTCTGAGTTCGGTAAGCCCGACGCTGAACACTTGATCTATCGGGACCTGCCAGAGATTGCCCGGCCCGATATCTCTTGGTATCGCCCACTCATGGACGACGCGACCCGGATCGGCGACCGAAGCCGCGAAAAACCGCGGGCCCGCGGGCAGGGTTCGATCCTGCTGACCGGCGCGCAAGAGCGCATCTTGTTCCTGAAGTACAACTTCGCGCGGTTTAGCGTTCGCCAGATCCAAACCCAGCTTGGAAGCGGGCTTCCGACGATCGCGCTAGCACGCGAGATCTTGCGTTGGTACCGCGTAGCAAAAAACTATCGTGAGCAGATTGCCGAAACAAACCTCGCGCTGGTGCTCGCCATGGCAAAGCGGACGCGGATGAGCGAAGTGGATTTCGCCGACATGGTCAGTGAAGGCAACATGGCGTTGATGCGTTCCGTCGACAAGTTCGACTGTGCACGCGGCTTCAAGTTCTCCACGTATGCGTGTCGCGCGATCCTGAAAGCATTTAGTCGACAGGGTGTCAAGTTTAGTAAATACCGGCAGCGGTTTCCGACGGATTTCGATTCGACGATCGAGAGATCGAACCACCTCGAAACGCTGCGTGCGACGCACGAGCGGGAGTCCGCCGAGGAAGTGAAGCACATCGTTCTCACGAATCGCGCAGAGCTCAGCGAGGTCGAACGGACGGTCATCAACCACCGGTTCGCCCTCGTGGGTAAGCCTACGCCGACACCTCTTACGCTGGAGCAGGTTGGCCAGATCATCGGTGTGACGAAGGAACGAGTGCGCCAGATTCAGAACAAGGCGCTTGAAAAGATCCGAATTGCGCTCGAGTCAAACCACCCCGCAATGACGGGACTCGCGGACAGCCGCAGGCAGCCCGCGCCACGCCCAATGATGATCCCAAGCACAAATTGATCACGAAGCCGCACGTGGGGTTCACCGAGCACCCGGTCTCCCTGACCAACGCGCCCCGTCCTTTCCTCGAGGACGGGGCGTTTCATTTGGCGGCGATTCTGGCCGGAACTGGGGCGAGATGCGTTGAGCAGTCCGACGCGATATCGCCAGAAGTACACTCCGCCCTCAGCGAACTCCGGTGCGCGCCGGTGGACCCGCCTCCGATCGCTTCACTCTCTTGGCCATAGGACTCATGCGATGGTGAACAAAGTGGTTTCGTCCGCTGCCGCAGCACTTCGCGGGATCGTCCGGGACGGCATGACAGTCGCCGTTGGCGGATTCGGACTCTGCGGCATTCCCGAGCAGTTGATTCTCGCGCTTCGCGACAGCGGTGTGCGCGGGCTCACAGTGGTGAGCAATAACGCCGGTGTAGACGACTGGGGCTTAGGTCTGCTCCTTCGAACGAGACAGGTCAAGAAGATGATCTCGAGCTATGTTGGAGAGAACGCGGAGTTCGAGCGTCAGTACATGTCGGGGGAACTAGAACTTGAGTTCAACCCTCAAGGCACGTTGGCGGAACGGATGCGCGCTGGCGGTGCGGGAATTCCCGCGTTCTTCACCCCGGCAGGAGTCGGAACGGTGGTCGCCGAGGGGAAGGAGATCCGTGAGTTCGACGGGCGCTCCTATGTCATGGAGAAGGGCATCGTCGCCGACCTCTCGCTCGTAAGGGCATGGCGAGCGGACCCATCGGGCAACCTCGTCTACCGCAAGACCGCGCGAAACTTCAACCCTATGGTCGCCGCCTGTGGGCGAATCACGGTCGCGGAGGTCGAGGAGATCACAACGCTGGGAAGTCTCGACCCGGACGGCATCCACACGCCCGGGATCTACGTGCAGCGAGTCATCCAGAGCCAGGCGGAGAAGCGAATCGAGCAGCGCACGGTGAGCAGCCGGGCCTGATTATTGGACGCCCCCGACTGCTTCGAGGTCGTCATTCACTCGAGACCTCCGACAGCCGATGCTCAAACCGGGTGAGACTTCGGGAATCATGCCCCGCCTCGTCAGAGCGACCCAATAGAGCGGAGTCAGAGGCGTTCAGTAGCTTCAATGGACGATTCGCGACGGCGCGGTCGTTCTTCGATGCGTTTCACGGGACAATGCGACTTGCACTGCCAGTTGAAGTACCTACGGAGTTTCTTTCATGACACTTAGTATTCGATCAACCCGCTCGCTCCGCCGACTCATCGTCGCCTCGACCTTGGCGCTTGCGTGCCTCGCACCGATTGCTCCCGCGCATGCTCAGTTCGGTGGCCGCGCCGGATTCGACGACGCGTTCCGCCCAGATTTTCTCGCGCGCGATGTCGTTCTCTTTGTCGAAACACTCGGCTTGGAGGATTGGCAGCGGCCGATCGTCGAGAACCTCCTCGACGACTACAAAATCGCATTTGAGGCAGGTGTAGAAGACGTTCGCGTGCGGATGAACTCCATCAAGGACGACATCGCGAAGGCAAACCCCGATCAGGTGCTGAAACAGATCATGGCACCGATCGACGACTGGTCGAAGAAGAAGATCGTGCTTCGAGGCGAGTTCCTCGACAACGTCAAGAGCCAGCTCTCTGAACAACAGCAAGAGCGATGGAACAAGCTCGATCGGGCGTTGCGCCGTGAAAAGACGCTCGAGCAGGGCGAGATCCAAGGTGAGTCCGTCGATTTGCTGCTCGTCATCAAAGAGTTGCAGCTCTCGCCGCAGATGAACGAGGAACTCCTCGTCCCGATTGAGGAGTTCGAGATACGCTTAGACGAATCGCTCGTCAATCGAACGCGTCGGATGGAAGCGCAGAAGCAGAAGGTCCAAGATGCGATGCAGGCGAACGACCCACAAGCTGGTCTCGCCGCCATGGAAGCGATCATGGAAGCCCGTGTAGCGGTACGCACAGCGCAGGACGCTGGGCGAGACTCCCTCAACGACATGATCCGTAGGGCGGCCGGCCAAGAGTCAGCCGCAGAGTTCCAACGACTCGCGCTTGAGCGTGCCTATCCGAAGGTGTATCGCGCGGATCCGATTCTGCCGCTCTTCGAGAGCGTGCTGAGCATTACGGCGCTCACTGACGAGCAAAAGTCTGCGCTCACGAGTCTCGAAGCGCAATACAAGGTCGAGATCATCGACGTCAACAAGAAACTTGCAGACGCGTTCCGTCGCGAAGAACCAAAAGAACCGCGGCGCAGGGTTGAGATGATGCAGGCGCGGCAAGGTGCCGATCCGGCCGTCGCTCGCACCGCCCGGGCACCTGAGCCTGAGTCGCTCAGCCTCGCTCGGAAGGAACGTGAGGACTTCTACGATCGCTATCGCAAGGCCATCATGGATCTTCTCACCGAGGATCAGCGAAAAGAGATGCCGACTTTTGGCAAGGGACGCAGCGACATCCCATCGCCGCGACGGGAAGCCGGAGCAACGAACGCGGTTGATCCGCGACGAAACGCACCGGGCGGGGCTCGCGCGCCACTCATGGCTTCGCCTCCGCGGGGAGGACAATCCAAAGACAAGTCGGCCCGCGACGATCGCCCCGATCGGCTGAAGAGTTCGCCAGCATCGCCGGGACGAGGATCACCCCCCGCGGGTGGAGCCCCGGGCGGCGCGAGGTCAGTGGACTGATGATCGAGCAACGATGACCGGCCGCGAGGATCGATCTTCTAACAACCGAGAGCAGCAACGTGATCATGCCTTCCGAGCCCGCGCGTCAGCCCCTGCCGACCAACTTGACACCCGCTGGTACTTCCAACGGTGTGCCAAAGCCGGTCGACGTGCGCGAACGTTGCCGGCTCCTTGGTATCGAGTGGATTGAGAAGGCTCCTCCGGCGCAGGCGGAAGCGGTGGGCTTGGTTGACGCCGACATTGCCGTGCGGCTGCGGATTGTGCCGCTGCGTATCGAGCGAAACCGCCTTGTCGTAGCGATGCTCGACCCACTCGATATCGCGAGTGTCGACGAGTTGGGCACGCTCGTGGGCAAGCCGATCACGCGCGTTGGGCTCGAGCCAGCGGCGTTTGCCGACCTGATGCGCGAGCAGTACGGCACGACGGCCGCGCGTATGGCTGAGAGCTTGGCCGGAAATTCCGACGCGGGCTCGGGCGACCTTGAGCACAACCTCGACGCGATCGACGCAGACGACGTTCACCGGATGGCGGAGCAGCCAACCCTCATCAACTTGGTGAATCTGCTGCTTCTTGAGGCGATCCAGAGCCGCACGTCAGACGTCCACATCGAACCGTTTGAACGTGAGTTGAAGGTCAAGTACCGCATCGACGGCGTGCTCGTCGAGCAGCCGCCACCGCCGAAGCACCTTCAAGCTGCCCTCATCGGCCGCATCAAGATCATGGCGGGGATGAACATCGCTGAGCGGTACATCCCACAAGACGGCCACATCACGCTTCGCTTCGAGAATCGCAAAGTCGACATTCGAACCTCGACCGTTCCGACGCTCTACGGAGAGTCGGTCGTCATGCGAATCTTGGACAAGAGCAGCCTGCCCCTCGACCTCGTGAGTCTAGGTATGGCAGAGCGACACCGAAACATCATCGATCGGATGATCTCGAAGCCGCACGGGCTCGTACTCGTCACCGGCCCGACTGGTTCAGGCAAGACGACCACGCTCTACGCGGCCCTGTCAAAGCTCTACGATCCGCGCAAGAAGATCATCACCATCGAGGATCCCGTCGAATACGAACTCGCTGGGATCAACCAGATCCCGGTCAATCCGAAGCGCGGGCTCACGTTTGCGACAGGGCTTCGCTCGATTCTGCGACAAGATCCCGACATCATCTTCGTCGGCGAAATCCGCGATGCTGAGACCGTCGACATCGCGATCCGCTCCGCGCTCACCGGCCACCTCATCTTCTCCACGCTCCACACGAACGACGCGATCTCGTCGATTGGCCGCATGATCGACATGGGAGCCGAGCCGTACCTCGTCGCCAGCGTGCTCGAAGGTCTCTTGGCTCAGCGCCTCGGCCGGCGCATCTGCAAGGTGTGCGCTGAAAAGGTGCCACTTCCCGAGGACACCGATCACCGCCTGATGCCGCGCGAGCGCGCGATGCTCGGAGGGTTCCAGACGCGCGGAGCAGGCTGTGAAAAGTGCAAGGGTGCTGGTTTCCGCGGACGGCTTGGCTTCTTCGAACTCGTCCGCATTTCGGGCCAGCTCCGCGCCGGTATCAGTTCAGGCAAGAGCGTCATGGAGCTGCGTAAGCTCGTTGAGGCCGACTTTATGACCATGCGAGACGATGGCATGTTGAAGGCCGCCGAAGGGATGACGACTCCCGACGAAGTACTGCGCGCAACCCAAGATGTGGAAGATGCAATCATCGTTTGATCCATCAGGGGCATGACGCTCCCCGCTCGTTCGTTGACGGTGACCTCCCATGCCTTCTTTTCGATACCAAGCCTTCGACGCCAGTGGCTCCCTAATTACGGGGACGATTGTCGCGTTCGATCGGCCGATGGCGGTTCGACAGCTTCAGGATCGTGGCGAGACGCCGATCTCGCTCGAGGTTGGCGCAGCCGACGATTCGAACGAGGCGGCCTCAACCAGTTCTGCTGCGGCCCGCTCGTCTGTTCGCGCTCAGGCGGGCGGCCTGCGCGCGCGGGGCGGACGACCGACGATCAGTCGCGCGGATCTCGCGACGCTCATTCGCGAACTTGCCACCGCACTTGAGGCTGGCGTCCCCCTCTTGCCCTCCCTTCGCACGGTCCGCAGGCAGGCGGCCGGCGAGAAGCTCGGCACGATTCTCGATTTCCTTATCGAGCGGATCGAAGCGGGACAGCCACTGCACGTGGCCGCGAAAGAGTACGGCCCTCCATTTGACGACATGGTCGTCGGCATGACGAAAGCGGCTGACGCGACCGGGCGCATGTCTGAAGTGCTCCATCAGCTCTCCGACTTGCTCGAGCGCCAGGTGGAGTTACGGCGAGAACTCGTTGGCGCGACCGTCTATCCACTCGTGGTCGCGTGTCTCATCGCTGGCTCCATCATCGTGCTCATCACGTTCGTACTTCCGCGCATCATGGCGCCAATCGTCGCGGCTGGCCGCACGCTGCCGATCCCAACGCAGATCCTTCTCGGCTTCGCGCAATTCGTTGGTTCGTGGTGGTGGGCGATCGTCGCGGCGTCCATTGCCGGCGTCATCCTCTGGCGGAAGTGGATTGCGCTGTACCCCAACCGAATGCGCTTTGATGGACTCCTCCTTCGAGCGCCGCTCTTTGGAAAGCTCCTCCGTGATGTCGCGGTGGCTCGGTTCACCCGCACGCTCGGCACGCTCGTCGCCGCTGGCATCCCGATTCTCACCGCTCTTCGAATTGTTCGCGACACGCTCGGCAATACCGTGTTAATGAACGCGATCGATGAAGTGCAAGAGAAGGTCACGACCGGCCAATCGCTTGCAGATCCGCTTGAGAAGTGCGGGCACTTTCCGCCGCTCCTCATTCAGATCGTGAACATCGGTGAGCGATCGGGTCGGCTCGAAACCATGTTGTTGCACGCTGCGGGCGCGTTCGACCGTCAGGTGAACACCTCGCTCAAGATCTTCTCAAAGGCACTTCCGCCCGTACTCATCGTCATCATGGCGGTGATTGCGGCGTTCGTACTTCTCGCAATTCTCCTCCCGCTCCTTGAGATGCAGTCCGCTGTGGGTGGCTAACCACTCACGCATTTTCGAAAGGCGATCAATGCTCATCCATTCCGTCCAACCGATCCGGTCCATCCGGTCCAATCGGCCGCTGAGGCAACCGACTAGGCACGTCGGCGGTCGTGTACGCCGCGGCTTCAGCCTTTTGGAAGTCGTGGTCGCCGTCACGATCGTGGCGATCCTCGCGGCGGTCGTCGCGCCAAAGTTCCTCTCGTTCATCGGAAACGCGAAGACGAATCGTGCGAAGGCCGAGACCACTCAACTCGCGCAAGTCATCAAGCTCTACCTGACGACGAACGGCCTCACGATCCCTCCTGACGGCTTCTCGCTCGTGTGGCTGACCGAAGGCGCTGGCGCTCCGCTGGAGAGTAAGAAGGACCTCATCGATCCTTGGGGCCGGGACTACCTTCTCATCATGCCGGGAACAGAGGGCCGTGACTTCGACATTCGCTCGCTCGGGCGCGACGGTGTCGAGGGTGGAGCGGGCGAAGATTTGGACATCACCCACGGCATGAAGTGAATCGTCGACCCGCGATGGCAATCTCCCGACCAATCACGAGCGCACTCCGCGCCGCGTCGACTCCCTCAGGAGCCTCGCGGCGCGGTTTTACGTTGGTTGAGGCGATCGTCGTCATCGCAATTCTCGCGGTCATTGCAGCATTCATCGCACCGAAGTTCACGACGGTTCGCCAGACCGAGGCCCGCCTCGCCGTGGATGAAGTTGCGGACCTCATGCGGATGTGGGCGTACCGGAACTCCGTGATGAGTCAGCAGGTCGGAATTTGGCGAAGTCCGGAAACGGGCGTCCTTAGACTCATGATTCGCGACATCGATGCCCGGCGTCCCGACGATGGCCCGATCTGGCAAGAAGATCGCCTCAGCATGCCGGTAACCCTGCCCGCTCAGGCAGAACTGACCGAGGTCTACATCGATGGAGAGTCGCGGAATCTGGGAGACTGGTTCGTCCAGTCGAACGCCGACGGCTCGCGTCCGCGGCTAGAGCTGGCGATCAAGACGGGAACTTCTGTGATTCGACTGCTTGTTGAGCCATACTCGAACTCGATCGTGCGTTCGGACGATCGCTCCGGTGGTTTGGCTCGACACCCGGTAGACCTCGACTCCGAGGGCGAAGACAGAGTGAGTTGGTGACCGAACTTCCCATGTTCCACCCCATGCAAATAGCCCTGCGACCGTCGGCGATGGCGAAATACCGTCGGCGTGGCGCATTTGCACTGATCGAAGTCCTGATCGGCGGCATCCTGCTCGCAATTGGGCTCACGGCAGTCCTCGTCATCGCATCCCGAGCCCTCGACATGCAGCGGCGCGGCGAACGCGACGTGATCGCAGCGAGTCTTCTCGACGAGGCGCTGTCCAACGTGCTGTCAGATGGGCCCGCGGATTTTGTCGAGCTACGGCCGCTGGCTGGAACGTGCGACGCTCCGTTCAGCGAGTTTGAGTACGAGATCGAAGTTGAGGATGGATCGCCTGGCGTCCCCTATCGAATTATCGCCCACATCCGCCACCGGAACGGTCAAGAGTGGTCATGCGAGACCTACATCGCGCCGAAGCTCGGGGACGAGCCAAATCCGATTCGTGAGCCCGAAGAACCTATCGACCGTGAAGCTCGCTACCAAGAAGAAGAGGATCGCATCAATGGGAACTCGAACGACACCCCGAGAACACGGTAAGCAGCGATGCCAGTCGCGATGCCAGTCGCGATGCCAGTCAGCTTCAGCTGGGCGCCGTGGTTTCACCCTCATCGAGCTCATCGTCGCGGGCGTCATCTCGATCATCGTCATCGGCGCCCTGACCCTTTCCATGACCCAACTCGCTCGCTCGAGAGCGGCGACGCAGAAGAGACTAGAGGCGCACCTCCGAGCGGCCGCCGCCCTCGACGCGGTCCGTCGCGATATCGCAAGCACTCTGCGTTCGGACGACCTCTTCCAGACGCGGTTCCTCATCGTCGACAAGACCCAGTCGAGCCGCATCGGCGACATCGCCCGCGATGAGCTGCTCGTGTTTTCATCGCGGCTCTCTGCGGTGCGGCCGAACAAGTATCAGGGCGAAGGCGAGGAATACGAGACACAGTTCCGCGTGGCAGACGACGAGTTGGGAGCAGCACTTTGGCAGCGCCGCGACCCGGTGCCCGATCGAACGCCCGATGGCGGTGGCGTCGTCACACCGATCGTCGACGGGGTGGTCGCTCTCAATCTTGAAGCCTCTGACGGTGAGACTTGGTTCCCCGACTGGGATTCCGATATCTACGGCCTGCCTTGGGCCGTTCGCGCAACGGTGACCACCGTGGGCCAAGCTGACGGAGAAGATCCGTACGCAGATCTCCGCAACGTCGTGTCACTGCGGGCCACGATCGCGCTCGACCGGATCGTTCCGCCGAAGACCGAAGAGGAAGCCGCGGAAGACAAAGCACAAAGCGCCGCCGACGACGCTGAAGAAGCCCTGAACAACGGCGGAGTCCTCCCTGGCGAAGTACCGGACGGGGGTCCGCGCCCGGGCGGTGGTGGGCCGGGATCTGGTGGACCGGGATCTGGTGGACCGGGCGCTGGCGGACCGGGTGGCGGCGGTCCGGGTGGCGGCGGACAGGTCGGCGGAGGCGGGATGGGCGGTCGTGGCGGCGGACCCAACGGCTTCGGCAGTCGCGGCTCGCGCGGTGGCGCAGCGCGAACGCGCGGCGGTCCGTCGAGTCCGGGCGGGGGCACGCAATGAGCATGACTACTCTGCCGCGAACTGAGGTCTCTGAGCGACGCCGCGAACTTCACCGAGCCTTTCGCCAAGCTGGGGTTCGCGTTCGGCGCGGCTCCGTCATAGTGATCGTCATCTGGTCGATCGCCATCGCTGCGGTCCTCGTTGCGGCCACCCAAGTTGTCGCCTTTCGGCAGGCGACGATGGGACGCGAATCGATCGCGCGGGTGCAGGCTCGCTGGGCGGCGCGAGCGGGCATCGAAGAGGCGATCGCGATTCTTGAGTATCACACGGACAAACCGACAGCGGACGATGTCATGGCGGTCTACAGCGATCTCGAAGCAGCTGCGGACGGTGAGTTGTCGACGGGCTCATTCTCGATCCGCCACTGCGAGGATGGAATCGAAAAGCGCGGTCCTCAGGACGAGAACGCCAAGGTCAACTTGACTTCCATCGATCGCGCATCGCTGCTCAACCTCGACCGGATGTCGTTTGATGTCGCCGATTCGATTCTCGACTGGCGTGACGCCGACGACGAGGTGCAAGGGCTCGGTGCCGAACGCGATTACTACATGAATCGGAACATGCCTTACGAGCCGAGGAACGGTCCGTTCCGCTCGATCACCGAGCTGGAACTGGTCGCGGGTGCATGGCCGGAATACGTACGTGGCGAAGATGCAAATCTCAATGGACGCCTTGATCCGAATGAGAACGATGGATCAGCGAGTCCGCCGGATGACAACGCCGACGGCCTGCTCAACGGCGGCTGGTCGTCGTTTCTCACTGCACTGACCACCGGCAGCAGAGTCGCAGCGTCAGGCGAAGAGAAACTTTACCTGCGCGACGCCAGCGTCGACGAGATCAAGGCTCGCGTGGGTGTCGACGATGCCCAAGGCAAGGCTCTCCAGCAGTACGCTGTTCAACCCAACGCACGACTCGAAACGCTTCTTATCACTGATCTCGCGACTGTAGCGAGTAGCAGCGGTGGAAAGGCGAGCGGAAACAGCGCTGGAGCTGGGGGCAATTCTGGAGGCAAGAAGAGCGGAAGATCGTCAAGCGGGAGCGGAGGCGCGAGTGGCAGTAAGTCCGCTGGGGCCGCAGGCAGCGCCAACGCGGTGAAGGCACTCGATACCAACCAGCTTCGACTTCTCTTTGCCGAGACGACGCTTGATGATCCGAAGAAGCCGAGTGCTGGCAAAACCAACATCAACACCGCTTCAGTTGAGGTGATTCGGCGCGTTCTCGGAATCGATTCCTACGCGGCCGAGGGCATCATCGCGCTTCGCTCCAGCAAGGTCGGAGGAATCACCTCGATCGTCGACTTGCTAGGGGCCTCGAAGATCACACCGCAAGTCTTGGCCGGCGCTGCGTCGCGCATGGACGTGACCAGCCAAGTGTTCACGATCACGAGTCGGGGACGCAGCGACGCGACCGGACTTGAGGTCGAAATCACAGCAGTCGTTGACCGTTCGACGCTTCCTGCTCGCATTTTGGAGTATCGCGAGCAGTAAGGCGTTACAACCTTCCATTCATTGTCACCGCCAGTTTCGATCTGGAAACTGGCTCTCGTTAGGGCGCCAGCGAACCGCTGAGCCCTTGGTTTGAGGGAAACGCGTGAACTCACGAGGCCGGCAAGTAGAACTCATTGACGACCGCTGTTTGGCGATTCTTGTGCCCCATCGCACAACGACTCGACCGGCGTGGCGGGCGATTGTGCTTCGGCATGAATCCGAGAAGTTCTCGGTGATTGCTGAGCGCGACGTGCCAACGGGAGATGAGGGGTTTGCCGCTTGGCTCGCGCCGCTCAAGCCGAGCAAGCTGCTCGTGGTCCTTCCGCCCTCAGCGACGGTGTGCCGGCTCTGCACCCTGCCGCCTACCCAAGGCGAGCAACTGACATCCGCCCTGAGGCTTCAGGCCGAAACCGCCCTGCTCGGCAGTGTCAGCACTCACCGCGTCGGCATGTGCGCGCTGCCCGGTGCGATCGGAGGGACTGGAGGTCCTTCTGGGCCGGGAAGCATGGGAGGCGGTCGGCAGGGCGTGATTGTGTCGTGGCCCGTATCCGCGACCGTCGCCGAGATTCCCGACGCTCCGGCGCATTGCGATGTGCGCTACGTCCCGGTCGTCGCGTCCTTGCTCGGACTGCTCGGCGGGGAATCCCCGACAACGCCGCTCATTCGTGCGGATCGCGAAGACGGCACGATCATCTTCATCATCGGCACAGCTTCCGGACTACTACTTCGGTCGACGCTGGAAGACGCCTCCGACTTGGCGCAGTGGCGCGAGGGAATCCAGCGGGCAGCTGCCGAGACGCTGCTCGCCGCCGATCGCGGCGCCGACGAGATTCGTTCGCTTCAGGCCGAGATCGCTCCCCAACTCGATCGAGCAACGGACGGATCGTTCATCGTTCTTCCAGCGAGTGTCGCGACTGCGTTTTCGCGTTACCTGCCTGGAGGAAGGACCGGTGACATATCGAAAGACGCCGATCGAACGATTGCACTTGGGGCAGCGCTCGCGGCCACTGGTCCGCTCGCAGGTCTCACCAGCATGCGCGGCACGCTGCCTGTGCCGCCGCCGCATCCGCTTGAGAGAGTGTCGCGCTGGCTCGCGGTCCCTCGGAACATGCTGGCCGTCCTCTTCGTCGCGATGCTGGTCTTCCTCTTCGGACCGCTCGGCTTCTCAGGGCTCCGCTACGGCATCTTGAGTTGGAAACTTCCTGACGTTGAAAAGGTCGCCGCGCTCAATCGAGAGACCCAACAGAGCGTGCTCGTGTATCGCCAGCTTCAACAAGAGGCATGGCCGATGACGAAGCTGTTAGGCGACCTCTCGAATAGTCTGCCCGAGGGAATTGAGATCGAGATGGTGCAGCTCGCGCACGGTGATGGCGTCACGCTCAAGGGCGTCGCGAAGCCGTTTACAGAAAAGGCGGCCGATGGGAAGGCGTCGCAGGAACTGAGCGCGCAAGACCAACTGACGCGGATGGAGACCATGCTGCGAGCGACGCGCATTTTCACGAACGCGCAGTACAAGTGGGGCGATCGCGATAGTCGGGGTTACGTCGACTTCTCCCTCAACTGCGATGTCTCACAGCCGACGCGCGTCGTCGCGTGGGATAAGAAGCAGGACTTTGCCCAAACGACGCTTCGCGAGCGGAAGTATCCCAATCTGCACGAGATTGAGAAGGGCAATCAAGCCGGAGCGAGTGACGCGGGTCGGACCGTCGCGACAGCGCCAGACGAGAACTCCAGTGCAACGGAGGCGACTGAACCCCGATCCGTGCCTAGCGCTTCGTCCCGCGCTGCGGTTGAGCCACCCGCCACCGCAACTCCCGATGCTGAGTCGACGGAGAAGCCGGAGACGATTGCGTCTGCCGACGGCGCCGCTTCGATGCCCTCGCGTGGCATCGGCCGCACCAAGCACGAGGGCGACAATCCAGCGGATGGCTCTCCCGGCAAGGGTGGCGATCCGTCGAAGCCAGCGCAACCGAGCGCTGGCCCGGCGGTCGAAGTTCCCGGTCCGTTCTCCGATGAAGAAATCAAGGCGCTCACGAAGGGGGAAGCGCAGACGCTTCTCGGAGAGATCTCGCGAGCACGACAACTCCCGACGCTCGATGAGGACACGAAGAAGCGCCTCCGCGAGGACTTTCAACGCGTACTCGCTCGGGCAAAGGTGGCAACGTGAGCAACCTCTCAACAGCGATGGTCACCCCCGCTGAAGCAACGAGCCCCGGCCGGAACCCGCGAGCCAATTCGCCCGCGAAAGCAAGTAGCAGCGCGAACGCAGGCCTTGTCGGCCGGCTCTTGGCGATGCGCCCGATTTTGCGATGGTGCATCATCGTGGCAATCCTGCTCGGTATCTACTCCTTCGCCGACGAGTATCCGTGGCAGACCGCGCGCTCGTTCGACGTCAAGAGCGACCGGTTGGAACGCGTCTTGGAAGACGCGAACTCACGGGTTGCCGCCATCGAAGGCAGCGAAGAAATCAAGGCGGCCGTTGGCACCTTTGGAGCAATTCGTATCCCCCGCGAAGAGCGGGATGGAACGCTCGCACTTTCGAAGAGTATCGATCGTGTCATGAAGGACTCGAAGGTGAAGTACAGCCTCGACGTGCGCAGCGCTGGCAAGTTTCCCTCCGGAGCACTGCCCGGCATTGCGGCCACTGGTGAACGTATCGAGAAGGTTGTGGGAGAGATGAAGTTCGACGCGACGCAGGATGTGACCGCGATGATCTTGCAGAGCCTTGAGGCCAGTCCGGACATCGAGTCTGTTAGTCGCGTTAAGCTCTCCAAGCCAACATCGTCGCCGGAGAAGAAGGTGAACGTGCAACTCACCGTCGAAGCGTGGGTGCGCGTGCCCGAGAGTGCGCGGAGGTGACCTGAGGTTGAGCGTGAACGGAATGAACAAGATGAATGGAACGAACAGTTGGATGCGACTTCCTGCCGGTTTCCACCTCGGCGCGCCGATGCTCATCGCGGCGGGCGTCGGCGTGGTCGCGCTCGGTGCAACGATTCCATCGATCTGGCCCGCGTTGAAGGCGATTACTGCGTCCGGCGCAGACGCTGACGCGAGCGACCCGCTAAAGCCGTACCTCGACCAACACGATCAGCTCGCGAGCGTTAGTCAAAAGCGATTTGAAGGTCGCACGCCGTTCTATCCGCCGCCCGCGCCGAAGCCGCCGGTTCCACCTCCGCCGCCGAAGCCGGTGGACGAGAAGCCGCCACCGCCACCGCCGCTGTCACCCGCGCCGGCGGAGTACGACGGACCGAAGGTCACCGGTATGTTGGGCGATATCGTCTTCTTCGACACGAGCAAGGTGAAGGTCGGCGAGAAGTACCAGACCGTTGAGGTCTTGGCGGCTGACAGCCCCTACCGAATCAAGGTGCGCTATACCAAGGCCGGGCACGAACCCGGCGAGTATTCGATCAGCGCTTGGGATTCAACTCGCGGGTTTGATCTTGCCGCAGCGAATCTGTTTCCGAAGACGGGCACGGGATTCAAAGCAGTGGATCCGAAGGCCGATGTCAAGGGTGAACCTAAGGGCGGAGACCCGAGCAAGAGCGGTGACGGCGGCGCAAATTCGAAAGCAGATCCGAACTCCGATCGAAAAGGCGAGGCTGCTCACGCTGCTGGAGCCCGTCCGCGCGGTGCCCATGAACCGAGCGCGCCGCAGGCGAAGTCAGCGGCCGATCGGAAGCCAGCGCCCGCTGCGGGCCAAGCGCCAGCGCAACCGGCCGAACCGGCCACTGCTGGGCCGGAACAGCCAGCAGGCGCAGCGCCCCCACCTCAAACACAACCCGCAAATCAGCCCGCGAAGCCTGAGTCCGCAAGCGCCAACGCTAACACCAACGGGATCGAGCCGATCCCGGTGGAGCAACTCCCGGCCGAGCAGACTCCCGAAGTGATTGCCTCGATGAGCAAGCAGGTTGCCCAGTCAGCGCTGCAGGAAATCAACGCGGCCCTCGCGAATCAGAACGTCGATGCGCATAGTCGCGCCCGCCTCGAGCACGAAGCGCAACTCATCTCTGCACGCCTTCGCAAGGACCGCTGAGCGCACGGGCGCGACGTTGAAGAGCAGGAACAGCGGGGTGAGTTTTCCGCGCGCGATCTATCGCTCGGAGCAGAAGCGTTATTCATTCTCGCTTGGAGCACCTTCGGTTAGGACACCTTCGCTAAGAACACTGAGGGATTCTTACTTCTCACATCCGAACGCCGATGAAGCAATTCGTTTCGACGTTCGCTCGTTGACGAGCGCTCAAGTACAGTTCCGCTCTCCTGTTCAGAGGCGTCCCGCATACTCGTGGACGTCGACGAAATGGGTCGCACCGCGTTCAGCGCTCGGCGCTAGCGGAGCAGTCGCGGATCAATCCCGGAGAACTGATCGTGTCTCGTTCCCGATCCACCCCCCGGTCCCTCTTGCGTCACTCCTCGACGCTCACAACATTCGGAATTCTCGCGGCGCTCGCCGCGCAGTCCTCGCTCGGCACACCTCGGCAAGATCCTCCAGTCGCGCCTCCCCCGCCGGAAGGCCGCCCGACCGCAGCACCAGCGCCGACACCGACGGAACCAGTGAACCCGGCGCGCACCGTCGACCCGGCGGCGAAACCTCAAGCGGTGCCTGAAGCTGCGGCCTCAGAGGCGGACGCGAAGCCCGCGATAGGCGCGGACGACAAGGCTGCTGCGAACGCGGCTGCGGATGGAGCTGCGAACGCGGCTGGCATCGGAGCGGGGAACGTCGCGAAGAAGCAGCGCGGGGACATGACGAAAGACCCGCGCGCGACACGCTTGGACCCGCAAGGAATGGTGAAGCTCTCGTTCAAGAACGAGAAGATCGAAGGGTTCATCCCGTACATCCAAGAGTGGACCGGGAAAGCCGTGATGGTGAAGTCGGCGGCAATCTCCGCCGCGTCGATCACGCTGGTCTACGACAAAGAGCTCTCAAAGAACGACGCGCTTGATCTCGTCTTCACGGCGTTCAAGATCAACGACATCGCAGTCGTTGAGTCGTCGGATCTCATCATCATCGCCTCGATGACTGACCTCCCGAAGCTCACGCCGGGTCAAGTCCTTGCGGCTGAGATCAATCCGCTCGACCTCGACGCCGAAGGCATCTCTGTGACGAAGATCTTTCGAATGAAGCACGCGAAAGCGGCGGACATCGCGGAGCGCCTCCAAGACGCGATCCCCGAGAACGCGAAGCTCACCGTCGATGTGAACTCGAATCAGATCGTTCTCGAAGGCGACATCGGCCTCGCACAGAAGATACAACTTTTGGTGCAGAATCTGGACGTGCCCGGCTATCTGCCCGTCCACACCGAGACCTTCCGTATTCGGTTCCAAGACGCGAGCATCGTCGCCGACAGCATTCGCGACCTGTTCGAGGGCTATAGCCCGTCGGGTGGTGGCGGGGGAAACCGACAAGCGCGACAACAGCCGCGTGCGGCTGGCGGACGTCAGCAGCAACCCGGTGGCCAGCAGCCAGGGCAACAGCAGACGGCGGGAACCGCCGAACCGCTTGTCGTTTCAGTGCTCCCCGCGCTGAACTCGCTCACTGTACGAGCTGAGCCGCTCGTCATGGATGAGATCCGAAAGCTCATCCGAGACGCGTGGGACTTGCCGGTGAACTCGGACGGTTCACCCTTCCGCACCTACGACTTGAAATACACCGATCCGATCAGGATTCGCGACACCCTGCAAGCCCTGCTCGAGACCGGTGGCGGCCAAACACGTTCCGGCGGCCGTGCCGCCGCGGGTGGGCGGAACGCATTCCAAGGTGGTGCCGCTGGCGGGCAGACTGGTGCCGACGCGGCTGTCGCAAACGTCTTCCGGTTCGAGGCGTATCCCGACTCGAAGCGCCTCATCGTGATCAGCAAGACGCCCGACAACTTCAAGTGGCTCGACGAAATCGTCGTTGCTCTCGATCAGCCACTCGACACCTCGCTCCCTCGCAACGTGCCGCTCAAGTACGCGAGCGCCTTCGAGATCGCGGACATCCTCAACATCCTGCTCGCGCAGTCCGGTTCGGGTGGCGCTGGGCTCGTGCGGCCTGACGAAGGTCTCTCTGGCATCGACTTTGAAACTGCTGGTGGTGGCGGAGCGAGCGCTGGCACCGGCGGCGGGACGAGCGGCGCGAGCAATACAGGCGGCGGCGGCGCGGGTGGCGGCACCAGCTATCCGTGGCAGAGCGGTCGCGGCGCTGCGAGCGCAAACGCCGAGCAGTCCGAGCCCAGCGGCATCGTCGGCAAGGTGCGCATTCTCCCGAACGCAGGACAGAACTCACTACTCGTTCTCGCGCCGCCAGAGGCCGAGGAAGCGGTCATCAGGATCATCGAGGACCTCGATCGGCCGGGGCGTCAAGTGATGATCACCGCGGTCCTCGCTGAAGTCTCGCTAGGCGACGGATTCTCGTGGGGCCTGCGCGTAGGCAGCAATCTGACCCCGCTCAACGGTGGTGACAACTCGATTTCCGGTTCTGCCTCGCTCGACCTCTCGAAAGGCAACGGCACCGGTGGTGGCGGCGCGAACTTTGCGTCGCCTTGGTTCGACGTCTCGCTCCTGAACGTCGGCACCGAGGTCGGGTTCCTGCTTCAGGCACTCCAGCAGACAAACAACGTTCGCATTCTCCAAGAGCCGCGAGTGTTCACCAGCGACAACGCCGAAGCGAAGTTCTTCGCCGGCCAAGACATCACATTCCAAACGGGCCAGACGACCGGTGGCAACACCGGCGGCGGAACGACAAGTTCGTTCCAGCAGCAGGCTGTCGGTATTGGCTTGAACGTTCGACCGCGCATCACCCGCGACCGAAACGTCTTCATGGAACTCGAGATCCTGCTCTCGAACCTCAATCTCTCAGTTCCCGAGTTCAACAACAACCCCGTGGTCGATCGTCGCCAAACGAATACGAAGGTGACAGTCAAGAACGGGCAGACGATCGTCCTCTCCGGCATCCGGCGCGAGGAAGAGACGAGCATCAGGCGGGCTCTGCCATTCCTCGGCGAGATTCCCGGGCTCGACGCGATCTTCGCGTCGACGGAAAAGAAGAAGACGATCGCCGAACTCGTGATCTTTGTGACACCGATCGTGGTGGAGAATCCCGAAGAGAACTACACGAACTTCAATCTGACCGAGATGAAGCGGCTCGACGCGGTCGGACAACCCCTCGACGAATTGAACAAGAAGGGCGGCGGAAAGTTCTTCTACGACCGAATGCGCGAGCTCGATACAGAGAGGCGTCCGCTCGCCCAACCCGCGCCGGAAGTGCCACCGCCTGGATGACGTCGGCCGCTGCATGCTGTCACGCTTGACGAGAGGGAGCGGCACGATGTCTTGGAGCACTATTACCGCCTTCGCGACGACCATGTGCGTCGCGGTGGCCTGTACGACCGTCGAGACTCGAACGAGTGGAAACCTCGTACTGCCCGACGCGCGCGCGTCGTTGCCTGCGCGGAGTAGCGCGAGTCAGACGAGCGTCATCGTGAAGTCGCTCGGCGCTGTGCCGTACGACGGCTTTACGCTGCCCGTCGTCTCGCCAGACGGCCGGTTTGTCGCAGTCCAGACCGGAGTCGCCCCAACGTGGCCAACGCTCCTAGGCACGCGGTCCGGCGGCCCCCCGCGGGCCTCGGGCATTGAAGTGTGGTCCCTCGATGATCGCGGAGCGCGGAAGTCATTCCAAACGCAGAAGGGCTATGTCTTGGGTCGTTCCGCCGACGCGGAAGGGTTCCTCATAGAGGCACCGCAAGCGGACGGCTCACGTCGCATTGGTCGCGTGCGGTGGCCCGCCGGAAGCGTCGACGCCACGATGGAGCCCGATCCGGAGGCCCCGCGTGATGGTCTGCCTGAGTGGATCGTGAGCGACGCGCGCGTCAATATCTCTCCAGCCCTCGGCCCGGGCGGCGCGATGGCATGGTGCGCCCGGGATGTCGACGCGACTGACTTCGTACTCGTCGTTCGGAAGGGCGAGAGCGCCTACGAGGTCCCAGCGGATGAGGCTCAATCGTGGATGCTCCCGACCTTTGCCGACGACGGTTCGCTGTTCGCACTCCGCGTACGGGATGGCGTGACGGAGCTCGTCCACGCCGAGACCGACGACTTCGACACGTTCGAGCAGTCGATTGCGGTGGAGCGACTGTCGCTTCGCGCGGATGCCCAACGTGCTTGGCAGGCGCTCGCACCGCAGGATGCTCTGTCGGCCGTGACGCCAGGGGAGATTCCGCGACTACTCCTACTCGATCCCGATCTCGGTCGAATGGCGATCTGGGATCCTCGCGAGCGCGGGTTGCGGCCAATGAGCGAGGGGTCTTTCGCTGCGTGCGTCGGAACAGACGGACTCACGCTGCTCGCTGACTCAGACGGCGTCATCGCCGCCCCTCCCTCTTCACGCGGGGCGAACCCGGCGGCTCCAAACGCGAACCAGCGATCCACAATTTTGGGAACGGATGGCCCGCGCATCTACGACCGCGGGGCAGTGCCTCGGCGGGTCGCTGGGCAGCCGGGGACGTGGATTCTGCTCGTTCCCGACAATCGAAGAATCGGCATCGTCCGACTGACGCTCGTGACCCCGACACGTACCGCGAGTTAGTGGAACTGCCGGGAGTTGGGACTTGAGACTGGGGATTGAAGACTCGGCTCCGCGACTCGCGTCCGGGACCGATCCCTATTTTTTTCCCGGATCCTTCTTCGTCGGGCCGGGCTCGTCGGCGGCGGCATCGTCGCCTGTTTCTTTGTCCTCATCCTCGTCTTCTTCGTCGTCCTCGAATTCGTCTTCCTCTTCTTCAGCGTCCTCTTCTTCCTCGTCTTCTTCTTCTTCCTCCTCCTCTTCCTCCTCTTCTTCCTCTTCTTCTTCCTCTTCCTCCTCCTCTTCTTCCTCTTCCTCGTCCTCGTCCTCGTCTTCGTCCTCATCCTCGTCCTCGTCGTCGTCGTCGTCGTCCTCGTCGTCGTCCTCGTCCTCATCAGCGTCCGCGTCGTCATCCTCGCCGTAGACGAAATCGTCGTCCTCATCCTCGTCGCCCGAGCTCGTCAGAATTGCGACCGAAGGTTCATCGAGCGCAGCGATCGGCTCGAGCAACATCGTGGTTCCGTGCGACTCACACGCTCCCGAGAGCGAGGTCACCGCCGAAACGAGGCGCGACGAAAATCCGCGCAGCGAAAACGCTACTCGCAACGAGTCCTCAGCGGACACGAGCAGGGAGCGCGATGCGGAAACGGCAGGCAGAACGATCGAGCATGTCATGGCGTTTCGTTCGTAGAGTCAGAGCTAGTCGGAGGCGAGATGACGCGCTTGCGGTCTGAGCGAGAGTTCAGCGCTGGGTCCGGCGCGGGTACTCGGCCGGAAGTGGGTCGCACTTTATCGCGGGCACACCCGGATTGTGCAAGTCACCGGTTTCGAGAAGTCACGAAAGCCGCGAGACTTCCCTTACCTCAATCCGGAGGTCGTACCTAATTTGGAGTGACCGCCGGGCCCCGAGGTTCGACAGGGAGCGGCACGGCGATCGTCTGGGTCTGGGTGGAGAAGAACAGCACCCCGTCGGTCGCGCCAATTCGCTCACACCGCTGCCCGCTCAGCCGAACTTGCAGCGCCGGACCCATCACGCGACAGCCGTCGCGCATGGAGAGGCGGTAGACGAGGTAAGGAAACTCGGTGCGCATCCCGCCCGAAAGCGGATACGGCACCTGCCGACCGCCAGCGCCGCGCACGGCAATGAAGCCGTCCTCGATGGGCAGGAAGAACAGATAGGTCCCTTCATCGAAGATCGCGTCGTCGCCAAGTAACGCGCCGTCACGATCAAACGCCACCAAACGATCGTCGAATTGCACCACTGCACCGTCGCGAAGCCGACCAATCCCGTGTAGCCCGCTGCCATTCCCCTGAGAGCGGCTCGGAAGCTGGAATCGCTCGTCGGCGATCTGACCGTCGCGGATCGACATCGCAGTAAGGACATCGCTGCGGTCGTACGCGACGATCCAAGTGCCGACGCGAGAGGCTCCTACGGTATCGCGCGCCGCCGCTGCCTCGCTCCGCCAGAGTTCGGGCGCCTCGATGATGTCCGTGGCATCCGTGGGTGCGTCAAACGCCGCGAGCGCATCCAACGCAACGATCCCTCGACCGCTTCCGACCAGCAGTTCGCCCGTTGGCACTACCCGCAACCACCGAACGTCGTCAGACACATCGAGTTGGTTGCGAGAGAGCAACTCGCCCGTCGCGGGATCGAGGCTCACGACGACGGGTGGCGCATCGTCATCTTGACCCTCTCCGCGGCCGCCGAGTGCGACCACGAGGTCGGACACGGAAGCGCCATAGACCTGACCGAGAAGCCCCTTCGCTGTCCACGCCGGTTTCGAGATATCGCCCAGATCAAAGCCCACAGCATCACCATTGCGACGGACGATCACGAGCTTGCGCCCGACGATGAAGGGCATCATTTCGCTTGGATCGAAGTGTTCGCCATCTGGCATCATCTGCAACACCGGCCGACCCGCTGCGAGCGCGGCCTCAGGTGGCAACACGGTTGACAGTGACGGCGTCGAACGAACGATCGACCCGTCAGTCAGCGAGAACACCGATGCGACGTGCTCGCCAGCCGTCACTTCTTCCCAAAGGAGCATTCCGTCGCCGATCTCGCCCCCGACGAGCAGCACGACTGGGTCGCGATCTTCAATGCCAGCGGTCCATCGCGGCTTCAGCGAAGTCTTGTCGAGAAGGACCAAATCGTGCTCGATCGCCATGAGGACGCCGTCGATCTGTTTCGAAGCCTCTGCGTTCGCGACCATGCGCACGACTCGCCCCGGGATCTCGATCGCTTCACCCGGCGTTGACCCGAGAGCGACTAACCAATCACGCGACTGTGCTCGTTCGGCGAGCGATCCCCCGCTCTCCGTCACCGTGGCGGGGAATCGACCCACGATGAGATCAGCGAAATCCGTGGCGTACTGCGTCCATCCTTGGGCGCCAGCGAGTTCAAGCGTCGCGTTCAGGAGTGCTCCAGCGGATTGCTCGCCATCGGCCGACGCGCGGAGCGCCCGCTGAAGCACAGCGAGTGCCGCCGCGGGTCGCCCACTCTTCTCGAGGACTCCTGCGAGACGCAGCGCCGCGTCGCGCGCGGCCACGGTACCGCTCCCTTCCAACAAGACGGCTCGAAGCTGCTCAATGTTGTCCCCAGCGGCGACAAGGCGCTCGCGCGCCGCCGCGTTCCGTGCCGAGAACGCGGCCGGGGAACTTCGCGCGATGGACGCGAGTCGCTCGGCGGCCAGCGCCCTTGCGGGCCGGAGCGTCCACGCGCCATCTTCGACAGTCACGGCCGCGAGCGATGGCTCAGACAGCACGCGGGCGAGCGAACGCATCGCATCTTCCGGGCGACCTCGCCGCTCAAGCCACGCCGCCTCCGCCAGGATGTGGCGAACGCGCTGCGACGAGGTGCTAGCGACCTCACCCAAGATCGCGACGATCTCCGCGCCTGACTCAGGGCCGACTTGGGCCGCAGCGCCCGCCTCGTCTAGCTTGAGAATTCGAAGGAGGCGTTCCACCAACTCGCCACGGGCGGATTGCGTCGTCGCCGCGTTGGAACCGGACCCCTCTCCGGCGCGAGCGAGTGCATCGCGAGCCGCACGCGCCGCCTCAGTGCATAGGTCCATGCGCTTCGTGCGCAGGCCGAGATCGAGTAGCGCGAGTGCGCCCTCAGGATCGCTGGGAAGGTCGGCGATGCGCTGACGCATGACGCGCTCAGCGCTCGCGGTTGGCATCAATGCGACCAGTGCAGCATTCTGCCCAAGGAAGAGCTGCGGCCAAACGAGGAGCGGATTCGCTGGCCCCTCTGCCTCGACGCGCTCTTTCACGAGACCGGAGTCCCGAGAGACGAGCAACACGTCACGCAATCCAGGCACCACGAGCAGACCGCCAGCGAGTTGTACTCGACCTCGAATTCCTGACCTGTTCACAACTCCTTCGCGCGTCGCGAACAGCGCTTCGTTCGCCTTCGAGAGGGTCCACAGTGAGCGAGTCGCGGCGTCGGGATCGATCGCATGGACGTCGGCACCGACCGCAAAGATGCGCGGCGCTCGTTCGTTCGCGCCGTCATCAGCAAGCAGGTAACGCGGTGTGCCCCACGCGGACGATGGCCCAGTTGGGAACGACCGAACACGTCGCCCGGTTGACTTCTCGAACTGCACCACCTCCGTCTGGTCGGGCGAGATCGCGAACAGCGCATCGCCGACGAGCGCTGGCCCGCTCATCTCCCACGGCTCGCTGGGGTATCGCATCTCGCGCATCGGGACGAGAAATCGCTGGATCCAGCGCACATGCCCATCGGTCGCATCAACGCTCGCGACGGCCCCGACGCTTGTCGCGATCCACACTGCTCCATCTGCGAGCACCGGACGCGAGGCGGGACGCGCCGAGATCCGCGGCATGCCGCCAGACGAGCAGACATACGTCGACCAACGCAGCGCGCCCGACGTGAGATCAAACGCCAAGAGATATTCGACCGTCTCAAGTTGCGGCGTCAGTTTGCGAGCGAGCACGTACGCAGTGCCGCCACCGATCGCTGGCTCCCCGCTGGGTGAGAGACCGTCGAACGGATCGGCGCCGAGAGGTCCACCCGGCACTCGCGGCGTTGCCGGGAGCAGCTCTATCGGCGTCTGCCACCGGATCGCGCCGGTGTTGAGGTCGAGACACACCACCGACGCAAGACCATTCCGGTCGTTGGTGACCACCGCACCGCTATACGCGATGACGGCGCCTTCTCCTGCCGCGACACACGCAAGTTCCTCGCCGCCAAACCCACCGCGATCGACATCCGCGACACCAATGGTGGTCGACCAGATCACCCGGTGACTCAGTCGGTCTAGCGCAATCACGGTTGTCCCGTCGGAGACGATCACGATGTCACCGACGGCAATCGGTGTTGTCGCGAGCATTGAGCCGTCGTAGCGAGCTCGCTCGAACTGGCGCGGAATAACACGAGACTCAAGATCCGCGAGGAATGGATTCTGATTGCCTTGAACGACTCGCAGATTCGCACCAAGTCCGATCGCCGAGCCGCCCATACCCAAGCCCCCCGTACCGACATTGAGGAAGGTGCGGGCGAACGCTGTGCCGGGTAGCGCCACCGACCAAATCGGCTGCCACCCCATCCCCGACGCTTCGTCTGTTGCGGGTCCGCTCGGCAAATTCAGCTCGTCCGGCGCCTCGCCCACACCTAACACCGTCATGATTGAAGGGACGCTTGCGGGCTCGACGAGCGCGATGCGCGCGAGCGCGTCGGCGGCGTCGTGCGCCTCGTTCGCCGTCATGCTCGCGAGACGCGCCAACGCCTCATCGCGTCCTGTCGTTCGGCGCAAAAGAGCAGCCGAAGCGCCGCGCAAAAACCAATAGGCGCTTGAGTCGGCACCGTCCGTCAGATCGGGGTGTCCTTCGAGGCGTTCGAGGCGCGCCAAGACGCGATCGAACTTCGCCGCGTGGAACTCGCGCTCTGCGAGCCGTAAGTGTGCCTGGAGCCCGGCTGTCGTGAGCCCGCGAGTACGTGCCACGTTCTCAAGCTCGGCGTCGAGGGTGGCTCCTTTCAGCAGCCGCGCCGCTTCCGGTCCTTCGAGCAGGCGGTATCGCTCCAGTGAAGTCGGGCGCTCGCGCAGGAATCGCTCGACCCGCTCCAGAACGCTTTCAAATCGGTCGGCCGCTGGGTCGTCGGAGGGCACCACGCGGTCCGCGAAGCCGTCGAGCAGCCGCTGACAAAGGCGAGCCGCTTCGGCAGGATTGTCCCGGGCTTGATCGAGCGCCTGCTGGAAGAGTTGCCACGCAACCGGCGAATCGGCGACCGTGACAGTCGCCGACTCTTGCCGCATCACCGGCGCTGCAAAACCAATTTGCGCCCCGACCTGAGCGACGCACATCCCAACTGCCGCTGAACCGGCGAGCCACGCCCACAGCAGCGCAACGAACGGCGCGGCAGTGAGCACGACGGACGATTGGCGATTGGTGCGCATCGAAGGTGCCTCAGCGCCTGATCGTACGGGGTTCCCGCAGGTTCGCGGCGGATTGCAGCGCGGAGTACATTCCGGCGATGCTTCCCGCACGCCGATTGACTTTGCCAAGCACGCTCATTGCGATTGCGATCACCTCGGGCTGCACGCACCCGAGCGTCGCGGTGCGATCGGCAACCGTCGAGCGTTCGACCGCCGACGCTGTCCAAGTTGGAGTCGAACTGGAACTGACTAACCCGGCCTCCGATCCGATGCGGTTGCTCGAATGGGAGTACACCTACACGACCGGCTCCGCGAGCTATCGCGGCAGATGGAGCGCGTTGGCAACGCTCCCTCCCGACGGCCTGCCCGCTGTTCACCGAATCCCTTGTGTTGTGCCAGCGAGCGCGTTCGATGCGAACAGCCCGTGGACGCTCTCTGGCCAACTCACGTTTCGCTCGCCGAGCCGCGTAGCGGAAGCGCTCTACGAGGTAGGTCTCATCCAGCCGTCCGCGAGTTTCTCGGGCGGTGGGGCGTCGACGCAGGGAGCGAACGGACTGACCGTCCGATAGTGGCGACGCCGCGAGGTTCTCGCCACATCCCGTCTACAGAGTCTGCGCCGCGAAGGCACTCCGCATCAAACGCGCGTCATATCGAGCCGATCTCAGCAGCTGAGACGCGGTGCCTCCGCGCCCACATCGCCGCTTGTCGGGGTCCGATCGCATGCAGCTCAACGACATCCTAAAGAAGGCGCACGACAACGACGCCTCCGACATTCACCTCGCCGCGAATCACGTGCCCATGATGCGCGTGCATACGGTGATGACGCCCATGGACTTTCCGGTGCTCACACCGGAGACCATGAAGCAGTTCCTCGAACACATGACGAGTCCGGGCCAGCGCGAGACATTCGCGAAGGCACTCGATCTCGACTTCTCCTATGAGATTGCTGGCTTCAAGCGCTACCGCGTCAACGCGCACCAGCAGCGTGGGCAGACCGCGTTCGCGTTGCGCGCCATTCGAACAAAGGTGCCGCCTCTCGCGTCGCTCAACCTCCCAGAGATCATTACGCGGCTCACGTATTTACCGCGCGGCTTGGTCCTCGTGACTGGCGACACCGGCTCGGGTAAATCGACCACGCTCGCCGCGATGATTCAATCGATGAACGAGCGGTACCGCAAGCACATCATCACCCTTGAGGACCCGGTCGAATACACGTTCCAATCGAACAAGTGCCTCCTGGAGCAGCGTGAACTCGGCGCCGACATGCCGACGTTCTCAAGCGGTCTCAAGCACGCGCTGCGTCAAGACCCCGACATCATTCTCGTTGGCGAAATGCGCGACCTCGAGACGACCGCACTCGCGATCTCCGCTGCGGAAACCGGACACCTTGTGCTCTCCACCCTGCACACCGTGAACGCATCGCAGACGGTCGAACGAATCATCGACATGTACCCACATGGTCAGCAGAACCAGATTCGCTCGATGCTTGCGAACACGCTCCAAGCAGTGATCTCGCAAACCCTCTTCCGCCGCATCGATAAAGCGGGAATGGTGCCCGCGATCGAGGTGATGCTCTGCACTCCCGCGGTGCGCAACATCATTCGCGAAGCCCGCACCTTCGAGATTCCCAACGTCATCGAGACGAGCCGGCAGATGGGCATGAACAGCCTCGACAACGCCATCGCCGAGCTCTACTTCAATGGCATGATCGGTCGGGAAGATGCGATTGCGCAGGCCGCGTATCCAGACAAGCTTGATCGACAACTCGCAGCATGACGCCTGAAGAAGATCTCACATGCCCCACTATCGCTATCAGGCAAGGCAACCCTCCGGCCAAGTGACGGCTGGTACCGTCGCGGCGGAGACTGCGGCAAGCGCTGCGTCGATCATCCGAGCGCAAGGCAATCACGTTATCCAGCTTGTGCCAGTGCAAGCGGTGTCGTCGCAGCTATCAGGCATACTCGCGAAGCTCAACTACACGTCGGGTCCGTCGCAACGCGACATTCTCGATTTTACGACACAGCTCGCGGTGATGATCCGCGCCGGCATTTCGATTCGCGCCGCGCTCGAAGGAATCAGCGAGCAGGTCCAGAACACGAAATTCCGCAAGACTCTGCTCACCATCCGAAGTGACGTCGAAAGCGGCAAGCAGTTCAGCGAAGCGATCGGCAAGTATCCGAAGCTCTTCGGCCCACTCTACGTCAACATGGTGAAGGCGTCGGAGATGTCCGGCAACTTCGCGCGCATGCTCGATCGCATTGCGACCTATCTCGGCCAGGAGATCGAGACGCGCAAGATGGTGATCGGTGCCAGCATCTATCCCGGCATCATCGCGGCGATGGCGATATCCGTCACGGTATTCCTGCTCACGTTCGTACTTCCGAAGTTCGCAGGCGTATTCAAGGGCAAGGAGCACATCCTCCCGATGCCGACGAAGTTCCTCATGGGACTCTCGTCGTTCATGGTCGAGTGGTGGTGGCTCATCCTGATCGCTGGTGTCTCGACGATCACGGGTTTCCTGCTGTTCATCCGAACGGAGCTCGGATCGTTCTGGTGGGATCGTTTCAAGATCACCATGCCACTGATTAGCCGGATGTTCAAAGCGCTCTATATCAGCCGCTCGCTTCACACGATGGGCGAGTTGCTGAACGCGGGTGTCCCGATGCTCGACACCATCGCCATTACCGGCGACATCTCGGGCAATCAACTCTTCCGCCGCCTTTGGCGCGGCGTCTACGCGGCGGTGAAGCAAGGCAAGAAGGTCCAGTCACAGTTGCAGAAGAGCCCGCTCCTTCCCCGCTCGGTCGTTCAAATGATTTCGGCGGGTGAAGAGTCAGGAAAACTCGGCGAAGTACTCGACGAAATTTCGACGTATTACAGCAAGCTCCTGCGCGACGCGATCAAGGCCGTCACGAGCATGATCGAACCGATCATGATTGTCGCGATGGGTTCGGTCGTCGGCTTCATTGCGATGGCAATCATCCTTCCGATTTTCAAGATGTCGAACCTAGTGTCCGGTCACTGAGCGATCGCTTCCGGGGAACTGCTGGGGGAAGCGACATGAACAACGGTGTACGAGGAGTATCGCGACGCAGGCACGTGGGGAGAAGAACCACAGCCCGCGGATTCACGCTCATCGAGACGGCGCTCGCGACCGTCATCATTGGTGTCGGCGTGCTCGCGATGATTAGTGCGCAGCAGGCGTTCCACCAGAAGAACATGTGGTCAACGAACGCGAGCATCGCGATGCGGCTCGGCAACGAGATCCGCGAGATGACGCTCAATCTCCCGCGCTTCGACCCCGTGGTTGGGAAATCGCATTGGGGTCCGGAAGAGAATGAGGACAGCCTCGCTGACTACGACGACCTCGACGACTTCGATGGCGAGGACGGCAACGGCACTGTGTTCTCGGCAGCCCTCGGAAACGGACCGGTGAACGCCCGACGCGAGAGCATCTCGAACATGGATGGCTGGTCGCAGACGGTGACGGTCGAAAGCGTCGATCCGATGTCGATCACGGAGCCCGCCGATACCAACCAGCTCGACGCACATGTGTCGGAGTGGGTCCGCGTGGAGGTCATCGTGCATTACCAAAGCGTGACCGACGAGTCGCCTGTCGAGATGACGCGCGTCTCGTGGATTTCACGGAAATGATGCGGAAAACCTGATGCAGTGGCAGTCGATTCGACGTCGGAGGCGAGGGAGGGATTGATCATGGTCAGTATCCGCAGCATTCGGAACGTGCATCAACGCACCCGACGCGGCGTCGCGTCGGTGCTCGCAATGATGTTCCTCGTTATTTTCGGTTCGCTCGGAGTCGCGATGGCGATCGTCGCGCAGGGCAACTTGCGCACCGCAGACAGCTCCATCAAGGTCTCGCGGGCGATGAGCGCTGCAGAAACCGGGCTGGTGTTCGCATCGAAACGGCTCGCGAAGGAAGCACAGCGCTTCGTCATCGACAAGGGTGTCGTCGATGGGACGTTCGGACACAAACTCTGGCTCGCGAACTGGGACGCGGGATCTGACGGGGACGTGCAGATACTCCCGCCAACAGGCTTCACTGAAAGCTCACCTGCTGACGGCTTGGGCAAGGCCGTCGTCAACGCGCACGCGGCAGACGAAGGCACTCTCAACGTCGAGCCGGGCGACTCCGCGCTCCCTGCCATGGACGCGGACGGGACGATTGAGGCGCGAGCGATGAAGGTGATCGCCGCTGACACGCGAGTGTGGTTCCGCCTGAAGTATGAGCTTGTCGAGAATCAACCAGTCGTGCGCGTCACGAGTGTTGGCGCTGACGGCGACATTCGTCGCACGCTTCAGATGGACTTCAAGATCAACAAGCGCATTGAGTATGCAGTCATCAGTCCAAACCGTCTCATGATCGGCAAGAACGTGCTCATCGACGGTCCGCTCGGCACGCGCTACGGCACCAACGCCGGTGAGCTGAATGCTGGTAACGGCAATCCTCTGGTCATGCGCAGCGACTTCTATTACCTCGCCGACGAGCTCGATACCAAACTCGACACACTCTACGCAGCGGTCAAAGAATTCGACACCGACGGCGACGCGCGGCTTCGCCCTGCGAACGCCACGGAGGCGCAAGGTATCTCGGGAAACTCCGAGCTCATCGACGTGGACGGCAACGAGTATGTCGACGACTTCGATCTCTTCCTCGGACGATACGACTCGAACGCTGACAAGCGGGTCGTGTACGACGAAAATAAGGCACTCGCTGCGGGCCAAGGAAGTCTCAGCGGTGAGTTTGTTGACGTCGACGATCAGCTCGCGCGACTCATTGATCAATGGCAGCCCGACCGCAATTCGGACGGTGCCGTCGATGGTCGAGACACACAGCTCGGTTACAACGACGGTGTGCTCGACCAGCACGATCACTACGCGAAGCAGCACGGCCGACTCGCATTTGGCGTGACGAAGAGTGAGTGGGAAATCGCGAAGGGCGACAGCTACCAAACTGTTGTGCAAGGCCCGATCTCGTGTGATATCGACGACGCTCCCGTGAGCTTTGGCGTCCCCGACGATGTTCTCCGACTCGTGACGACCTCGATGTTCGCGTCAAGCGCAACGTGGTTCGCAGCTCAAGCCTCGAACGGCACTGCGTTCGCTGCCCAAGTCACCTCGGGTCTTGGTAGCGGCGGAACGTACACCGCACCGAGCGCAGCGACTTGGGAGCCGGTTCCCTTCGGTTCGCCCGCCGCGTACGACTGGTATCAGCGTCCGGTCTACGCGAACATGACCTTCACGAACGTAAAGATCCCAAAGGGAACGAACGCGTTGTTCGTCAACTGCACATTCGTCGGCGTCACTTATGTCGCGATCGAATCCGGCTGTACGGACGTGAACTGGAACTACGCGGGCAGCTTAAAGAAGACGACCTTGGGCGGCGGCTCGGTTGTCTACTCGCCGAAATTCCCCGGGCTCACCGCGACGCTCGGCGGTGTGCCGGTCACTGACACCAAGGTGCATTCGAATTCAATCCGCTTCGACGGTTGCACGTTCCTTGGTTCAGTCTCCGCCGACACGCCGGGAGAATTCACGCATTGGCGTAACAAGGTACAGATGTCTGGGAACACCCGCTTCTACCTCGATCCGAACGATCCTGATCTCGCAGCACAGACCGACGGCGCTCAACTCAAAACGCTGTTGAACACCCTCTCTGCCGCCGACCGCGAAATGATGGCGCGGAGTCAGCTCATGATGCCCGGCTGGTCGATCGACGTCGGCAACTTCGCGAATGACCAAGCAGCGGATCCGGAGGACACGCCCAAAGTCAACCTCCGAGGGACGATCATCGCGGGCGTTCTCGACGTGCGCGGAACAGCCGACGTGTTCGGCACGTTGCTGATGACGTTCCGCCCAGTGAACGGACAGGGGCCGTTGTTCTATGACGGCCAGGCCGACATGTTCAACACGACGATCGGCTATTTCGGATCGCTCGACGGCGACGGCGAAGGCGCGATGCCTGGTGACACGACCTTCCAAGGATTCGGTGAGATCACGCTGCGCTATAACTCAAACGCATTACTCCCCGATGGAATCCCGTGGCCGATTTCGATGGAGGCTCAGCCCCACACCTACGTCGAAGGAGGACCAATCTCATGACTCAATTACGAACGATCCGCACTCGTCTGCGTGCTCGCCGCGGCTTCAACCTTGTTGAGCTCTTGATGGCGCTTGCCATTTCGGCCGCGCTACTTTCAGCGACGATGGTCGCACTCAACGCGTGCTTCATCTCGTATCAGGCGACAACCGAAGAAGCGTCGACGCATACGGTCGCGCGACTGGTGATGCACCGCGTTCTCACGCTCGTGCGCACTGGTACGAGTTTCGGACCACTTCCCGAGGACGCGCTCGACAACTTAACGAGCGGAGACGAAATCCAGTTCACGAATACCCAGCAGCAGGCCGTCGTGATCTCATTCGACTCGACACAGGGCGCGATTCTCATGTCCGTCGATGGCGCCGCTGCCCGCATCATTCTTCGAGGCGTGCAGCGCACACTTGCGCCCGACGGTGCTGAAGTCTCCGCGTTCACGATGGAGTGGGACCAAGGTACGCGACTCTATCGAGTCACCCTCGACGTCACCGTTGTTGGCGACGACAGCCTCACGACCAAGCTCGACGAGGGTCTGGTCAAGCCGATTCGACTAGTTGCGAGCGCAATGCCTCGGTCTGAAACGTGGTGACGCGACAGGTCGGGCATCGCCGCTCGCGCCGCCTCAAGACGCGCCTCGTTCGGCGTTGCTCCTCTCTTGACGACGACTCCCTCGCGTGCCACACTCGCGCGAGAGGAGTTCGCGTCGAAAGATTCACAGCACGATTCTCGTTTCGCCAGAGGCCGCATGCTCAAGACCGCTTTGAAAACAGGTGTAACGATCACCCTCACCGCGTGTCTAGCTCTCGGCTGCGCGTCGTCGGGGCAGCGAACTGCGTCGACCCCTCCGTCGCCAGCAGTAGTGGGCGCATTCGACGAGCTCAAGTCACTCCAAGGCGAATGGCAGAAGACTGGCGAAAACAGCGATAACGGAAAGCCAACCGTCGCGAGCGTCTTCCGCGTGACCTCCGGCGGATCTGCCGTCCGCGAGGTCATGTTCCCTGGCGGCCGGTACGAGATGACTAACATGTATCACCTCGATGGCGACACACTGATGGCAACTCACTACTGCGCCGCGGGAAATCAGCCTCGCATGCGCTGTGAGCCCGTGACGGAGCATGGTGTATACGTCTTCAAGTTCAGCGACATCACCAACCTCCCAACGCCCGAAACTGAGCACATGGCCGACCTCACGCTGACAGTGATCGATCACGACCACATCACGCAGGCTTGGCAGAGTTACAAAGCGGGCGTCAAAACTGAACACGCCTTCTTCGCGTTGACGCGAATGCGATGAAGTGACCGCGGGCTGCGACCAGATGCTGCTGCGGGCCGGATCGAGCGTTACGCTGTGCCTTCTCGCCGTCGCGCCTGAACTTGAAGGGGTGTTCGGACGAGTATTCAACCGTGAGCGGACGAGCCCGCCCCGCGTTCAACACCGTAAGAGTGCACCTCGATGTCTCGTCTCAGCAGTTCTCTCCAGCAAGTCGTCAACGCCGCCGTCGAAGCCCAGCGTTCCGGTCGCTTCAACGAGGCGGCGAAGCTCTTCGAGCAGGCGCTCAAGTCCGAGCCGAACAATCATCAGTGGTTGGCCTCACTGGGAACGTGCCAGACGTGTACCAACCGCATTCCCGAAGGGCGTCGAAACATCGAGCGCGCTCTGCGAATCGCGCCGCGCGACCCTCGCTATATGCGGGCGCTCGCGTACACCTGGAAGAGAGAAGGAAAGTTTCGCGAGGCGCTCGATTGCTTCGACAAGGCGCTACAACTCGCACCGGGCGATCCGGCGTATGTCGCGCCCAAGGCTGAGGTCTATCACATGATGGGCGACTATGAGAAGGCGATGAAAACGCTTCAGCCAGCGCTCACCTCCTCGCCCGGTCACGCTGACATCGTTGGCATCTTTGCCGTGCTCGCGCGCCCACTCAAGAGGCAGGCTGAGGCGATCCCGCTCGTTGAGCGTCTGTTAGGTCGCACCGACCTCACGGTCGCATGCCGGATCAAGAACTCATTCGAACTCGGATCGCTCTACGACAGCGTTGGGCAATACGAAAAGGCGTTTGCGTGGTATCAGCGCGGCAACAAGCTCAAAGCGGATCGCTGGAATCACGCTCAGCACTCGAATCTCGTCAGCCAAGTCATTGCCACGTGGTCGCCTGACACGATCCGCACCCTGCCGCGCGCGAAGGTCGATGGGTCGCGATTCGTCTTCATCGTTGGAATGCCCCGATCAGGCACATCCCTCGTCGAACAGATCATCGCGACGGCACCCTCGGTGTACGGTGCCGGTGAGTTGAACGAACTACTGCGCGCTGCCTGGGAAATTCAGGGTGGCCCCGGAATGGGCATTCCGATGGTCTGGGCGCTCGATCGACTCCAAGGTCAGGATCGCGTCGATAGCTACGCCCGCGCGTATGTCGACGCTGTCGCCAAGCTCGCTGGTCCTGGATACACCACGGTCACCGATAAGCAGCCGGTGAACTTTCTCAACCTTGGACTCATCCAAACTCTTTTGCCCGGCGCGAAGGTGATTCACTGCCGCCGCGAGGCGATGGACTCCTGCCTCTCCTGCTATTTCCAGCTCTTCGTAGGAGGCCTTCCCTTCGCCGGCGATCTGACCGACTGTGGCAAGTTCTATCGCGACTACGAGCGCATCATGGCCTACTGGAAGAGCGTGCTCGAACTACCGATTCTCGATGTTCAGTACGAGAGTCTTGTCGCTGATCAAGAAGGCATGACCCGCCGCATTCTGGAATTCCTCGGGCTCGAGTTCAGCGACGCGGCGCTCAAGTTCCACGAGAGCCTACGACCCACGCTCACCGCGAGCAGCCAGCAGGTTCGCGAGCCGATATACAAGCGATCCATCGCGCGTTGGAAGCACTACGAATCACACATTGAGCAGCTGCGGCTCGCGCTCGGAGAATACGCGCCCAACGCTAGCGCCGAGTAGGACGTCCATCGACCGTACCGGTCAGAACTCACCGTGACGATGTCGTGCGATGTTGCGCTGCGCTTCGAGCGTGATCACCATCAGGCGCGCGTGCGTGCCCAAGGCGTCCGGATGCTCCGAAGGCAGTCCTTCAATCGATCTCTGCAGGTAGCGACCGTCGGATTGCATGTCCCAGCCTTGGCGACGGTCGTTCAGACAGAGTTGCAAGATGGCCCACAGTCGCTCGCGCTCACGTCGGCCCTGGATCGGCGTCGCCGCTTCAACGCGCACATTCAGATTGCGATACATCCAATCGGCGCTGCCGATGTAGAAGTCGCCCGCCAGCGGATCGACTTGGCCCGCTGAGAACCAGAAGATGCGGCTGTGTTCGAGGAACCGTCCGATGATCGAACAGACGCGAATGTTCTCACTGAGGCCGGGTACGCCGGGACGCACACAACAGAATCCGCGCACGATGAGATCTATCTTCACCCCTGCTTGGGATGCACGGTAGAGCGCGTCAGTGACGCTGCGATCCTCGACCTGATTCATCTTCGCGATGATGCGCCCTTGCTTCCCCTGCTGTTGCACCGCGACTTCGCGGTCAATGAGTTCAATGAATCGCTTCTTCATCGTGACGGGCGCAACGAGCAGCCGCTGATAGTCTTTCTGGCGGCTCCGACCCGTCATGTAGTTGAACAAGTTCACGATGTCGTCGGTGATCGCGGCGTCACAGGTAAAGAGGCCGACGTCTTCGTAGACGCGAGCAGTCTTTTGGTTGTAGTTTCCTGTTCCGACGTGGGCGTAACAACGAATCGCGCTGCCCTCTTGCCGGACCACGAGCGCGACTTTCGAGTGAGTCTTCAACCCAACGACGCCGTACGCGACGTGCACGCCGGCATCTTCAAGCTTTCTCGCCCAGACGATGTTCCTCGCTTCGTCAAATCGCGCGCGAAGTTCGACGAGCACCGCGACCTGTTTGCCTGACTCTGCCGCGCGAATGAGGCTCGGAATGAACGGACTATCGCCTGAGGTGCGATAGAGCGCCTGCTTGATCGCGAGCACCTTCGGGTCCGACGCGGCCTGCTCAATGAACCGACACACCGTTGCATCGAAGCTCTCGTACGGATGGTGGACGAGGAGATCACCTTCGCGGAGCACACTAAAGATGTCGCTGTCGTCCGCTTCGATGCGCGGCGGGATCTGCGGCGTCCACTTGCTGAAGCGAAGCTCGGGCACGTCAAGGTCAGCGATCTCATTCAGAACCGCGTAATCGATCAAACCTTCGGTCTCGTAACGATCTTCTTCCTCGATATCGAGTTCGTCTTCAAGAAACCGCAGAAGACGCGGATTCGCGCCGCGCGCGAGCTCAAGCCGCACGACGCGGGCAAATCGCCGCTCGCGGAGCTGCTGCTGAATCTGCTCCAGCAAATCCTCAGCGTCTTCATTGTCGCGCTCGACATCGGCGTTGCGCGTCACTCGAAACGGCAAGACCTTCACGATCTCCATGCCGGGGAACAAGTCAGCAAGGTTGTGTTCGATGATCTCTTGGAGCGGCACGAATCGCTTCGTTCCAGCGAACCGAAAGAGACGGTTGCCCATCTCGGGCACCTTCACGCGAGCAAAGAGCTGCTCACTCTCACCCGGCCGCCGGAGCATGACACCGAGCGACACACTCATGTTGGAGATGAACGGGAAGCGGTGGCCCGGATCCACCGCGAGCGGAGTTAGGATCGGAAAGATGTTTCGCCGGTACCAGTTCTCCGCCTCGGACTGCTCGCTGGGCTTGAGTTCCTCCCACGCGAGGAAATCAATCCCCGCGTCGCGCAACTGCGGCTGAATCTCGCTTCGAAAGCAGTGTGCAACTTCGTGCACGAGCGATTCCACGTTCGCCCTAATTGCCGCCAGCTGCTGCGCCGGCGTGAGGGGTTCCCATGGCGGACTTCCAACTCCCGCGTCGAGTTGGCGCCGCAAACCACCGACGCGCTTCATAAAAAACTCGTCGAGATTGCTCGCAAAGATCGACAGGAAGCGCACCCGCTCGAGCAGCGGAAGCCGCGCGTCCTTCGCCTGCGCCAAGACGCGCCGATTGAACTCCAACCACTGGATGTCGCGATTCAGGAACCGCGAGAAGTCAGCCGGCGTCTCTGACGTCGACTCCAAGCCCGGGGTCGATTGCGTTCCTGGGTTCGCTGGGGGCGTGGTCGTTGGGTGCTCGGTGGCGCGGTCGGTCATTGGATCCAATCTCAAAGGGTCAGACAGCGGTGGCCCGATACACGGCGGCGCAGCCCGCAGCTTCGGTCACTCGGACGCTTTCGACCCGAAGGCCGCGAGGGTTCAGCGAGAACATTCGACCGAGTTCGATCGCGATGTGCTCGGCGATCCGTTCCGCAGTTGGGTTGATGCGATCAAATGGCGGCGTCATGTTGAGATCGCTATCGCGAAACGGCGCGATGATCTGCGCCAGCCAGCGCTCGACGAGGTGAAAATCGCAGAGAAGTCCATCGCGGTCGAGGGATGGACCTGCAATCGTCGCTCGCACCCGAAAATTGTGGCCGTGGACGCGCTCTCGCTCGCCAGCGATCTCGATCGCGTGGGCAGCGGAAAACTCTGTCTCCAGTTCAAGAGCGAACATGAAGGGACGATTATAGGGACGAGCGTCGATTGATTTGCTCGCCGCATCAAGATTGAACCCGCCGATATCGTGCGTCGCTCGGTCACCAAACCCCAGTCTTCCCTTTCCTACGGAGCAGGTCTGTCATGTCGAGCCCGAACACCGATGCACCGCTCATGCTCTCCGTCAGCGGCGCTCGCGGAATCGTCGGAAAGACGATGACCCCTGCCGTCGCCGCTGAGTTCGCGGCCGCGTTTGCCGCGCTCGTCGCCGAGGGAACGAAAGGCCGACGTCCACGCCTCGTCGTCGGTCGCGACGGTCGACAAGGCGGCGCGTGTCTCGCGCTTGCGGTTCAAGGTGGACTCGCCGCGGTTGGCTGCGATGTGATTGATCTCGGCGTGACCATGACGCCAACCGTCGGAGTCATGATTCGCGAGTTGAAGGCAGACGGAGGAATGGCGGTCACCGCCAGCCACAATCCGATCGAGTGGAACGGTCTGAAGTGCCTCGATGGCGACGGACTCGCGCCGCCAAAGCCCGTCGCGGACGAAATCGTCGCGCGATTCAAATCAAAGCGCATCGCTTACACGTCGTCGCTCGATGTGGGCACGATCGAGACCAACACCTCGTCGAACGAAACGCACATCGCGAAGGTACTGGCGTATGTCGATGTCGAGCGGATCCGCGCCGCGCGTTTTCACGTCGTCCTTGATTCCGTGAACGCTTCCGGATGTGTGCCGGGCCGCGCGCTCCTCGAACGCCTCGGCTGTCGTGTCACGCATCTCTTCGGTGAACCGACGGGCATCTTCGGACACGTGCCCGAACCGATCGAGCAGAACCTCGTCGCGCTCGCGAGTGGTGTGCGCACCACGGCTGGCGCGTCGTGCGGATTCGCCCAAGACCCGGATGCTGACCGCCTCGCCATCGTCGATGAGCGCGGCCGTTTCATCGGCGAGGAATACACGCTGGTATTGGCGGCGCTACGTGTGCTCGCACGGCGCGGACCAACTGCGCCGAAGGCAACACTTGCGACAAACCTCTCGACCAGTCGCATGATCGATGACGTGGCCGCGCGATTCGGCGCAACGGTGCTGCGCACCGCTGTGGGCGAAGCGAACGTCGTCGCGGCGCTCAAGCCAGCGAAAGGACTACTTGGCGGCGAAGGCAACGGCGGCGTCATCGTGCCTGAGATCTGCTGGGTGCGCGACTCGTTGAGCGCGATGGCCATTGTGTTAGAACTCCTCGCGACCGAGGAACGACCACTCTCGGAGATCGTCGATTCGCTGCCACGCTACGCGATGGTGAAGACGAAGCTCGATCTCGCGGGCATCGGTGGCTTGGCTGCTGTTGGTCCGGCACTAGAACGAACAAAATCGGCGTTCGCCAGCGAGAGAATCAACGCTACCGACGGCGTGCGCATCGACTTCGCCGACGGCTGGGTACACCTCCGCGCGAGCAACACCGAACCGATCGTGCGCATCATTGCCGAGGCGCCGACGAAGGCTCGCGCCGATGAACTGATCGCTCGCTGTGCCAAGGCGGCGGGGCTGGCGGGGTGAGCGGCGGCAGGTGAGGGTGCGAAAGCGGCGCCGACGCGCGAAGCGGTGTCCGATCCCAGCCGATTCGTCCCCCGTGGGTGTTCACTCACGGAACGCGTGTCGCAAACCGCGCCACCACGTTTCCCAAAAGGACATCCGCAGTCTCCCCGGACCGAGGTGTCACGAGCTAACGGGTGACCGAAAAGGACTTTTGTCGGTCGATCTGAAGCACCCACAGAGATTGCTCTTCCGGCCACCACCACCTCGGCCAATGCTACCGGCCGGAGGACTCGACTGGTCCGGAGTGAGGGCCGTCGTCATCGAGGAGATTGAAGACACCCACGAGCAATCGTGGGGAACGATGGGGAACGGTGTAGAACAGAGCGGCTGCAGCGAGAACTCGAACGAATGTCCCAGCGACGAGCAACGCACGAATACGAAGCCGACTATGCGGTACCGCCGGGAGGGACTCTCAGTGAGACGCTCGACTCGATTGGAATGACACAGGCCGAAGTGGTGCGACGGACTGAGCTGACAACGAAACACATTAGTCAGATCATCACCGGAGACGCCGCGATCTCGCCCGAAGTTTCCCGGCGACTCGAGCTCGCACTCGGCGTTCCCGGTCATTTCTGGGCAGCCCTCGAGGCGAACTACCAGACGCAGAAGGCGCGACTCGAGGAGCGAGGAAGGCTGAAGTCCAAGATCTCTTGGCTAGATTCTTTTCCGGTGAGAGAGTTGAAGGCGCGGGGAATCTTGCGCGCTACAGCCGAGAAGGTGCTGCTCGTCGAACAACTTCTCGGCTTCTTCGGCGTGAGCTCGATCGACGCATGGCGCCGCGAATGGGAGAGTCCGCTCGCAGTGTTCCGACGATCGAGAACGCCAGCCGCATGGGAAGGCGCGATCGCCACGTGGCTACGCCTCGGCGAGATTCAGGCCCGCGCTCTGCAAACGGAGCCGTTCAATGCCGCCAAGTTTCGATCGGCGCTGCAGCAGGCCAGATCGCTCACACAGGCGTCACCTGAAACACTCGTAGGCAAACTTCGTGCGCTTGGCGCGTCGGCTGGCGTTGCCGTGGTTTTCGTGCGCGAAATCCCCGGCGCGCCCGTCCGCGGCGCCACACGATGGCTCGCGCCAGCCAAAGCCATGATCGCGCTCAGCCTGCGATACAAGAGCAACGATCAGTTCCGGTTCTCCTTCTTCCACGAGTGCGGTCACCTTCTCAAGCACTCAAAGACTGGCAGATTTGTCGACGTGCCGGGCAGCGATGGCGCGGATGATCGCGAGGCCGAAGCTGATACTTGGGCCGCTGATTTCCTGATCCCACCTGCCGACGCTGCGCGATTGCGGGAACTCAAGTCTCGCAACGCTGTGCGCGCATTCGCCAAGGAAGTAGGCGTGCATCCAGGCATCGTCATCGGGCGCATGCAACATGACGGACACTTGATTCACGCGATGATGAACGATCTGAAGGTGAAGTTCGAGTGGGCATCGCTCGCCAAGCGCTCGGCTTGATCGTGCTGGTGCTGCTCCGCGCCTTGCTCGCCGGATGGAATCGTGCCATGAGCGGGCAGGGCTTCGAGCAGCGTCCGCGGCAGTTCGTTGAATCTGAACGGCCCGAGCCAAGACTTCAACGTCGCCGCTTTGCTCGATGGATCTCCTTTTCCAAGCAACGCGACCACGGTGGCTAACTCACAACCGCCGTGAAGAACACGAAGATTCGTTTCGCAACGCTGCAAGATCTCCGCATCACCGAACTCTAATCGGTCGCCGACGAGACCGAGCGTCCAGACCACGAACCTCCGGATCGATGCCGTGTGGTGGTCAAAGTTGAGTCGGTGGTTCTGAATGCCTCGGATATCGCCATCGAGTGCGAAGCTCGCCACTGAAGACTTCGGGCGCGAACAGCGCAAACCACGCGACCAGTGGTGCGCGAAGGTATTGGACCTCGGTGATCGTTCGATTGAAGTCGACTTCAAACGCCGCCAGTTCGCGCGTGAGCAGGACGGCTACCCGATCTATGTCGATCGCCGGAAGGGGCATTGGCCGAAGGTCATGGGTCGCATCCCTGCAATCGGTGTAATTGTTGTTAGTTCCATTTCGGGTCGGCGGGGGACGCGACCTATTCATCTCCTTGACGATGCGACCAATGGCGAGTGCGGGGACCAGCAGCCTGTGCGGGACGGAGTCGAACCATCACATCGCGCTCACTCTCTCGGCGATTTCGCGTCGCTGCCATTCTTCGGAATCGCCTCGACGGCGTCGTTGACCGCATCGCGCGCCTTGCCGACGTTGCCTTCCTTCAGTTGCCGTTTCGCTTCTTCGATCAACGAGAGCGCGTCGCGGCCCCCGCGCGCCGAGCGCGCTACGTCAAGCACAGTGGTAGCGTGCGCACGAAGCGCTGCGTCTTCCTCTGGTGGCAAATGCGCCACGTCGATTCGCTTGAGGAGCGATTCGAGCGTCGCGATTGCATCTTCGTAACGCTCCATTCGAAGTTGAATGACTGCAACTAACTCGACCGACTTCAGGGCACCACTCACATCGCTCGCATCAAGGTCGCGGAGTTCGAGCGCTCGACGCGCGTGGGTCAGCGCCGCTCCGTGATCACGGAGCCCGCTCGAGAGCAGATGCGCCCAGCCATGTCGCAACGTCGATTCACGAGCTGCGTCGTCACTGGCCGCAGTAATCAGGCGC
>JAWXCC010000140.1:0-16463 GCA_034440475.1 Phycisphaerae bacterium | reverse complement strand
GGTCAAATAACCCTACTAAGAAGTTACCCCCCCCCCCCCCCCTCAAACGGCAAGGGAAAATTGTCGGAAAAGCGAAAATTCCGACCGGGACGAAGGCGAAGCCAGCGCGCAAAACATGTTGCCTGCTCGACATCGCTCCAAGTCTCAGGCCTCTCGCGTACACGCTGGATAGTCTGTGTATCCCTTCGCTCCGTCGCCATAGAACGTCGCTGGATCGGCCGGTGCCAGCACTGCGCCAGTACGGAAACGCTCAGCAAGATCAGGGTTCGAGATGAATGGAACGCCGTACGCGACGAGATCGGCGCTGCCGCCCGAGATCGTTTGTTCGCCGGTTTGTTGCGTGTATCCGGCGTTGATGATGAACGGTCCGCGAAACGCCTTCCGCATCAGCGGCGCGACCGGCGCTGCGGCGTTCGCAGGCGCGAACGTGGTCCCCGGCAGACCTTCGAGAACGTGCAGGAAGAGCAATGGAAACTCGTTCAACACTTCGGTCGCAGCGACGAACGTCGCCGCTGGATCGCTATCGCCAACGCCGTTGAACGAATTTGTTGGCGATAAGCGCACGCCCACGCGCGACGTGCCCCATACGGCGACGAGCGCCTCGACAACTTCGCGCAGGAAGCGCACGCGATTCGAAATGGACCCGCCATACGCATCGGTGCGCTTGTTGACTCCGTCGCGCAAGAACTGGTCAACGAGATAGCCGTTCGCGCCGTGCAATTCGACGCCATCGAATCCAGCATCGAGCGCGCACTGCGCCCCATGGCGGTACTGCGCGACGACCTTGGGAATCTCTGAAAGCTCAAGGGCCCGCGGCGTCTGAGACGGCTTCTTCGTACCGTCCGCCGTCCATGCCTCGCCAGTCGACGCAATTGCTGAGCTCGACACCGGCTGAATGCCCGCCCACGAAGAATGTGAAACGCGCCCCACGTGCCAAAGCTGGGCGACGATGCGCCCTCCTTTCGCGTGCACCGCGTCGGTCACCAGCCGCCAACCCTTCACCTGCGCTGGCGTATGAATGCCCGGCGTGCCGGGATAGCCAATTCCTTCAACGCACACTTGTGTCGCTTCACTCACAATGAGCGCTGCGCCGGTGCGCGGATCGGCGCGCTGACCGTAATACTCGGCGTTCAACGCCCGCGGCGCTCGTTCGGAGTCGGCTCGCGTGCGCGTCATGGGTGCCATGACAATGCGTGATGCGAGGCGATACGGTCCGAGCTGGAACGACGTGAGAAGTAGTGACGACATCGCTACTGAACGTATCAGTTTGTCCAGCCGTAGATCGCGCGTTTTGCCTGCCACGCATCGCGCGGTGGAGAGACTCGTCGTTGTTGCTTCCGAGTTACTTCCGCTTTGCAGCGCTCGTACCCCGCGCCGCCATCGCGCTTCGCGCCGCCGCCTTCGCCGCCGCTAGGCGCGCCACCGGTACGCGAAACGGCGAGCATGAGACGTACGCGAGCCCGCAGTCGTCGAAGAACTGAATGCTTGCCGGATCGCCACCGTGTTCGCCGCAGATGCCGAGCTTGATGTCAGGCCGCGTCGCGCGACCTCGCTCGCACGCTATGCGCACGAGTTGACCGACGCCAGGAACATCGATCGACGCGAACGGATTGTCGCGGACGATTTCGAGTTCTTGATAGCGCGGCAGAAACGAACCCGAGTCGTCACGCGACATACCGAGCGCAGTCTGCGTGAGGTCGTTGGTGCCGAAGGAGAAGAACTGTGCCGTCTCGGCGATTTGATCGGCCGTGAGCGCACCGCGCGGCACTTCGATCATCGTTCCGACCATGTAGTCGAACTTCTGTCCGGTTTCTTTCGTCACTTCGGCAGCGACCCGGTGCAACACTTCGACTTGGAGATCGAGTTCGCGCTTGAAGGCCACCAGCGGCACCATGATCTCGATTTTGGTCTTGACCTTGTCCTTCTGGACTCGTGCCGCTGCCTCGAAGATCGCGCGGGCCTGCATCTCGGAAATCTCGGAGAACACGACCCCAAGGCGACAGCCGCGGAACCCGAGCATCGGATTGAACTCGTGCAGCTCTTCGACGCGCTTGCGAATTTCGCTCGCGGGGACCTTCAGCTTCTCGCCGAGATTCGCCTGAGCGCCTTCGTCATGCGGTAGGAACTCATGCAGCGGCGGGTCGAGCAGTCGGATGCACGCTGGCCGACCTTCGAGCGCCCGGAAAATGCCTTCGAAATCACCGCGCTGGTACGGCAGCAGCTTCGCCAGCGCCTTGCGACGACCTGCCTCGTCGCGCGAAAGGATCATCTCGCGAACGGCGTCGATGCGGTCGCCTTCAAAGAACATGTGCTCAGTGCGACACAATCCCACCCCTTCAGCGCCGAACGCAATCGCGTTGCGAACCTGCTCGGGCGTGTCGGCGTTAGTACGAATGCCTAACCGCCGCCTCTTGTCGGCCAGCTTCATCACGAAGTCGTAATACTTGAACGTCTTCGATTCAGACGGCTTCAGCGTGCCTGCGATGAGCACCTGCTTCAATTCGCTATCAGCGGTGGCAATCGCGCCGAAAAAGACTTCGCCTGTCGAGCCGTTTACTGAGAGGTAATCGCCTTCGCGCAGCGTGGCTGAGCCGCACACGAGCGTGCCCGCGTGGTAGTCGATGTGAATCTCGCCAGCACCTGCGACGCACACCTTTCCCATCTGTCGCGCGACGAGGGCTGCATGGCTCGATACGCCCCCGCGCGTCGTCAGGATTCCGTCGGCAGCAATCATGCCGCGTAAGTCTTCGGGGCTCGTCTCGATACGACACAAGATGACGTGCTTCCCCTGCCGCGCGAGTGCTTCCGCGCGACCAGCCGTGAATGCAATCTCACCGCTCGCCGCGCCGGGCCCTGCCGCTAAGCCCTTCGTGAGCAACCGAGTCTTCGACGCCTCCGCGTAGGCCTTGCGGTCGAACACCGGTTGCAGCAACTGATTCATCGCCTCGGGATCGGACGAACCGATCGCGTGCTCAGGCGTCATCAGTCCTTCCTTCACCATGTCATGCACGATGCGGATGTAGGCGAGCGCCGTGCGCTTGCCATTCCGAGTCTGCAACATGTAGAGCTTATTCTTCTCGATCGTGAACTCGAAGTCCTGGACATCACCGAACTTCTTTTCCAGCGTCTGTCGCACCTTCATAAGTTGGCCGTGCACTTTGCCAATCGTCGCATCGTGCGCCATCTCGGCGACAGGCTTCGGCGTGCGAACGCCAGCGACGACGTCTTCGCCTTGCGCATTCACGAGATACTCGCCGTAGAACACGTTTTCGCCGGTCGCTGGATCGCGCGTGAACGCGACGCCAGTGGCGCAGTCGTCGCCCATGTTGCCGAACACCATCGATTGCACGTTGACCGCCGTGCCCCACTCGTCTGGAATCTTGTACTTCTGGCGGTAGACAATCGCTCGCGCGTTCATCCACGAACTGAAGACTGCCGCGACGGACCCTTCAAGTTGCTCGATCGGATCGCTCGGAAACGGCTTGCCGGTCCAGCGCTTCACGAGCGCCTTGAATCGCGTCACGAGTTCTTTGAGCTGCGCTTCGGTGAGGTCGGTGTCTTCACGCGCCCCGACCTCGCGCTTCAAGCCGTCCATCACTTCTTCAAACGGCTCGTGATCGTTCTCATGCTTCTTCTGCACGCCCATGACGACGTCGCCGTACATCTGCACGAAGCGTCGGTAGCAGTCGTACGCGAAGCGACCGTTGCCCGTCGATGCCTTCAGCGCCTCGACGGTCGTGTCGTTGAGGCCGAGATTCAAGATCGTGTCCATCATGCCCGGCATCGAGTCGCGCGCGCCCGAGCGCACCGAAACAAGGAGCGGGTTCTTCTTGTCGCTGAACTTCTTGCCCGTCTCGGCTTCGAGTGTCCTGACGTTCTTCGCGATGTCTTCCAGCAAACCTTTAGGCATGCGCTTGCCCGAGGCGTAGTAGCCGTTGCACATCTCCGTCGTGATCGTGAAGCCGGGCGGAACCGGTAGACCCATCTTGGTCATCGCATGCAAGTTAGCGCCTTTGCCGCCGAGGAGCGACTTCTGCGAGCCGTCGCCTTCGCACTTCACGCGGCCGAAGTAATAGATCTTCTTTGCGCTCGCCGTCGCGAACGATTTGGCCGGACCTTTCTTCTTCGACGCCGTACGAGCTGGTGATTTCTTGGTGAGCGTGGCGCTGGGCATAGATGGCACCGAGTGAAACCGAATAAAAACGAGCAAATGAATGACGAATCGGCGAGTGTAGCAGTACGCGCACGCGCTTCGCCGTCGCAGCATGATTCGCTTCGCGCGAAACGCTCTACGATTCCGGCGATGTCGCTCACCCCCTCCGAACGTGCTGCCAACGCGCTCTTGCGCTGGCCGACCGATCGGCCTTTGGTCGCACTCGTTTCGGGTGAAGGTGGTGGCGCTTGGACGCAGCGATCGATCTTGGCTCAACCGCAGGAGACGCGCGTCCTCCGTGTTCCGCCCGGCATTGGCGACGCTCGCGCCGCGGTCGAGCGCGAGCTGCGCGGCATACTTCGGCGAACCGGTCGAAGCGACGGTTCGTCGCACACGGGCCCACACACCGGCCGACACACCGGATGGATCGTCGCGCTGTCCTATGACATCGGTCGAGCGCTCGAGCCAAAGGCAAGGGCGACGCCTGGTGCCACAGATGACCGCGATTGGCCGCTTGCAATGTTGTGCTGGTGCCCCGATGCGCTCGTCCTCGACCACGCGACTGGGCGCTGGACCGTCGAAGGCGATCCACACAACGTGCCGTTGTCACCGATGGATGCCAACACCCCAGCCGACGCGTCGGCGTTTCGCGTTGGTCGGCTGCGCGCCGATGTGGATCGCCGCGCCTTCGAGTCGGCAGTAGAGCGCTGCGTTCAACTCATTCACGATGGCGACCTCTTTCAAGCGAATGTGGCTCGCCGTATGACGGCCGACTTCAGCGGATCCACGCGCACACTTGCCGCGCGGGCGCTGATTGCGAGTGGCGCGTGGTTCGGCGCGTACCTTGAGTGCGAGAACGGGCGCACGATTGTTTCCATGAGCCCGGAGCTCTTTCTGTCGCTCGACCAGCTATCGGCTGGCGCTTCGCGCCGCCTCGTCACTCGCCCAGTTAAGGGCACGTTGACGTCCGACGCCGACGCAAGCGCGCTGCGCGACAGCACTAAAGACGAAGCCGAGCTCGCGATGATCGTCGACCTCATGCGCAACGACCTCGGTCGGGTCTGTTCGATCGGCAGCATTCGCGTCGACACGCCCCGCGTCATCGAAACGCACACGACGGTGCATCACGGTGTCGCTGAAGTCAGTGGTACCTTGCGCGACGGTGTCGATGCTGTTGAACTGCTGTCGGCGACGTTTCCGCCGGGCAGCGTGACCGGCGCTCCAAAGATTCGCGCCATGCAGGTCATCGACGAACTGGAACCGGTGCGGCGCGGCCCGTACTGCGGGGCAATCGGCATCATCGCGAGTGACGGCTCGATCGCGCTCAACGTTGCGATTCGCACCATCGCGATCTCAGGTCGCAGCGACCCGCGGGTGCCAGGTGAACTCGATGGCGTGCTCGACTACTGGGCTGGCTGCGGCATCGTCGCCGACAGTCGGCCGGCCGCCGAATGGGACGAGAGCGTGGCGAAGAGCGAGGTTCTCTTCCGCACGCTCACGCCGCAGCGCGACTTGATTGTCCAGCGCGATCTTCCGGCGAACGGGCGAGTTGCTCGCGTGCTTGGCGCTGAAGGTCCTGCTGCAACATGATGTAACGGCGAATCTGATCGGCGACAAATCGCTCGTGACCAGGATTGAACGTGAAGTCGAACGCGACGCCCGCATAGGTGCATTGCAAACTATCAATGTGCGTGTGCACGAGCTTGCCGGTAGAACAGATCGGCACTGAGAGTTCCGGCTCGAGCGCGAGTCGAATCCAGAAGAGGCGGTGACGCGAGAAGTTCATTGCGTCTTCGTGTCCCACGCGCAAGCCGACGCCACCGCCACCGAGATTCATCAGCGACGCTACAAACTTCGGCCCGACAGTCGGCATGAGGCTCTCAGCGTCAGACACAGGCGGACACGGTGAGCCCGACATCGCCGCGTCAAATGCCACTTCGTTCCAACGTTCGGCGACGACAACACTGCGCGGATCAAGCAGCGGCCACATCTCGACCTCAGGCAAGCGCAACATCGTCGTATCGACGCGCAGCGCGCGGCGCGACGACCGATCGACGTGCTCCGGTTTGCGAATGCGGATGCCGCGCAGTGCCCGCGGACCAAAGCCCGTGGCGTCGGTGTAGCCCAGCGCTTCGGTGCGAAATACCCAGCGGTTCTGACCAATTGCTATCGCACCAACAAGTTGAATACCTTTGCCGATCTCAATCGGCCGACCCAGCGCTGCGGGCTGCTCGACGAGCATCTCGGTCTCGCTCAGTCCAAGTAATCTAACTCGCCACACGATGTCGCCCCCCGCAGCGTGCGCCACCGGTTCGTCGGAGTGTGCCGTCGCGCTTGCGACAGCAATCTCGATCGCGCCGTCGCGCTCGAGGACTTGTTCGAGGCTGCGACGCCACTCAAGCGTTCTTGATCGGGATGCTGGCACTGGTGAAACTCCTCTTCGCACCATGCGATCGACGCGCAATCGAGCGACCGTGAAGAAGTTCCGTGAGGACACGCGAAGGGCACGAGAACCGCGCCGGACGTAGCGGCGGCGCAGGTGGGGGCGAGAACTTATCCGCTTCTTCATCGCGACGCACCACCGTGACGGTAACGCTGTCCCGCGCTCGTCGCGCGTTCGTTCAAGATCAACCCCTCCGCCTCCGTGAAACCAGCCCCGAGGCCGCGAGCATCGCGATCACACTCGGTGCAGGGATGGTCGAGAAATAGATGTTGTCGGAGTAGACATCTTCGCCACCAAATGCCTCGAATGAAGCAGCGTCAAAGGCCGTGTCGGATACCAGGCCGGAGTATCCGTTCGGAGCACCGACCCACCATGGGCTGATGTAGAACTGTGTCCCCCCTGAGTACAACCGAAACCGCCACGCTCCCGGTCCGTGTCCTCCTATTCCGTGAATCGGTTGGTCGAACGCCAACAAAATCCCGCCGTTGGCGTCGATCCCAAAGCCGTCTTGAGGGAACAAATCCAAAGCAAGCGGCTGCACTACGTTCGGGCCGGGATTCATGAAATGGACTCGAAGCGGCGCGTACTGCTCCGTGATAAACGTATTCGGTGCGAACCCCCTGAAATCAACGGTGCTGTATGAACTCGCCGCTTGTTGCCAGCCGCTGAAGTCTTGGATGAACATCTGGACCGACGCCATAGCGCTGTTTGCCCCAGCAGCAAGCATCGTCGCGCCGAGCAGACTAAGACGCGCGAGATGGCGCCGATTCGAGCGGCAACGACCTTGGTACTTCACGGCTCACCTCCACCGAGGAGCACCTGCATTGTCGCCACGACCGCATCCGCATCGCTGGGCGCGAGGCCCTCGACCCAGGTGACGAAGCCAGCAATCGACTCCCGCTGTCTTCCTGTTCGCCTGTTGCATCCCAGTAAGTCCCTTCCGAGTACGGAACCGGTCAGTCCGGATGGCGCCGAACTGTGCGCCGCTCGCGACCGAAGCGATCTTTTTCCGTGAGTGTTCGCACGCCGATTGAGACTCGACTCAGCGAACCATGGGACGCGCGAGACACTGCTGTGGTGGCCACACGACTGCAAACTTCTCCGTCGAGAGACCCACGCGGCACTACCCCCGCGCCGCCTGCCCAAGTTTCTCGACGAGCGTCCGCGCGTGGGCGCGACCGCGGGCGTCGAGTGCCTCGCCAGCAAATCGCACGCGGTAGTACGCCTCGACGACTTCAGCGAACGCGTCGGCGACCGCTGGTCGTTCCGCGCGGAGCGCTTCGACGTGATGCAGCGGTGGTCGTGACTCGGGCTTCGCGAGACCGTTGCGCTCGAGCGCATCGAGCGCGTCGAGCCAGAAGCCTGATTGCCGAAGAATGCGCTTCGCCTCGCGATCGCGGCGGCGCACGCCTGTTGCCCGCAGCAGCCGTACGAATCGGCGGCGGACGCTCACAAATGAGAACACTGCGAGCACGGCCGCTAACGCGACCAGTCCCATCCACAGATATCCCGCCGGTCCGAGCCGGAAGTAATCGTTGATCGCCTTCGCCTGCATCCGCGCCGCGCCGAGCCACTCCCGAGATTGTCGCTGCCACGCGGCGCCAAATCGATCTGCCAGCGTCGCTTGTGCGGACGAGTCGAACGACACCACTTGGCTGTTCCATAGAAACTCAACGCGATCCCACGCCCAGCGCCAGCGATCTGCCCACGAGCGATTGCGACCTTGCAGCGCCGCGAGCTCCGTCTGCGGCGTCGGGTCCAGCGTCATCCACGCGTAATCACCCACGCGCACTTCAGCCCACGCATGGGCATTCGATTCGCGCACGATGTACTGCTGAATGGCTTCGTCGTACTCGATCGCGACATAACCAGTGACCAGTCGACTCTCGATACCGAGCGATTGACACAACGCAACCAGCGCCGACGCGAAGTACTCGCAGTGTCCGAATCGGTACCGGGTCAAGAAGCTGGTGATCGGATCCTCGTCCGAAACACGCACGAACGCGCCAAGGTCGGTCGTGTAGCTGAACGCGGGCGATTGCAACCAGTCGGCGAATGCTCGTGCGACACGTCGGTTGCGCTGCCACCGCAACGTCGAACTTTCGCTCGAGCCCCCATCTTCAACGACGGCATCGAGGTTCCACTCAGCGACTTTTGCTCGAGCAAGCTCGACGACTTCGGTGACGGGAAATCGAACATCTGATCGTGCCGCGCTTCCGCTGTCGAAGTTTCCGCGCATCAGGGCCGCGACAGTCTGTTCGGTCGGAAATGGTTGAACTTTCACTTCATAGGATGACAAACGCGAGAGTCGGTCGGCACCGGTGTCGCGCACCAGCAGCGTTGACGGACTCACTTCGAAGATGCGCTTGTCGTCGCATGCGATCGCCAGTGGTACCCAAACGCTGAAGACCACGTCAGAGGCGAGGCTTCGCATCGACACGCGCTGGATGTAGGTCTGAAAACGCTCGTCGATCGCGACGGTTGCGAAGCGTGCGAAGCGTGCGAAGGGGTCGGCGTCGCCGCCGTCGCGGCGCGACTTTGTCTGAACGGTGTACGCGCCACTGGGCTCACGCACTTTCGCCCAGCGCCCGCTCGCCGGGTCGTAACGGTCGAGCACAGCACCACGGAGATAAAGCGGGCCAGCGAATTGCATCGCTTCGTCACGCGAATCGCGCCACTCGATCGTGAATACCTCGCGACGACTCTCGGTAATGCGATCGTTTGTAAAGAGTCGAACCTCGCCGCTGAAGCCAGACTGCAGCACGCCGAATCGCGCGTTTCGCCGGGCGAGATCTGAAAGCTCACGCGGAAAAATGATGAACACCACCGTACTGAGGATCGCACCCATCACAAGCGCTAAGACTGCGAGCCACCGAAACTGTCCGACCACGTGTCGACCAAATGCGGGTTGCAGCACGGGTACAAGCGAGGCCGCGCGACTACCGGAACCCGGAACCGCGCTGACCTCAGCCACCGCTCGCGCGCGGGCATCGCGCGACTTTTCACGAGCCGACCAGAGCTGGAAGAGCAAGATGGTCCAGACTGCAATGGCCCCGTACGCGAAAACTAAGAGCGAGAACGAGAACTCGACTGACTGGAGTGTGCCTGCCATGACCAGTACCGCGGACAGCACGAGTACGTGGGCGTAGTCGCGCGGCGCCTTCTTCGCGTACAGCTTGATGAGCAAGAGCCACAGTACGAATCGCCCGAGTAATCCCATCGCATCAGACAGTTCGGGTAGCAACCGCGCGTCGACGATCGTCCAACCAACGAGCACCACAAGAAGCACCGTCTGCACCCAGCGCGGGAGTGATCGTCCCTTCGGGCCCTCGGTCACGTACCACGAGAGCACCGCCAGCGGGCCAGCGACGAGAAGCAGCGTCATGTTCCGCTGACTCACGCAAAACGCCACAGTTGCGACGAGAACGAGAAGGAGCGCGGAGATTCGAAACCGCTCGATGAGTTTCACGAGCGAGCCTCCGTGCGACTCTGCTGCGGGTTCGCGTCGGGAACGGCCACGAACGACTCGAGTTTGCTTCCAACCAGGTGCCACGCGCCAGGCGGCGCTACGGACGGGACCGCGCGATCGGGATGCACTACCACAATCGTCGCGCGGTCGCGGTCCGCCTCAACAACCGCCCCGTGATCGTCGCGCGGCGCATCGAGATCGAGACCAGCGAGCGCGGCCATCAGTTTCTCGACGTGCCAGTGACCCCGGCGGAGCGGCACGCGCGGCGTGGGGAGCCCAAGCACAGTGAGACCAACTTCGTAGCCTTCGCTTTCCGCCCGCGCGATCAGAGAGGCACCTAACGAAATTGCGTTCTCCTCCACTTCGCGTGCCGTCAATTTCGTCTCCGAGAGGCGTAATTGGTCGGTCGGCGTCCGGAGGTTCAGCACCACGCGAAGCCGAGGCGGACTCGTGCGACTGCGCTCGATACTCACGAGCCCCTGCCCCATCGCGACTCGCTTCCACGCGATCTGCCGGACGCTATCACCGGGCCTGTATTCGCGAACGCCGAAGTAGTCTTCGCCCGGTCCGGGCGAGGACGAGAGTCGAAATCCGCCCATGCCTCCGCGCACAAGCGAACTGATCAGGTCGTCTCGAAGTGAGAGCAGTCGCGGGAACACTAACGTCTCGGTGCGCTGCTCGAACGTAACGCTCTTCCGGAGAAACCCGAATGGGAACGTCGTCCAGACCCGGAGCGGCTCGAACGACACGCGGCCTCGCTGGTTGGGCACGAACACCACTTCGCTGTGCACGGTTTCGCCTGGTCCAACATGAAGGACCCATCCATCGGCGGGGCGCATCGAGCGTTGCCACTCCATCGCACGGATCTGGGCATCTGCGGGGCGCTTTCTCGCAGCAACTGGACGTTCCTCGATATGCAGATTGAACGCAGGCCAGATGCGACTGCGATTTGATACTGCGTATCGGAGAACTAACGGCTCGCCGACAGCGCCGCGCCTGGGATCCAATCGCGAGGCGCGAATGCCCATGAGCATGCCACCCGACACGACGCCCGAAATCATCACGCCTGCGAGCATCGCGCCGAACACCCAGACGAGGAGGTTGTTCGGTCGATTTGCAGCAGCAACGCCAACGAGAATGGTCAGCGCGACGTAGAGAATGCCGGGAAGATGAAGGTGGTATCGACGTCGCACGGCGCGGGTTTCGTCCTTGGCTTACGCCGCGTCACTTGTATCTGTTGACTTCGTCCATGATCGATGCACCAGACTCCCGACGACCGACGTCGCCGCGCCACAGTTTGCCGAGACCAACGTCGCCACTTTCTGGTGCAAGGACAATGACCAGCAAGCGGCCCGTTGAAGACGACGGAAGTGAGCCGATCCAGTCGGCGGCACCTGCACCTTTTCGTGCGGCACGAATGTGCCACGATTCTTGCATCCAACCGGCACCAGCTCCAGACACGGGCAACGTGAAGCGCCCGTCCGCGCCGCTCGTCGCCACACCCGACTGTGCGGGATGCATGCTGTCGGGATCACGGAAGATGACGACTGAAGCGCCAGCGACGACTTCGCCATCGGGAAGCGGAGCGCCATCATCGACCCATCCCATCGACGGCGCTGCGCCGCGCAGCACTTGGCCTTCGATGGTGTAACTACAGCCAACGCAAAGGAAGGAGAGCGTCGACGCGACGAGAAGAAGCACGCTTTTCATAGCGGAGAATTCCACTGGAGCCTAGCTCACCGGAATAGCAACACAAGAGCACCCGCCACGGTAACGATGATTGCCGCAACACCAACCACCCAGCCGATCATCGCGAGCGCGCGCCCAACGGCCTGAGTCAGCGGCACGAACAGGCGCGACTCAGGTTCGCTTTCACCCACGTCCACGTCATCCCAATCAATCGACGCGCCGACGTACTTCGCTTCACGAAGCGCTCGTCGCGCCTGCTCAACTTGCGACTCCGCAACCTGCACCGGAACCCGCGAACTCATCCCGAAGATCGGATCTGAATAACCGACTGTTCCGCCCGCGAACACGAACGCAGTAATGCCCGCGTCTGCCAGCACGACCACGACCGCGCGAGCCTCGAATTCATGTTCAGCCTCATACGCCGTGACGAGCGGTCCCAAATCCCGAACCGGTTCGGGCGAGTCGTGTGCTGAGGTGTCGCCGGATGTCATCCCTGCAGAATACGCGGAGTCGAGCGCGGCACTCTGGGGACGGCTATTTCTCTTCGCCGGTTGGCTTCTGGAAGCGAGCGACAGCTCCGAGCATCTCCTCAGCGACCGAGGGTCCGAAGCCACCGCCGGGAAGAATGACTCGCCAATCGCTCACTCGCTCGGGCTCGATGCGCACGCGGTCGCCGCGCTTCAGATGGGTTGCGAGCTGCGGCGTATTCAAAAGTTCGGCTTCGACGTGGTCACCGTCGAATCGTCGGATCTCGAACCAAAGATGCTCCCGTCCGCGATCCGGTTCCGTCGCGTGCGCGTAGGCCGCCTTGACGAGGAACGCTGGTGAACTCGCTTGCATCGAGGCAGAGACTGCGGAATCGATCGCTTCGCGCAACGACTCGAAAGCACTCGCAAAGTCGCCCCACGTCGAGCGAGCGCGTCGGGCGAGTTGCAAGGTCGAACGATCAGAGAGGAAGATCGCGCCGCGGCCCTCTTCGAGCAGACGAATCGCGTGTTCAGGCCAACTCCAGACGCGCCGAAACGAACCGCGCGGCTCGGGGTCACACACCGCCGCGCGCACACCCATCAGCGGATTGAGCGTTCCCTTCTCGTCCGAGTGGCGTCGATCTGCCATCGAGCCGGCGCTTTCGGGGCTTAGATACTCAGCGACTTCCTGCCATGGTCGAAACGTCACTCGCAGGTTTTCACCGATCGCGCCGACGACGCCTGGGCGCGGCAGCGGTGCCGCGAGCGCGAGCGAGGCGATGCCATTGATGAGGATGACCGCCGCCGCAACGTGCGGACCGGGAATCTCTAGGATTTCAAGTTCCGGTTTTCCGCATCGCCATAGGCCCACGGTGTAGATCCAGACGCCCGCATCGTCCTCGATACGCTCCGCGCGACCTGTCGCGCGAACGCGCCAGAGAACGTCTTCGGTCGCGGCAGGCTCGTCGGCGAGGAACAGCGATTGCATCTCACGTCGAAGGAACCACTGCCGCGTGACTGAGTCAAGCACTGCGGGCATCTGGTCGAAACTGCCAGCTAACAATCGCATGAGTGCAATGAAGTCATCGAGCGGCGTCTGTTCGGAGAGGACCGATTCACATCCGACGACCCAGCGTGCACTCGCGAGTGCCGGGTCTGGCAGGTCCTCCGCGCGCATCGCTCGAGCACGCTCCACCCACACGATGACGGGCGACGCAAGACCAGGAACGGCCAGCACGCGATTCCACTCGATGGTCCATTCGCCGGTGCTAGTTTCTGGCTCCGCTTCGTCGAGCACCGCGACCGAGGCACCGACAAAGCGTGCGAACGCTGCGATCACCGCGTCCGCGGTTGGCATCGCGTCAACCGGCCACACGCCGACGAGCGACGTCGGGAACGCCTGCGGCAGGTTCCAAGCGTGGGCGCCTTCCTCGGCGTTCCCACCGGGTGCGAAGAACACCGGGCCGGCGAGGAATGGGTCCTCGGACGACAGCGGCTCTGACGCACGCTCCTCGCGCGGCGCCCCAAACTGTGGGTCCTTGCCGCGCGGCGACGGCGAAGGCGGATCAAGTGGAGATGGATCTCTTGGCGACTGCATAAAAGTCTGAAGATCGGCCGCATCGGGTTGCTCGCCTGTTACCGCCCCATCCGCACTGGCCAACAACGAATGTAGATCCGTTCGAAGGAAGGGAAACCTCGCCCCGGTCAATTTCCCCAGATTTACCCGTTGTTCGACCCCCCGAGTTCCTCTGTCGAGTGATGCTCCGCACGGGCGCCTCGAACGGCAAGGTTGAATCCTAGCCACGCAACCCCGTGAGGCGACCACTCCGATGACGCTGCAACCAGCCAAGCCGACTGAAGCCCCGATGGCCTGCCTAGCCTGCGGATACGACCGCATCGGTGTAGACCCGACGGGTCCATGCCCCGAGTGTGGCCGGTGCGTCGACCCGGAAGCATCGGCTCGCTGCGAGTCCGCGGCAAGACACCGCTTCCGCCGCGCGCTGCGCGTCGCCTCGTGGCGCGAGCCTCCGCTTGGCTGGTGGTCCCTCTTGTCGTCGTCATCGCAGCGCGAAAGTCGGCTCGATCTCCTCGTCAGCCTCTTCTTGATGGTGTCCGGGCTCGCTGCATTCTTCGCGCTCGGGAGCGGCATTCAAACAGTCGCGTCGGCTGTGCCCTACACGGGTCCAGTGAGCATGATGGCCGGCGCACCGTGGCAACTCAAGACCCTCTCGTTAGCGACGATTGCGCGGACAGACAGTAACGGTCGGAACCCCTTTGCTCCAATCGAATCACTTTTCACGCTGCCGACCGGGCAGTTGATCTCGCGCCCGATGTTCGACTGGTCGTGGTCGGGTTGGTCGCCCGTGCAGACGGCTCAGGTGTCTTGGCTGAGCTGCGCCGCAGCCCTCGCGTTCCTTGCACTCCGTTTCGTGTTAGTTCCGATTGCGCTGCGCATTGGCGGCGGCGATTCGCGATCGTCGCCGGATTCGAGTCGTGCCGCTGCGATCGCTGCCGACTACTCGGTGGCGAGCTGTGCGATCGCGTTCGCGCTCTGGACGGTGCTGTGGTGCTGCGGGATGTTCGTCTTCTGCGCGTTCGGACCCGAGGCGTGGAGCGGTCCACTCGCGCGGGCCGCTCCGTTTCTCACCACCGGGTTCATGGTCTTTCTCCCGCCACTTTTCGTTGCAAACGAAATTCGCGGTGACCGATCTCGACGCGTCTTCGCTGCACCGTGGCGCATCGCCACGATTGCGGTCGTCGTCTATCTCGCGGCGCTGGCAGCGACGTTGGGATTCATGGCGGCGGCGTTTCGAGGCACGATGTGGCTGCTTGCGTAGCGCGTCAACTCTTCTCGGAAGGACCGCGCGCCTTTTCGAGGCGCTGGCGTAACTTGTCCGCTTCAGGCTTGTCGATCGCGCTGAGCGCGTGGACTGCCTTGGCTGCCGCGTCGAAGTCGAGGTTCGCGAGGTTGCAGAGGAAGAGCAGGGCCCAAGAGTTCGGATCGGTGTCGTCGATCGCTACGGCCTTTTTCGCAGCATCGACCGCATCTGCGAACTCACCGGCATCGCAACTCATCTTTGCAAGTTGAGTCCACGCGCTTGGACTCTCAGGGTCGCGTGCTAGCGACTGCTCGATATCTTCCCGCGCCTCGCGTGGCCGCAACTGCGCCAGCCTCAAACGCGATCGAAGTTCGAACGCGTAGGAGTGATCGGGATCGTCGTCTATCGCACACTGAATCTGCGACTCGGCTTCGTCGAGCCGATTCTGTCTGATCGCGATCTGCGCGAGCACACAGCGCGCGTCGGTCGATACATCGTGATCAGAGAGCGCCCGCCGCGCCTGCTCTAGCGCTTCGTCGTCTCGATCAAGCGAAACGAGAATCATCGCAACATCGAGGCGCAACGCAGCATCGTCTTCGATGCGCAGCAGCCGGCGACCGATTTCAACCGCGTCGGTCAGATGTCCCGTCGCTCGATACAGGCCGAACAGACTGTCGAGAGCCTCTGTCGACCTCGGTCGCTCGGCAATGAACTCTTCAAGGGTGCGCAGCGCGTCGTCATCACGCGCAAGCGCATACAGCGACTCCGCGACGCCGATGATTGCAGACTCGTCGTCGCCGTCCTCTCGCAGCACTTGCTCAAACAGAAACCGCGCACGTTCGAAACGCTCAAGACCGAAGTACGCCTCGGCGCATCCAAGCCGGGCGTCGACGTTGTCTGGGTGTTCGCGCAACAGTAGTTCGAACTGCTCCTGGGCTTCGTCCCAATGCTCAGCACCGAGCAAGACCGTCGCGTACTCGAATCGAAGTTCATCATCGTCGGGCAGGAGCAGCATCACTTGCTCGTACCAACCTAACGCGGTTTCCGGCGAACCAGTCGCGATCGCGTGATGCGCCCGCGCGACTGCACAGACGCTGGGTGGCGCACCGAGTGCTTCAGCCCGGGAAAGCGCGAGAAGAGCTTCATCGAATCGTTCGGCCGCCAGCAGCCACGACGCGGAAACGACATGAACGCCAGCGCTCTCGGGCGCAGCAGCAAGCGATCGATCAACCCACTTGCCTGCCTCGGCAACGCGGTCGTTCTGAAGGAGAAACGCAACGTACTCCGTCAGCGCTTCGACATCGCCGATGTCGTCGAGCAGTCGCGCCTTGAGTACCTTGTCGCGCGGCTTCGTCATGACGAACCTTTCATGAGGGAACCCTCATGACGAAACTTGCATGTGGGACCCCTCATGACGAACCCC
>JAWXCC010000139.1:0-15214 GCA_034440475.1 Phycisphaerae bacterium | reverse complement strand
TATCGATCATGGTCGCCGTTCGCGGTCCAGAATCTGTACCCTAAACTGTCCCCTGCAATTCGGAAAACATGGTCAACAGGGTACAATTGGGACGTTGAAGCCGTGCTCGTAAGCCCGGGGTTTGCCATAAGTTCCGTCAGGTAAGCCATTTCCGGATAACGGTGTTAAGCCGTTCATACCCCTGAGGTCGGGGGTTCGAGTTCCCCCTCGACATTCGAGTGGGCTGCCCGAATGGGCGGCCTCTTGAATCCCGACTGTTTAATGCGTCGCGCCGCTTGTCCGAGTTGTCCCACTGGGGCGAGTTCGCGGAGTAGCATCCGAGGCGTGAGCAGAAGGGGAAATCGAACACCATTGAGTGACCGTATCGGCGCAGCGCCCGAAGCTCAGGGCATCGACCTCGTCGACAGCCTCTGCCACGCGACAGCGATCAGCGACGTGCGGGCGGGCGTGGCGATCGCCGCTCGCCTCGCGGGGTTGACGGACGAAAGTAGCTTCTGGACGGGGCGGCCCGCTGCCAACCGATGCAACATAAAAATGTCGCTCGACGGTCGCTCCGCCACGGGGACCATCAAGCACGGCGGAACGCATCGGATTCACATCGAATGTCGAGCTCCCGGGCACATCGACTGTTCCTGCTCGTGCCGCATGTTCCACACGTTCAAGCGGGCGTGCGAGCACATCGTCGCGTTCCTGCTGCTCTTCGATGTCGAACTCGAGGAGTGGATGCCCAAGGGAAACCTGTCACTCTGCGCCATCGAACGGAATGGTGAGACAAAGCTCACGCCAGGGACCACCGAGCCTCCGTGGATACTCGAGCCGGAGGACGTCGCGAACCTCGCTCCCGCCTGCGTGTCTCCGGCCCCCGTGGGCAGTCCGTCGCCTGACTCTACCACCCCCAATCCTGCGGCTCCCCTCCCTGGAGTCTACGTGCTTCGTTCAACCGGCGAGCCAGGACTCACGAGCACACTTGTCGGCTTTCGCCGTTCCCGCATCTCGGACGGCCGAGTTGCCCTTGAGCAGGTCCCGCTTCGGTTTGGTGCGGGCGGTCCGCTCGACACGGTCGATGCGGCCATCATTGATCTCGTCGACCGGCTGCCCGCATCCCACTTCCACGCCATGAGTGGATCGCATGCTGTCGCGGGCGCGATGTTGGCTGCGGCTCGGGCCGGACGACTTCACTGCCAACGCGTACCTCGCACGCATCGAGACGCCGGTCCCAGCCGAGGCCGTTTGGGTCCGCCAACTCGTTGGCAAGACGATCAGCCTTGGCAACCTGAGATCCATTTCGCCCCCGCGGCACCTCCGGCCGAAGGAGCGGCGAACCCGGAGCACACCCGCGAAGGTCCGGATCCCAATTCAGAACCCAATCAGGACTTGCGCAACGGAATGCGATGCTGGCTCAGGCTGGTCGCGGAGGGCCACGATCCGATCGATTGCCTCGACCCTTCGCCGATTCTCTTCGCGCACGCGCTCGTCAACGGCGATCGCATTTTCGATACAGACGCTCGTGATTCCCATGGTCGCTATCGATTCTCCGGGAATGTGCTTCGCCTCATGCAGCATGGCCCCGAACTCATCGCCCCTTCTGACACGCGCGACGCCCTCGAGGACGTTCGCTACATGGGTGACAACTGGAGCGATGCCGCGGATCCCGATGGAGATGACCGGCCCCCGCGGATCGTCGTAGACCCGAGGCTCGGAATCACCCACTTTCAGGCGACGCCAAAACCGGTGATCCGTCTCGACGGCGGGCCGCAGCGCTCCACTGTCGACGTAGTCCCGATGGTCCGCTACATCCATCCCGATGATCCGACGATCGTCGTCGACCGGGACTCGCGCACGAACCTGCTCGTGGAAGACCCAGATCGTCCGCTCACCGTTGTGCCCTGCGGTGACCTCAGCTTCGAAGATGCGTTCACTGAAGCCTCAGCGACCATGTTTCGTCGCGCCGGCGGCAAGGGCCACGCTCAATGGCGGCTTCCCCGGGCCAAGTTGCCCGCTCTTCTGCGGGCCGCTGCAAAACGAGGCTACGCCGTCGAACTTCAGAAGCAACCAGCCCGAGCTGGCGGCCGCTGGTCGCTCTCGGTCGCAAGCGGTATCGACTGGTTCGAACTCGACGGCCAGCTCGAGACGCCGGAAGGGCCGATCCCGCTGAAGGAACTCGTTCGCGCCGCTCGCGCAGCCCCCGGCGCCGTCGAGATCCTGCCGCTTGCCGACGGCACGACGGTGATCCTTCCGACCAAGCTCCGCGGTGTCCTTCGCAAGCTCGCCCGGATCATGCACGCTCGCGACAACGAGTCGATTCGCTTCGCCCACAGCGAGGCCCTACTCGTCAACACGCTGCTTGAAGCCGCCGACCGGAGCCGCGACGACGCTGCGTTCCGGGCCCTTCGCACCCGCCTGAAGGACATCGAACTTCCCCGCAAGGTCCCGACGCCGAGCTCCTTCGTCGGAACGCTGCGCGACTACCAGCAGGCGTCGTTGGCATGGTTCGCGGGACTGCGCGAACTCGGCATGGGCGGCTGCCTTGCCGACGAGATGGGGCTGGGCAAGACGATCCAAGTGTTAGCTATGCTCGCCGCCGAGCACGTGGAAACGCACGCGAAGCCGCGGAAGACATCAGCGGCGAAGCGGACGACGGCAGCGCCGCGCCGTCCGACGCTCTTGGTCGTTCCCCGTTCGATCGTCCGGAACTGGATTGAGGAGGCGAGTCGATTCGTGCCGCAGCTTCGCATCGCTGATCTTTCCCAGGGTGATCGTGATCTGGCTGATGCCGCGTTTGATTCGCTCGACGTCGCGGTCGTCACCTACGGGACGCTGCTGCGCGATATCGAAACGTTGAGCCGTCGCGAGTTTCAGTATGTCATTCTCGACGAGGCTCAGGCGATCAAGAACCAGGCCGCGCGGACCACCAAAGCCGCAAAGTGCCTCCGCGCCCAGCACCGGCTCGCCATGACGGGCACGCCGATCGAGAATCATCTCGGTGAACTGTGGAGCCTCATGGAGTTTCTCAATCCCGCGCTCGCGGCGCGTTTGGAACTTCTTGCTGGCAGCGGCGAGACGGACGAGCTCGATACGGTGCGTCGGGCGATTCGCCCCTTCCTCCTTCGCCGCGCCAAGCGCGACGTCGCCAAGGAACTGCCCGACCGGATCGAACAGACGATGCACTGCGAGATGACCGCACCCCAGCGGGCCCACTACGACGAACTGCTCAAGCGAATTCGGCACGATCTCTTGAACAAGAGCGATGTCGAATTCGGCCGTTCGAAGCTCGATGTCCTCGAGGGGCTTCTCCGGCTGCGTCAGGTCGCATGCCATCCGTGCCTGGTTGATCGATCCCGGTCCGGCGCGGGAAGCGGCAAGCTCGACGCCCTGCTACCGATGCTGGAAGAGTCCGCAATGGAGGGGAGGAAGACGCTGGTCTTCTCCCAGTTCACGAGCTTCCTTGCGATCGTGCGCCGCGAGCTTGAACAACGCGGACTTTCGTTTGAGTATCTCGACGGCCAGACCCGCGACCGCGCGGAGCGAGTGCGACGCTTCGCCACCGACGACTCCTGCCACACGTTCCTGCTGAGCCTGAAGGCTGGCGGCGTCGGCCTGAACCTGCAATGTGCAGAGCGAGTCGTTCTGCTGGACCCTTGGTGGAATCCGGCGGTGGAAGCTCAGGCCATCGATCGAACCCACCGCATCGGCCAGACTCGCTCGGTGCACGCGATTCGGCTGGTCAGCGCCGGCACGGTCGAAGATCGTGTGCTTGAACTCCAGTCGCGAAAGCGAGCCCTAGCCGACGCGATCGTGAGCGGCGAAGCTGGTCCTCTGGCCTCGATGACCCGCGAGGACTTGGCGTTCCTGCTCGGGACGGGGTGAGGCGTCGCGAGCGGTTAGGCGCTGCTAGGGTCGGAGTCGGGGGCAGCTCCGGCTGGAGTCTCGGCTGGGCCGGGCTTGGCCCCAGCGTAGCTCACTGGTTTATCAGCACCGTGCGATCGACATCAATGCACGCTTCAAGCCAGAGGTTGACCTTTCCTCGAGGCGGTGTGCTATTGAACAGGCAGTACGAGTTCGTCCATGCCCGCCCCATCGACACGCCGCTTGTGGAACGCGCCTTGGCCCAGCTTGGCCAAGTGCTCGAGTACCACCCCGATAGCGCCATTCTGCTCGACGGGGTGCCGCTGGCATGCTGACCGGCGTTTTATCGCGGGCCCGAACGACGACCGATTGGAACGTGGCGGTGCGATCCCTGTGGACGCGGTGCGGGCCGTCGAGTCGGCGGCTGCGATCGTTGCCGCGGAGCTTGAGCTCGCGCCTCGCTGGCTTCGTGAGCCAGCACGGTCGACTTCCGGTCTTCGCGGCGAGCCGGGTCGGAGTGACGTCGACTTCCTCGTCGACTTCAGCGATGCGCATCCGCGACTCTTGCCGACAACTGGTCGGGGCACTCGACTAGCCAAACATCGAGCAGGTCTGCCTCCTGCTGTCGCTGCTGCTGGTGCCCCCGGCTAACTTCTTGTTGCAGCGGACTCTCCTCGGCCTTCATCATCAGCGGGTCCAAGGTTCGAGTCCTACACGTGGCATTGACGGTGAATTGAGCCTTGCGAGTGCTGGCCGATAGTCCGTAGCAAGGTGCGACACCGCTAGCTCTGGCAGAGCTTTGGCGGCGCCGCGATGGTGCGGTTCCTGCGACGGCGCCGCCGCAGCGAGAATGGCGTCGAGTTCAACCAGCGCCACGTCCGACCGCGCCGTGCGAACGGCGGCGGCGTCTGTCCACGCAGATCGTCGTCCACAGCTTGGACGCGCGGTACGGACGAGCGCTTCGGACAAGCGCGGCGGATGAGTGTGCCGTGGCGACCTAACAACGACTACACACCGCCGCAGCGTTACCGCTTCTTCTTGCTCGACTTCTTGCCCGACTTCTTTCCCGACTTCTTTCCAGACTTGCTTCCAGACTTGGTTCCCGATTGAGCTCGCTTTCGCATCATCGCGACGTGAGCTTGGACGTTCTTCAGCGACACGTCGGTCTTGCTCGCGATTTCGGCCGCGCTCGGGATCGACTTCCCAGCGAGAATCCGCGTAGCGACGAGATCGCGAATTGCCTCCGCGTCCGTCTTCCGATTCTTGCGGCGACGCTCCGCGCGCGTCGCGCTGAGGTGCAGCGCGACCATCGCGGTGCGAATCGGTCCGGGGACGCGAATCTTGTGCTGGGAAAGGATGGAACTCACGGCTTGTTCAGCCGAAGCGTGATCAACTCTGCTGTTTCGGGGATTCGTCATAGAAAGTACTACTCAGTGAGGTGTCGAACGTAGCCGCCGCGAAAAAGAGAGCGATGTGCCCAGACTTCCGCGAGGAGAAGTTAGGGATTAGACAATGAAATCGAGTTCCCTGCACGCCAGCTCCCCTCGGGCGGGTCCCGAGTCCGGATCGAGCGACGCGACTCCCCTCTTCAATCGGGTTCCTCGGAAGCCCTTTGAGGTCCTTCGCTGGCACAGAACCCCCGGTCCTCGGTACCTTGGTTAGCCATGGAGTCTGCCTTTCTACTCCTCGTTCCAATCGCAACCACGGCAAGTCCTGCCGCGCCGCTGGCGACGCGCTTGGTCATCGTGGCGATCTTCCTCGTGATCCTGATCGCAGCGCTCGCTGGTGCCGCGCTTCTCAGGCGAACGCCGCAGTCTCGAGCCCTGTCTTCCGGATCCGGGCGTCCCACGCCCGACGAAGCGAAGGCAACGCTCGCGCTCGTAGGCGACACCGCTCCGATCTACGTCATCCGCTACGCCGACGATGGGTGCCTGCTCTCGGCGTGTTCGGGCACACCGCGACTCTTCGGCGAGGCGACCGATCGCGCCCGCGCCGACGGACGGGCGCTCCTCGACGCGGTGCACCCGGACGACCGAAGCACTTGGCTCGCTGCGTTTGCCGCTCGAACGGGTACTTCGCGCGATCCCATCGAGCTTCAATTCCGCGTCCGCGCTCCCGACGGATCGTGGCGGTGGCTCCACGAGCGAGTGCGCGCCGTCGCGATTGTCGGCGGAACACGCGAATGGGAGTCCGTCGCGGTTGATTTCAGCGATCGCCGCGCCGCAGTCGACCAGCAGCATCGCATCTTTGAACTGCAACGACTGTCAACCCGGATCCTCGAATCGTTCTTGCACTCCGACGATCATGAAGCAACTGTTCGATCGACCCTCGCGATCGTCGGCGAGGCGTTCGGGGTAGCGCGAGCTTCGCTCGCATCTGTCGACACCGCAGCCAGCACTGCCACCGTTCTCTACGAGTGGCGGCAAGGGAACGTACCCAGCGCAACCGAACGAAGACAGTCTCAATCACCCCCAAAAATAGCGTGGTGGATTTCCGCCGCCCGGGCTGGACAGCCCAGCACGTTTCGGCGCGATGGCAGCGAGGCGGGCCCGCCCTCGACAACGAGTTCCATCAACGCCGAAGTGCAGGCGATGCTCGTCGTGCCCATCCTTGTGCACAGCGTGCTTCGCGCGGCAATCGTGCTTGAGGATCTGCAATCGCCGCGGCGATTTCGCCGTGAAGAGATCACTGCTGCTCAAACGCTCGCATTTGCCATCGCGCGAGGGATGGAGCAGCGCGAGTCCGGTGAAGAGCGGACCCATCTGCATGAGCTTCAGCGCCAACTCGAGCGATCCGAGCTTGTCGCGCAGCTCGCTGGCGGAGTGGCCCACGATTTCAACAACCTGCTGTTCGCGGTTGGCGGACAAGTGCATATCCTGCGCCAGAAGACGAACGATCCGGCGATGCAGTCCTCGCTCGACGGAATCGAAAGAGCGCTTGCGGGAGCTGCTGGAATGGTCGCTGCTATCCAGCGGGCACATCGTGGTGAAGTTGAAGCTCCATCCGTGCTCGCGCTGGCAAGCGAATTGGAATTAGCGTCGCGCTTGGCTGCAAGGCTGCTCCCGCGCGCGATCGAATTTGAGACTGACTTGACCGCTCTCGCAGACGCGCGAGTCGTTGCGGCACCGCAGGGGCTTCGGCAGATCACACTCAACCTCGTGCTCAATGCTCGCGACGCAATTGGCGAGCGCGGGCACATCCGCGTCGCCGGTCGAATCGTCGATGACGTCGCGCTCGGTCGGTGCGCCGAAATCACGGTCGACGATGACGGCCCCGGCATTGCTCCCGAACTGCGTGAACGAGTGCTCGCGCCATACTTCACGACGAAAGGACTCGCAGGTACGGGGCTCGGACTCTCGATCTGCCAGCGCGTCGTGAAAGATGCAGGTGGCCGCTTCACGCTGGAGACGTCGCCATCACTCGGCGGATTGCGAGTGACTTCGACGATCCCGCTCGCCAGCGAAGCCGAGACGAGTGAAGCGCCGCTCGGAACCGCCAGCAAACCCACTGAGCTCGCAGCACCATCCGCAGTTTCTGCGGCAATCGACTCACTCGCGGACCTCTCGCTCGTCTTGGTGGTCGAGGACAACCACGCGGTTCGCCGCATTCTCGCTCACACGTTTGCTGCGTACGACATCGACGTTGTCGAGCGCTCTGACGCGAATGATGTCGAGTCCGACGTGCTCGACAGCCCGCTCCGATTCGATTTGGTCGTGATGGATGTTGATCTCCCGGGTATGTCGGGCATGGAGTGCGCTCGGCGTCTGCGCGCTCGCGGCTCTCTTATTCCGATCCTCTTCGTGACCGGCGGTACGACAGAACTTGACGCAGCGCTCGCGCCAGCGACGCTGCTTCGGAAGCCATTTCCCATCGAAGCGCTCACCGCTGCATCGCACGATCTCATCGCAAAGAATCGACTGGGGGTACTCCAGCGCGCGAATCAGGTTCGCAGTGAGGCGGCACTGGCCGACCCTGCGGTGGAATAAGCGCGATCATCGCGCGAGCGACATCTGCGAGAGGCTCGGGCCAACTCCCACACTTCGCAAGTACGCGATCGTCGTGTTCCCAGCCGTGGCGCTCGGCCTCCGTCGTCTCGCCCGCTCCCGCACGGACAGCCTCGCGAGCTTCAAGGCGGTGCACCACTTCCCATGACAGCGCTTGAGGGTCGTAGACAAGGCCGACGGCAACCGGCGCGCTCGCGGGTTCAAGTGCGGTCTCTTCGCGCAGCTCGCGCAACACGCATGACGCTGGCTCGTCGGCGGGCTCAAGTCCCCCGCCAGGCACGAACTCCCACATGCCCGGATAGAACGCGACCGATGCTGAGCGCCGCGCCAGCGCGAAGCGTCCTGCGACCGTGGTGATCGCTTTCGCTCCGAGCGGTCGCACGCCACAATCGAGTGGGAAGCCCCCGAAGACATCGATACCAGGCCGCTGAACCGCGTAGAAGCGATAGCTTGTCACGGCGACGTGGAGACTAACGCCTCCGTGGCCGTTGCGGGAATGGCCGAGCACGTGTAGTACGTCACCGTCGAAGTAACGCGGATTCGTCGCACACAGCGCCGTCCAACGACGCTCCACTGCTTGGAGCGCGTCGGCACCAAGTTGCGGCACAAACCGCTCCGCAGCGCGATGAAGCTGAGGCGGACGGCGAAGGTGAATGAGGCGCGCGGGCCCCCCGCCCCCTCCGCTGGGCGGCATCATGCCGCCGCGCCCCCGGCCGCCTCGTCCTGGAGATACTCGCGGGGCTTGTAGACGTATGCCACACCGATGAAGACGATCGCCGCGCCAAGCATGACGTACGTGAAAAACCAGTAGTAGTCAGCACCGACGAGTGTTGAGTTCCCCTGGGCGTCCTGCGTTAGGCGATTGACGAGCGCGGTGAATACGTTGCCGGCCGACACCGAGAGCAGGTACAGGCTCATGATGAACGACTTCATCTTGGGTGGTGCTTGCGTGTACGCGAACTCGAGACACGTGATCGACACCATCACTTCGGCCGCGGTCAGGATGACGTATGCCAATAGCTGCCAAGCGATGTTCGGCTTCGCCCACGCCACAATTTCTCCCGACGAGAGCGCGATCCGGCCGCCCGCTGCGAGAGCACTCGTGAGAGCGGTCGTCTCACTTGGCTGCGCGGAGAGATTTAACATTGCCGTTGCGAGCGCTTCGTTCCCATTCGCCACGATGAGTTTCGCCGTCGCTGCAAAGTCAACCGAGCCCGCTGCCAGTATCGGACCAACGTGGTCTTGCGCGAAGCGTGCGGTGCCCTCGACGAGCCAGCCCTCGATGTAGGCGGAGAGTCCGAACGCGATGACCGTCAGGAAGAGTCCTATCGCGATCTTGCGCAGCGGCGTCAGCGGAAAGACCGACGAGATGAGCGGATAGATGACATAGGTGAAGAGCGGGATATACGCGAGAATCAAGAGTGGATTGACCGCCTGCACCTGACTCTCGAGCCAGTCCACGCCCATAAACTGGCGATCCATTTTGTTAGCTTGCTCGACCCACGCCGAACCCGATTGGTCGTAGAGCGACCAGAAAACAGCGACGAACGCGAAGATAGGCACGATCTTGGCGACAGCGAGGAAGCCACCACCGGACACAAACTCGTCGATGTACTTCGAGATGCCCGCCGGAGGAATGTGCACGAAGCGGTAGCGGCCGAGCCAGAAGATCAGCGTTGCAATTCCCATGAGGATGCCTGGAACGCCGAAGGCCCAACCCGGGCCGTAATTCTTAAGGAGCCAAGGCGTGAGCAGCGTCGAAAAGAACGAGCCGAAGTTGATCGCGAAATAGAACCACCCAAACACCTTCGACAGAAGATGTTTGTTCGACTTGCCGAACTGGTCGCCGACGTTGGCCGACACGCAGGGCTTGATGCCGCCGGAGCCGATGGCAACGAGCGCGAGCCCGACGCCGAGCCAGACCTTTGGTTCAAAGGTTGCTTTCAGCATCTCGGAAGGCAAGTCGATGAGCGCGAGCGAAAGATGTCCGAGGCAGTACACAATCGAGAGCAAGAGAATCGTTCGATACTTCCCGAGGAACGCGTCGGCGAGCAGCGCGCCAATCACAGGAAAAAAGTACGCGCTCGCGACGAACCAACTCACCCACTCACGCCCTTGGGTCGCGGTCAGAAAACTCGGCGTTCCATCCGAAGTGAGCAGGTACTGCGTCATGAACACGAAGAGAATCGTCTTCATCCCGTAGAACGAGAACCGTTCCGCCGCCTCATTTCCCACGATGAATGGGATGCCCTTCGGCATTTCGGTGGTCGGCTGCGGCGCGGTGAGATACTTGCCCATGATGAATTCAGACTACCGGAAACACGCCAGCGTCGCTGGACGTCAAGTGAGCCTGCGGTCACGATTGGAGTCGAGTTCGAATCGCTGGGACTCCGCCTGCCCGCCATCGCGAGACGCCTTCTTGCCAGCCGCGCCTCGACCCGGTCGCCAGACCAGTGGCCAAAATCAGTGAACCGCATGCATGAACGGATCCGTGAACCTACTCGCTGACGCTTCTGCCGCTTCGCTGACGCAGCTCGCACTCTGGCTCGTGACGGCACTGCTCGCGGTTCTCGTCGTATTCGTGGCTCGAATCAGTTCGCTGCGCTTCGCCGAAGCCCGTCGCGAACGGGAGATTCGCGAGCGGAACGTGGAAGCGCCTCTCGGTGCCACCCTCGGCATCACGTTCGACGCCGAAGACATCCCCACGCTCACGCCAGCGCTTGCCGAGTCCCTCGATATCGATGCCACGCCGCTTCGCGGGCTTGGTGTACTCGACGCTCGGGTCCACCCGAAAGACCGGTCGTCCTGGGACAGGGCGCGAGATGCACGGCAGGCGCAACGCGCCGAAACGCTCGAATTCCAGTGCCGCATGCGTGCCGCTGACCAGAGCTGGCGATGGTTGCATGTCGTGCAGCGCCGCGTCGCCGACAAGGGAGCGACGCGCTACGTTTCAACGGTGCTCGATTTCACAGAGCGGCGCGAGTTGGAAGATCGCGCGGCCCGGAGTGCGGAGATTCTGCGCACGTCGGCGAGTGTGCTCACGATCCTTAGCGGCAATGGCGACCGGGGTCCAGCGCTGCGCCTCGCGATCGAAGTGGTCGCTCGCACACTGCGAACGGAACGAGCGTCGTTCTGCGCAGTGGAACCAGACGCCGATCGTGCGTCGTTCGAGTTTGAGTGGATTGACCCGTTCGCTGCGGATGTGACGAGCGTCTTGGCGCAGCGCCAACTTCTGCCGCCGCACGCCGTCGTGTGGTGGCTCGACGCATTCGGCACCGGGCGTCCGGTGGTCGTTCAGCGCGATGCCGTAACACTCGCAGATCCCGTGAAGGCGGCGCGCATTCATCCCGACGCGCAGGCGATGCTCGTGGTGCCCGTTGTTGCGCTGAGACGAGTGCGCGGAGCGATTACGTTCGAGCACATTCAAGCACGACGCCCGTTCACCACCCAAGAGCTCGCTCTCGCGCAAACACTCGCCTTTGCCTCAGCCCGAGTCATCGAGCGCGGACTCGCTGCGGAACGCGACGCTCGCATTGAGTTCATGGAGCGCCGACTGGGGCGCACCGAGCTGCTCGCCCGGCTCGCCGACAGCGTCGGCCCTGACCTTCGCGATGCGCTCTTCGCCCTCACAGGAGCCATCGAGTCACTGCCGCGCGACGCGAAGCGCGGTTTGGATGCCGTGCGCGACATCGTCCTTGCATTGGGAGAGACGAACGGGGACGACTCTGCGGATCCAAGCGATATCCCGCTTGCGAACGAGATCGCGTCGGCGATCGGACTCGCGCGTCGACTCCTGCCTGCTTCATTCACCATCGAGACCGAAGCCGACTCGAGCGACGCGATGATCGTGCGCGCGTCGCACGCCACGATCCGACGACTCATCATCAGCCTGCTTACGGCGGCTCGCGAATCGGCGGGTCGCGACGGTCGGGTCCGCGTCGGCGCGCGGATCGAACGAGACGAGAGATTCGGGGTCCGCGCCGCAATCAGCGTCGAGGACGACGGGCCGCCGCGCGTCTCGGTCCGGCCGAAAGTACTTGATGTCTTCGGTGCTGTCGACGCGCCGACAGTCGAACTACTTGAGGCAATCGCGCGGCGCGCCGCGATGGACTGCGGCGGAACTATCGAGATCTCGACGTCGTCGTCGCTTGGCGGACGACGTGCCGTCGCCCGATTTCAATTGGCTGGCGACGAGAAGCCGACGGTGACGCGGCACGAGTCTCCCGAACGGCTTCATGACATTGGCCGCGTGCTCATCATTGATGACGATGCAGCGGTGCGCGCAGTGTTGACGGAGGCGTTCGCCGCGCTCGATGTCGAAGTCGAGTCACGTGACAACGCGAGCGGTGCGGAGCGGATCGTGCTCGACGGCGTGCTGCGCTTTGATCTGGTCGTCATTGACATCGACCTTCCTGGTGGCGCCGGAACAGCATGCCTAGATCGCCTGCGCCGCGGCGGATCACTCGTACCCGCACTCGTCCTGACTGACGGGCGTTCCGACATTCACTCGGCGCTCGCGCCGCTGCGCGTCTTGCGCAAGCCGTTCGGACTGGAGGCGCTGTTGCGGGAAGCTCGTGCAGTCGTCGATGACGCGCGAGCTTGGACGCGACCCTAACACTACTCCAGTGAATCTTTATTCATCAGCGACACACGGTCGATGACGACGCCGCGCAGATCGAGCGATGCGAGGAGTGAGTCGAGAATGTTCACCCGGTTTGCGACCGCGCCACCGAGTTCGTCGTACGTCTTTTCGATGGTGCCACCGGTCGGGATTATTGCTACGCGAAAGAGCGCGGCGCCTCGGATGTGAGTCGGCTTAGTCACGGCGAGGGAGCGTAACGTTCGCAGCGACGCGTTGCGGCCGGAAGCAGACACGCTCGTCGCAGGGCTGGATGGATGCTTCAATTCCGAGCCGATCGGTCGTGAGGCCTCGGACAAGAAATGGAATGGTGATTCGGCCCGTGAGTATTCGAGCGCCATCGCGCCAAACCTCGCCTGCGGGATAGTCGGGTTCGAGGCGCGCGCTGGCATCCGCGTGAAGCAGGTGGAGCGACAGTGGCTCGACTGCATTCTCCGGATGACCGGACGCGTAGACGTGCCACGTTGCGGGAAGCGCGAGCACGAACACCCCGGCGACCACACCCGACGTAGCGTCGACCGTCACCCTCTCGATCGAAGCAATGATCTTGGTAGCGCTGATGCCGTCGTGCGTCGGAAGCACTTCCGGAAGTTCGGACGAGGCTCTGTCGACCGCAACCGCGCCGAGGGCGCTCGCGATCGTTTGTTCTCGCAGCGCACCGGAAAGGCCTCGAAAATTCCGCGTCAGTTCGTCGCGGTAGCGAACGTCCTTCGTCGCTGCCCAAAGGTCGAGCGCGTTCAGAAGCATGATCGAGTTGCCACTTGGAACCGCGCCATCGGACAGGCTTCTCCCGCGGACGAACAGCTCATTCTGGCCTTCACGAACGTCAAAGTAGCCGCCGCGCGGGTCACTGAACTCTGCGACAGCGACTTCGAAGAGCTTCGCCGCAGCGATGCGATGTTCGTCGTTCTGTGTCGCACGGAAGAGTGCGAGTCGCCCGCGGCAAAGCGCAGCGTAGTCGTCGAGGAATGCTGGTACTGCGGTCCGCCCCGCGCGCGACGACCGCTGCAACGATCCGTCAGCGGCGCGGGCTCGCAAGTCAATCGCGCGTGCGGCACGCTCTGCCGCCGCGACGAACTCAGGCGCCTTGAGCAGCGTGCCACACTCGGCGAGTGCCGCGATCATGAGTCCGTTCCACGCGGTAAGTGCCTTGTCGTCGGTCATCGGCTGACGCCGCGCGGAGCGTGCGTTCAACAGTGTCGATCGCACTCGCTCCCGTCGCGTTGCAAATGTCGCGTCGTCAAGTCCAAACTTCGCGGCAAGTCGATCGGGGCGATCTGCAAGAAACAGCACATTCGCCGGAGGCGCATCGGCGTGATGCGGATCTTGGAAGTTCGGCCCAGCGTCAACGCCATAGAGCGCGAGCGCGAATGGGATGAGGTCACTGGCACCAGCGTTCTTGAGCGCTGCCTCGATCTCAGCGCTCGTCCAGATATAGCTGCCGCCTTCACGCGCCTCGACCTCTGCATCTTGCGCTGAGTAAAAGACACCGTCGACATCAGTCATCTCGCGCAGCACGTACGTGCACGTGCGCCGCGCAACCTCAGCGTGAAAGGAGTCTCCGGTGCGGGCAAAGCTCCGCGCATAGAGTGGCGCGAGCTGCGCGTTGTCGTAGAGCATTTTTTCGAAGTGCGGAACGAGCCAGACGGCATCGACTGCGTATCGGTGAAACCCTCCGCCAAGCTGATCGAATATGCCGCCCACCGCCATGCGATCAAGTGTGCGCGAGAGGGCTTCGCCCGCGGCGGGCGTGTCTAGTCGTCGCTCGAGGAGTTCGAGGTAGGCTGGCTGTGGGAACTTTGGCGCTCCTCCGAAGCCGCCCTGCTTCGCGTCATAAAAGCGAAGGAGCGCCCCCACCGCTGACGTCACGACTTCGCGTCCCAAGCTCGCTGCCTCGGGCACACTGTCCATGTCGGCGCGGACGAGATCCGCGATTCGGTCCGCTTGGGCGCTGACTTCATCGCGTCGGTCGTGCCACGCGCTGCTCAGCGCTTCGAGCAGTTGGGAGAACGATGGACGACCGTAGGAGGGACGCGGAGGAAAATACGTTCCGACGTAGAACGGCTTGAGCGAGTGAGGATCGAGGAACACCGAGAGTGGCCACCCGCCCGACGCCCGTCCCTCTGTGAGCTGGGTGAACACTTGGCACGCGGTCATGTAGACGTCGTCGATGTCCGGGCGCTGCTCGCGATCAACCTTGACCGGGACGAAGAGCCGATTGAGGAGCGCTGCGGTTGCTGGATCTTCGAAGCTCTCCCGCTCCATGACGTGACACCAGTAGCAGGTCGCGTAGCCGATCGAGACAAAGAGCGGCTTCCCGTCGCGCCTCGCTGCAGCGATCGCGTCTGGTCCCCACGGATACCAGTCGACGGGGTTGTGGGCGTGCTGAAGCAGATACGGCGAGGTCTCGCTCAAAAGCCGATTCGCCCCTCCGGCGGGCAAATCAGTCAGTGGCGCGGCGTTCGGTGAGTCATCGGAAACCATGGCACTGGAGCCTACGCCAAAGGCAGCTCAAGCAGCATCGCTCCGCGCGAATTGACACCACAGATGATCTGGCAGCGCGGGGCACGTTCGACGGCGCTTCCTGGGTGTCCGACACCCTCAGTTCCGCGCCTTGGGTGTCAGACACCCGCAGTTGCGCGCCTTGGGTGTCAGACACCCGTAGCTGCGTGCCTTGGGTGTCAGACACCCGTAGCTGCGCGCCCTGGGTGTCAGACACCCGTAG
>JAWXCC010000138.1:0-5469 GCA_034440475.1 Phycisphaerae bacterium | reverse complement strand
TGGGTTGTTGGTAACCTCCCAAGGTAGGTCGCCTACTTCGTTTCGCCGCCACAAAGAAGATTTGACGGTAGCCCAAAATGGTGTGTCCTCTATGGCTCCTGTCCTCCATGGCTCCCTTGCGGCCGCGTCTGCCGCCGTCGTGATGCCGGTTACGAGCGAGGCGACTGCGAACCGCCCCAGTCCGCGCGCAGCGATCGCGCGGACGCTCGCTCGTCCGTTCGCCGGTTCGCCTCCGTTCGTCGTGGGATCGCCTGACAGAGTTCGCATAACGAACACACCCCTGCGCCAACGATTATGCCCGATGAGCAACCGGAATGAATACCTGATGGTTCCAGAATAGCGACCTCCGACCCACGGTTTCGATGGGACGCCAAGCACCGCCGGGCCAGTCGCGGGCCCTCAACTTTGAAGAACGACATCCTCTCACGATCGCAGTTGCTCGGTTGAGACTTCGTCGAACTGGATGAGCAACCCTCGTCGCACTCAGCTCGTCGGGATCCGTGCTTGCCAAGGAGCGAGGCCGACCCGTTTCGGCTGGTTCGTGACCGGCGTCCACCGGTGCGCTGCCCCGTCTGGATGAGGCCCGGCACGCGTTGGCCTCGCGGACGATCCGTTGCGTGTACTCGGCGGTAAAGCGTCGTCGTGCGGCGCGGGCTCAGACCGGCGGATCAGGCTCGGAACTCCGTGCCGGAATTCCTGCGCTGCGATCCGGACTGCCGTCCCGGGGAGCCGATCGGGTGTCGTGCGAGTCGAGCGAGTCGTGCGAGAAATTCATGGAGACGAGTCCGCCTGCCCTGCCCAACCAACTGCGGGATGGGATATGTCTCAGTCATGTTGGCACCGAGCGAACGTACAGACAGCACGGCACACAAGCCAAGCGGGGCCCGTTTTGAAGCAAAGTCAATGACCCTAAGGGGATTCGAACCCCTGTTACCTCCGTGAAAGGGAGGTGTCCTAGACCGGACTAGACGATAGGGCCGCGTGAAACAGCTACGAGAGAGCCGAAAGCCGAGGCAGAATCGGAGCAATTCGGCCCCGCCGCCAGCCATGACCCGTCTCTCACGAAGAAGTGGGTCATGGGTTTGGGGCGGGGCCGAAAGAGTGACCCCAAGGGGATTCGAACCCCTGTTCCATCCGTGAGAGGGACGTGTCCTGAACCGGGCTAGACGATGGGGCCGCACAAACCAATAACGAGACGACGATGTGGCCCGCTTCCGGGCCACTCAGGACGGGCGGAGTATACCGGTAGGCTGCACGCATGACCAGCCTTCTCGTGGTCTCGCCGATGCAGATCGAGAGCCGAGCCCTTGGTGGAATCAAGGGTGTGGGCACGCACGTCTGCGGCCCGGGTCCGGCTGCGGTTCGGAGGTGGGCGGCGTCGGTTGAGGACGGCGCGACGGTGATCCTCGCTGGCGTCGCTGGCGGACTGTTGCCGAGCGCACTCGTAGGCCACGCCCGCGCGATCGGGGAAGTCTGGCTGACTGACGGAAGTATCGCGCGTCCGCAGATTCGCGCCGGCGGCCCAACGTGGCGCGTGGCGGGCAGCGATCGCCTCGTCGCGACACGCGAAGCGAAGCGGGATCTCGCCGCACTGAGCGGCGCCGACATTGTCGACATGGAGTCGCATGCGTTCGTCGCGGAAGCGTTGCGGCGACAGTGGCGCTACGCCATCGTGCGCGGCGTGAGCGACGCGCATGACGAAGATCTCCCTGCCGAAATCGAATCACTCGTCGACGCCCACGGTCGGGCGCGCGTGGTTGCGGCGACAGCGCTCCTCTTGCGACGTCCTCGCCTGCTCGGTCCTCTTCGGGCTCTCGGGCGGCGCACGGAAGAAGCGATGACCGCAGTCGCGGCGATTGTCCGCGAGATCGTCGAAACGGAGCAATCCAGATGACCGTTTCAACACCAGACCGCGCTCCCGCTCTCGTCTTCGGAGGCACGTTCGATCCGCCGCACAAACGTCACGTGGACATCGCGCGCCTCGCGGCCGACGCGCTTGGCGCGCGTGCCATTCTGGTCATTCCAGCGGCACTGAATCCGCAGCGAACCGATCGTCCGCCAGCGGCTCCAGAACATCGGCTCGCGATGACGCGGATCGCCTTCCGCAACGAAACGCGAGCGCAGGTCCTCGACCTTGAAATCATCCGCGGCGCGCCGTCGTACTCGATCGACACGCTTCGCGAACTTCACGCGCGCGGCGAAGCCCCCCTGCGGCTACTAGTTGGCAGCGATCAGGCGCTGAACCTAACAACGTGGAAGTCGTGGCGCGAAGTCGTGGCGCTCGCCCCACCTGCAATTGTGCTTCGGCCACCCAACGATCTTGCATCGTTGCGTTCCGCAGCTGGCGAACGATTTGGGGACGACATCGAAACTTGGATCGATCGTGTCCTTCCGATTCCACCGATCGCCGTGAGTTCGAGTGCACTCCGCCAAGCCATTGGCGGAGAGTCGTTGCCAGCGAGTATCGAAGATCTCGATCCCGAGGTGATCCAGTACATCCATTCTCAATTGCTCTACCGCCAGCGATGACATACGGTGCGCCTGAACACGGAGGCTGACGTGGGCGACGCAGAACGCTATTGGCTCATGCGGGTGAATGAGACCTTTGGGCCCTACACGCTCGACGACCTGCGGCGGTTTCAAGCCGATCGCCGAGTCGGGCCGAGTGACCGCGTGCGCCGCGACGGCGACGAGGCGTGGCGTCCTTGGTCGGAGATTCGTTCCGAACTCGGCCTCGCAGCCCTCCCGCCCCGTACGTCGGGCTGTTGGGCCTCTTCCTCGGAGTTCCCGGTCCCGTTGCGATCGCCCTCGGCATCGTTGCGTGGAAGAAGACGAAGCCGGGCCAAGCGGGTCGCGGCCGCGCCATCGTCGCGATCGTGCTCGGGTCGATCGGAACGCTGCTCCTTGTCGCCGCTGGAATCGCGTTGCTGCTACGTTGATGCGTTCGTCCGTGATGTGTTCGTCCATCCGCGCCGCCGAACCGGCCCCCTGCTCGCTGCCCACGCCCGATGCCACTTGACCCCGCACTTCAGTACTGGATCGCTCGATCGCAGCAGACCTTTGGCCCGTACTCACCGGCCGAAGTCGAGCAGTACCTCCGCAGCGGCAACATCCTGCCCACGGATTACTTTCGCAGCGAGACCGACACCGAGTGGACGACGGTCGCTCAGGCTCTCGGGATCGCGCTGCCTCCGCCGACGGCGGCGGGCGCCGCGGGTCACTTCGGGGGTGCGAGCGACAGCGAGGGTCCAGCTCGTTCGATGGCGGTCACGTCGCTGATCCTCGCTGGCGTCGGGTTTCTCTGTTGCGGCTTGTTCGTCTCAATCCCCGGCATTGTCATCGCTGCGATCGCAATGAAGCGACCGCCTGCGAGTGCACGACCGCTCGCGATCTGGGGACTCGTCGCCAACATCATCGTGACGATTATCTCGATCGCGCTGATTTTCATCGGCCCGATCATCATGCAAGCTATTCTCGGCGGAATGACGCCGAACGGCAGAGGCGGGCTCTGATGAGTCGTTCAAATCCAACAGGCGCGAGCGACGACGTCGAGCGCGTCTCCTTCATCAGCCTTGGCTGTCCGAAGAACCTCGTCGACAGCGAGAAGATGCTTGGCATTCTGCATCAGAGCGGCCTGTCGCTCGTCAACAGCGACCAGAGCGCTGATGCAATCGTCATCAACACCTGCGGCTTCCTCGAAGCGTCGAAGGACGAGTCGATGGGAGTTATTCACGAGGCCATCGAGCGAAAGAATCGTGGCGAACTGAAGCGCGTCGTTGTCGCCGGATGCTTGGTGCAGCGGTACCGGGCGAAACTCCTCGATTGGGCACCGGGCATCGACGCAATGATCGGTGTCTTCGATCGCGACCACATTCTCGACGCCGTCCGCGGTGGCGTGCGTGCGTCGATCGACGACGACGCAACGCGGGCGCCGTACTGGATCGCGGGAAACGCGCTGCAAGCTGCGAAAGAACGTGGAAAAGACACGGTTGGCCTCACCGTCAACGGACTCGACGGCAAAGGCGTGGGTTACTTCGAAGACGACTCGAATCGCTTCCGACTAACACCGCGCCACTGGGCCTATCTTCGCGTGAGTGAAGGATGCAATCAGCGCTGCGCGTTCTGCACGATCCCGTCTATCCGCGGCAAAATGCGCTCGAAGCCGGTTGAGACGATCGTGGCCGAGGCGCGGCAGCTCCTCGTCGATGGCGCGTTCGAACTGAATCTCATCGGACAAGACACGACGAGTTTCGGTATGGATATCGGCTACGAAGAAGGGCTCGTCGGCATGCTCGGCGAACTCGATCGCGTCGCCCGCGACCACGGCAACGCGTGGATGCGCCTCATGTACGCGTACCCGTCGAAGTTCACCGACGCCATGATCGATGCGATCGCGTCGCTCGACCGCATCGTGAAGTACATCGACATGCCGCTGCAGCACATGAGCGACCGCATGCTCAAGTCGATGCGGCGTCACATCACGAAGGACGAACAACTTACGCTGCTGGAGAAGCTGCGCCAGCGCATTCCCGGCATCGCGATTCGCACGACGTTCATCACCGGCTTCCCTGGCGAAACGCAGGAAGATCACGAAGAACTCCTCGAGGTCGTGCGCACCTTCGGCTTCGACATGCTCGGAGTGTTCCGCTATTCGCGCGAAGACGGCACTCCCGCGGGCACGATGGACGAAGACGAATCGCTGCACGTCGCCGATGAAATCAAAGTCGAGCGCGAAGCTGAGTTGATGCTCGCGCAGCAGGAAGTCGCATTTGATTCTGCGAAGTTCCTCGCGAAGGAGCGGGTCCAGTTCGACATCCTGATCGACGGCCCCGCAGCGGGGAAAACGACCGGCAGGAAGACGACCGGCGTTTCAAAGGGTGGCACGCTCTACACCGGCCGTGCGTACTTCCAAGCACCGCAGATCGACTCGCTGACGTACGTCTTGAGCAATGAGGCGTTGTCGCCGGGTGAACTCGTGCGCGCCACAGTCGTCGACGCCGACGGATACGACCTCGTTGCACAACCAACGAACGAGCTGGAAAAGAAAGTCGGGCTGAAGGTCGTTCGATAGCTGCGCTTTCGTTGCAACACTCTGACCGCGTCGTCGTACGATCTGTTGCGTGGCTCTTCTGAGGCGTGCTTGGGTTTCTGCCCAGACACCCTCAGACGGCCACCCTCAAGACAACACGGATTCGAACGTCGCGTACTCCAAGGCGATTGATGCCTTCAGAGGATCTGGGTCCGAGAGCCTGACCGGAGAGTTGCCCATGACGATCGTCGCATCGCTCGCCCTCGCCTTTGCCGTTCTTGCGTCAAACCAAAGCCCGCTAGCGCCGACACCAGCGCCGACCCAGCCAGACGCCGTGCCCGCACCGACGCCTGCTGTGTTAGGCCCGCACATGACGGCGTCGGTGAACCTCGATCCAGAGCGTCCCGCGCCGATCGTCGGGTGGTGGAGTAACGGAACCC
>JAWXCC010000137.1:0-8964 GCA_034440475.1 Phycisphaerae bacterium | reverse complement strand
TCGGGCTAGCCAATTTCGGGCTAGCCAATTTCGACCCACGCCACCCGCTCGGCGTCGATGATGTATACGTGCGAACCGTCGGTGACCTTGACGAGGCCGTCGCCCTCCTCAGGAATGAGGAGCGCCTTCTTCACGATGCAGGATGACGCGTGGTCGAACTCGATCCGCACATCGCGGAGTCCGTTGAGTTCACGAAACGCCTTACGGACCTGCTCGGCTTGCATCGATCAGCCTCCGTCCGTTCGAACTTGGTACGCGAGCGCCACATGGGCCGCCTCGACCCAGATGTGGTTCTGCCGAGTGGTCACCTTGATCACCCCACCGCCGCGAAGGTCGTCGATGTCGACGACGTTTCGAATTTCGATTGGCGTTGAGGTGCCGACAATGACAAGGTCGAGCTCCTTGTTCGTGCCCTTCATCTCAGTCAGAATTTTGAGGAGCGGGCCACGTTCCATAGTTACTCGATCACGCCAAGGATGTCTTCTTCGGTCATGATGAGATACGGATCGCCGTCGATCTTCACTTCTGTGCCCGAGTACGAGCTGAAGATGATCGAGTCGCCCTTCTTGACGGAGAACGGGATGCGCTGACCAGTGTCCTTATTGAGGATGCCGTCGCCGACTGCGATGACCTTCCCCTGCTTTGGCTTGTCCTTGGCAGATTCCGGCAGAAAAATGCCGGAGTCGGTCTTGGTCGCGGCTTCATCGCGCTTGACGAGAATCTTGTCTCCGAGGGGTCGGACCTTCATGGTTCAGTGCTCCTGCTAACTCGTTGGGGGATACGAAAGAGAAAAAACTGGCGACGGGGCAATTTCAGGCCGCGGGCCAGTGATCGCGATAGTGGCGTCGCACCACGCGACGCAACACTTCAAGCATGCTTTCAAGTCGTACGGGCCCGTCGATCACCGCGAATGCGCCCTCGCGAAGGGCGTCGCTGAGGCCGCGAGCGCTATCGCGAAAACACGGTTGGGGGGGACGGACGACGACGGTCGGCGGTGGCTGCTCCAGACGACGCAGGAGTTGCAACACGCGCGGGCCTGCGGGAGCGGGATGCGCGGAATCAGGCTCCATCGGGATCGACAGGTCGACGATCGCGATATGCACTGGCGCGTGATACAGGAACTCAGTCGCCTCGACTCCGGATCGGCACCGGTGGCAATCGATCCCCAGCGGTCCGAGAAGCGCTGGCAGTTGATCGGCGAAGTCGCCGTCGCGCCAGCCACCAGAAGTCACCATCAGCGTGAGTCGCGGCCGTGGCGCGCGCTCGCCCTGAGGCTGACCCGGCTTGGGTGAGGGGTCGCGGGAGGGGTCGGATTGATGGAGACGGAATGCCACGGAGAGTGCGGGCATGGCAACTTCCGTGCCGCTCGCAACTATGGACTCTCGAAGGAGCGTGCCACCCGCGATCCCCCTCGGGAGCCCAACTCCGTGCCGCGCACTGACGGTCGAGACCCATCCCGCACGAGGCCGGCCGCTGACAGCGACCGTGATCGCTGTCGTCCTACTGCCAAATTGGCACGGCCTGCTCCCGCCGACTTGGGGGCGACGAGCCGCGACCGACGGCGAGCGGGCTTGTGGCTTCGTCGCCGAATCCGATACTGCTCGATTCCTCTGGAGACCGCACATGCCCGTCGTTCGCATCACCGACGCCCTCAAAATACCCGCCGACGCTGTCGGACACGAAGTGACGGTCCAAGGCTGGGTCCGTACTCGCCGCGATTCCAAAGCTGGTCTTTCGTTCGTCGCGCTGAGTGACGGGTCGTGCTTTGACACCATTCAGTTGGTAGCCCCCGCAGAGCTCGTCAATTATCAGAGTGATGTGCTCAAGCTAACGGCAGGTTGTTCGGTGGAAGCGACTGGGACGCTCGTCCAGAGTCAGGGCAAGGGACAGGGCATCGAGATGCAGGTCAAGCATCTCAAAGTGCATGGCTTCGTCGACGACCCCGATACCTATCCGATTTCCGCGAAGCAGCACAGCTTTGAATATCTGCGCGAAGTCGCACACCTTCGCTCGCGCACGAATACGTTTGGCGCCATCGGTCGCGTGCGGCACACGCTCGCGATGGCGATTCACCGCTTCTTTCACGAGAGCGGCTTCGCGTGGATTCACACGCCAATCGTCACCGGTTCCGACTGTGAAGGCGCCGGCCAGATGTTCCGCGTGTCAACCCTCGACCTCACGAATTTGCCGCGCACGCCGGAAGGGAAGATTGATTTCTCGCAGGACTTCTTTGGCAAGGAGTCGCATCTCACGGTCTCAGGACAGCTCAACGTCGAATCGTGGTGCATGGCGTTGTCGAAGGTCTATACGTTTGGCCCGACGTTTCGCGCTGAGAACTCGAACACCAGCCGACACCTTGCGGAGTTTTGGATGATCGAGCCGGAGATCGCCTTTGCCGATCTTCACGCCGATGCGGATCTCGCCGAGGCACTTCTCAAGTACATGTATCGCGCGCTCTTGAACGAACGCGCCGACGACATGAAATTCTTCGCCGAGCGCATCGACAAGGACTGCGTGCCTAGGCTGGAAAAATTCGTCGACGCGAAGTTCGAGCGCATCACCTACACCGAAGCAATCGAACTGCTTGAGAAGGCAATCGCCAAGGGCCACAAGTTCGAATTTACGCCGCGCTGGGGAATCGACATGCAGTCAGAGCATGAGCGCTATCTCTCGGAGCAGGTCTTCGGGAAGCCAGTCGCCGTCTTGAACTATCCGAAGGACATCAAGGCCTTCTATATGCGCATGAACGACGATGAGAAAACCGTCGCTGCAATGGACATTCTCGCGCCGGGCATCGGCGAGATTGTCGGTGGGTCGCAGCGCGAAGAGCGTCTTGATCGGCTCGACAAGCGCCTCGACGAAATGCATCTCAATAAGGCCGACTACTGGTGGTATCGCGACCTTCGCCGGTACGGCACTGTGCCGCACGCCGGATTCGGACTGGGGTTCGAGCGCGCTGTCGTGTTCGCAACCGGTATGCAGAACATTCGTGACGTCATTCCTTTTCCGCGTGCTCCGAAGAGCTGCGACTTCTAACGAAACGAGGATCTTCATGCAGTGCAACATCGACTCCAAGGGCAAGGCGGTACGCCTGATGGGTGGCGCGATCATCGAGGGCATCGGGCTTCTCCTCGTGACGCTCTGGTTCGTCGGGATGATGCCGCCGTGGGCCGCGATTGTTGGCGCCGTCGCCATCGTCTCGGGACTATTCGGGATCTTTGAAGGCCTCTCGGGCTGGTGCGTCGTTCGCGCGATGGGATTCAAGACTCCCATCTAACTTCATGCCGAATGCGACCGCGACGATTTGGGACCTCACCAAAGGTCATCGCTTGCGTTACGGAACCGCGCTCGGTTCCCTCGTCGCAGCGGTGGCCCTCGGCTATCTCGTGCCATTAGTGCCGCAAGCCGTACTTGACGGCGTCCTCGTCGATGGTGGAACACGGGCCTCAGCGTTCACGCGTCGCATGATCGACGCGATGGGTGGCACGGAGTTTCTTCAGACGCGCCTCTGGATTCCCGGTCTGGTGATGGTCGCGATCGCCGCCGTCACCGGGATCTGTACCCACGTTCGCACGCGCCTCGCAGCGAGCGCGAGCGAAGCAGTCGCTAAGGGATTGCGCGACCGCCTTTACGACCACATTCAACGGCTCCCCTGCCCAACGCTCGACAAGCGCGAATCCGGCGATCTGTTGCAGCGCTGCACGTCCGACGTGGAAACCGTTCGCGCGTTCTTCGCTTCGCAAGTCGTCGAAATCGGCCGCGCGTTGTTGATGCTCATTGTGCCGATCCCGTTCATCATTCTGCTCGACTGGCGCATGGCGATCGCTTCCGTCGCGATCGTGCCAATCATCATCGGCTTCTCACTTGTCTTCTTTCGGCGCATGCGACCGCTCTTTCTCGCGAAAGAAGCCGCCGAAGGCAAAATGACTTCGACGATCACTGAGAACCTGACGGGCATTCGTGTCGTCCGCGCGTTCGCGCGGCAGGAGTTTGAGAAGTCGAAGTTCGCGTCGACCAGCGGCGCGTTCCGCGACGAGGACATGCGGCTCTTCCGCCTGTTCGCGACCTTTTGGGCGACGTCCGACCTCCTCTGTTTTCTCCAGCAGATCATCGTCGTCGCTACGGGATTGTGGCTGCTGACGCAGGGCTCGCTTCTCGTCGGCGAGTACTTCTACTGCATCACCGCTGTCACGATGTTCATCTGGCCGGTACGCATGATGGGCCGCATTCTTGCCGATCTCGGTAAGGCGCTCGTAGCGATCGAGCGCGCTCGCGAGATCCTCGACACGCCCGACGAACACGTCGGCGAGCCGACGGAACCTGCATCCGTCATGGCCCACGCAAAGAATCTCGGCGGTGCAGAGATTGTTTTCCAGAACGTCGTATTCGGATTCTCGAAGCTCGAGGGCACGCCCCCAGTCCTGAACGGCGTTTCGTTTCGCGTGCCAGCGGGAGCGACGCTTGGACTCGTAGGGCCCTCAGGTGCAGGAAAGAGCACGGTCGCGCAACTGCTCCTCCGACTGTACGACTACACGAGCGGCTCGATCACCGTCGATGGCCGCGAACTGCGGACGATTCCGCGGCGCGAGATTCGCGGCATGATCGGCACGGTCATGCAGCAGCCGTTCCTCTACTCGAAGACGCTGCGAGAGAACATCTTGATCTCGGCAGCGGGTCACTTGAACGACGAAGACGCGATGTGTAGCGCTGCGTCCATTGCGAGCGTGCACGAATCGATCGAGGAGTTTCCCCAGCGGTATGAGACGCAGATCGGCGAACGCGGCATCACGCTCTCTGGCGGGCAGCGGCAGCGCGTCGCGATCGCGCGGTCGTTAGTCCAAGATCCACGCATTCTCCTACTCGACGATGCACTGAGCGCGGTCGACACGCACACTGAGTCCCAGATCCTCGCTGGCTTTCACTCGCGTGAGGCGCGGCACACCACCATCATCGTCGCGCATCGTCTATCAACGCTCCGTCACGCGGACATTATCGTAGTGCTCGACCGAGGGCGCGTCATTCAGCAGGGAACACACGACACTTTGATCGCTGTTCCCGGGATGTATCGCGCACTCTGGGAGATTCAAACGAATCTCGATGATCTCGACGAGCCTGTCGCGATCGGAAGCGTGAGTTGAACCATGTCGCTGACTCCACTCGACGACGAGTTCAAAGGCAAGTTCGATCCGCGCGTGTGGCGGAAGTTGTTGCAATATCTGAACGGCTACCGGTGGGCAGTCGCTCGCCTCGCGCTCGGTGGTGTAACTATCGCAGCGGTGGAGGCATATCTCCCGATCATCAACGGCCGCATGATCGACCGAGCGGTGACCGACGGCTCGCTCGGCGCACTCGGACCACTCATCGCGCTCTACGTGGTGCTCTTCGCCGCGTTCGCGGCGTGTGTATTCGTCTTCATCAAGGCTGCGGGAGAACTCGCGACGGGCGTGGGATTCGAGTTACGCCGCGACTCGTTCGCGAAGCTCCAAGACCTCTCGTTCTCGTTTTTCGACACACGTCCCGTTGGCTGGTTGACTTCTCGACTCACGAGTGATTGCGGCCGCGTCGCCAACATTCTTCCGTGGGCGATCCTCGACGTGTTCTGGGGGGCACTGCTGCTTACGAGCGTGACGATCGCGATGTTTGTGATCGACTGGCGCCTCGCGCTTTGGACGTGCGCAATCATTCCGCTGCTGGCCGCGGCAAGTGTGGTGTTCCAGCGCATCATGCTGCACTCAAGCCGCCAGTCGCGGCGCACGAACTCAGCGATGACGGCCAGTTTCAACGAGGCGCTCCTCGGCGTGCGGACGACAAAAGCGCTCGTCCGTGAGGAGAGCAATCTCGCGGAGTTTGAGCGGCTTTCAAGCGAGATGCGGCGTTGGATGCTGAAGAACGCGGTCCAGGGCTCGATCTATTTGCCACTCGTGATGACGATCGGCGCAGTCGGCGCGGCGATCGCACTCGCGCGAGGCGGCAGCGACGTGCTGGCCGGGCACGGGTTGTCGGTGGGAAAGCTCATCACGTTCATGCAGTTTGCGGTGCTCTTCCAGCATCCGATCCAAGAACTCGCGCAACGATTCGCCGACATTATGAACGCGTCGAGCGCTGCCGAGCGCGTCACGTCTTTGTTAGCGACGGAACCGGCAATCAAGGACGCAGCCGATCCCGCTGGCGCTGCGGCTCGAATCCGCGAAGTGCGCTTCGAGCACGTCACGTTTGCCTACAAGCCCGGCGTTCCGGTGCTGCATGATTTCAACCTCACAGTGCGCGACGGGGAAACGATTGCGCTCGTCGGTGCAACCGGCGGCGGCAAGTCAACGATCGTGTCGCTTACGGCGCGCTTTTACGAGCCGACCGAAGGGCGCATTCTGCTCGACGGTGTTGACTATCGCGAACGTAGTCTGCACTGGCTTCAGTCGAACCTCGGTGTCATTCAGCAGGTGCCGCATCTCTTCTCCGGCACGGTTCGTGACAACATCCGCTACGGCAAGCTCGACGCGACCGACAGCGAGATCGAGGCGGCTGCCCGCCAAGTGAACGCGCATGACATGATCGGTACGCTTGAAAACGGATACGGATTCCAGGTCGGCGAGTGCGGCGACAAGCTCTCGACTGGACAGCGGCAGCTCGTCGCGCTCGCGCGGGCCGTGCTGCGTGATCCACAAGTTTTCATTATGGACGAGGCGACATCGTCGGTCGACACAGCGACGGAGCGGCTTATCCAAGCTGGTATTGAGGCGGTGTTGCGAGATCGGATCGCGTTCGTCATCGCGCATCGGCTCTCGACTATTCGCAGAGCAAGCCTAATCGTCGTAATCGACGGCGGTCGTATCGTCGAGCAAGGCAGCCACAAGCAACTGATTGCGAAGCGTGGACGCTACTTCGAGCTGTACACGCACCAATATGCAGCCGAGCGCGAGGCGGCGCTGTTTGAAACGGGAGCATGAGTTCGTTGAGCGCGCTGCTACCGCGTCGTCCGTGCCTTTGGGTTCCGCCGGGTTGTTCTGCGCTTCGGTGGTAGCCTCGTCGCGATAGCGGTTGTGTCTCGCGACAGCCCCCCATACGCTCGCAGTCGTGCTGGCCTTCATCGCGCGTCGCCTGCTCGTCTTGCCACTCATCGTGCTGGTGATCTACACCATCACGTTCGTGTTAGCGTGGATGGTTCCCGGCGATCCAATGCGTCAGCCGGACGGTCGCCAGCCGCCGCCCGAGATCGTCGAAGCGATGCGCAAGCAGTACCAGCTCGACGATCCAGGCCGTTTCTACGTGAGTTACCTCGGTAAGGCGAGCGGCGTCTCTTGGCTTCTCGGCAAGGCTGATCGGCCCTTTGATTTGGGGCCGAGCCTTCGTCAGCGCGACTGGTCCGTGAACGAGATACTCGCCACCGGACTTCCGGTCTCGATCACGCTAGGACTCGCTGCGATTCTCATCGCGCTCGCGGTCGGTGTGACCGCAGGTGTCATCGGCGGCCTGCGACCGAACGGACCCGCGGATCTCGTCGCGCAAACCGTCGCGCTCGCCGGAATCAGCTTGCCGTCGTTCGTGATCGGCGCCGCGGTACTCATGCTCTTCGCGGCGCATCTCCGTTGGTTCCCGGTTGGCGGTTGGGGTGGACCGTCATATGTCGTGCTACCGGCGCTCACACTCTCGCTGCCCTACGCCGCGTACATCGCACGACTCGTTCGCTACGGGATGCTTGAGCAAATGAACGCCGACTACGCTCGCACCGCGCGAGCGAAGGGGCTTTCGCGCCGCGGCGTTGCAATGCGTCACGTTCTGAAAAACGCGTTCTTGCCCGTTTTGAGTTACCTCGGACCCGCTGCCGCAACCGCAATGACCGGTTCGTTCGTCGTCGAAAAGGTCTTCGCCGTGCCAGGCATCGGTCAGCACTTCGTCGATGCCGTCCTCGGCAAAGACATCACGCTGATCATGGGCGTCGTCCTCGTCTATTCGACGATGTTGATTCTGTTCAACCTCGTCGTCGACGTGCTCTACCGTGTCATCGATCCGCGTATCGAAGCTAGCTAGCTAACCTTCGCGACCGACGACGTTAATCGCGATTGGATCTCTTCGAGAAACATCCGCTCCATTACCTCGTCGCGCTCGACGGGCGTCCAAATGCTGCGATCACGGGTTGTGCCATCGCCCATCGGTTCGTTCTTCAACGGATTGGTTGAGAACGATGTCTGCGAAAACGTCCACGTCGATCGCTGGAGTCCGGGCGTAAACGCTTGTTCCACGTAGACCCACACGCGAAGGTCGATTGGTCCGTCGTACGTGGTGAGATCAACCGCGCCACTCGCGTCGCTCGTCACCGTTCCGGGTGTCCGTTGGCCAAAGAGCGGTGCGTCCTCCGCTTGCAGCGTGGGGCGGAATCCCGACGGTGTGAACTCGAAACGGGCGCGGCGGCGCTGATACGAAATGGTGCCTTCGATACTCGCAATTGTTTCCCCGCGCGGCCAATCCCACGGCTCAATGACCGATCCTGCGACTTTCGCTCGCGTCTCGATGACGCCAGCATCACGATCGCGCAGATCTGCGGGCATTCCGCGATCGCTCGCAAGTGCAACCGCGGCATCAAACGCTTTCGCGTAGTTCATTCGGTCGATAGTCACAACGACCGGTGCGATGCCGTCCCCAGACTTCGGCGTGCTCTCGCATCCGCCGATCGTCACAATGCAGAAGCTGATCGCAAGGGCGTGCGGCAACCGGACCATATCGCGAGTGTATCGGACGGTCCTCCAACCTCGGTCCCCACCTATCCCGAGCGTCCCGAACGCGCGCATCAGACTGTGTGAAACACTGCATTCGTCAGCTTGACGGCGCCTTATCAGGATCTAAGGTAGAGGACTCTGCGTATCGCGGAGATGGAGTCAACATGGTGAAACATCCGGCTGAGGGTTCTCGTGCCCCGCGCACGTCACGTGTCGCTATTGCTCGCATCGCAGTATGGGGAGGAATCGGCGC
>JAWXCC010000136.1:0-16685 GCA_034440475.1 Phycisphaerae bacterium | reverse complement strand
CCGCCCCCACCGCGCTGCCGAACCTGTCCGTCTTGTCCGCCACCTTGGGCCCCATCGCGCGCTTCGCGCTGGCGGCCGTCCTGTCCCGCTCCTGTTCCCGTACTTGTTGCTGGCGTTGCGGGCTTTTGATCTTGGCTTCCCGCAGCCGGTGCCGACTGTTGTGCGGAGAGGTCTGCAGCGACGACGGCCGTAGCGACTGCGGCGACAAGCGCGAATCGACGGGCAAGAACAGGGATCGTTGGAAGCATGCGCGTGTTCCTAAAGTGGCCCCACAGGTGGAGCGAATTGGGGGACGGATCTGCGACTGGGCGGCTCCGTCGCGAAGCGGCGTTGAACGCCAGTACCAGCGTCTTATGGCAAGTTCGATGGAGAAGGTTGCGGTTCGTCCTTCGCGATGGGTGGTTTCGGCGGCGACTGCTTTGAGCCCGCGAGATACTCCGTTACCCCCTCCGGTGCCACGAGCGCGGCGCGAATCGGCTCTCCGTGGACGTCGGTCGCGAGCCAGCCTTTCACCCCGCCGTTCTGGTCTGCGATGAGAAACGTCCGAGCATCGCTCGGCGCAGGCATCGGACACTCCGCCGGAGCGACCGCGGTGATGACGAGGGTTCGAATCCCGAGTACCAGCGAGCCATTCGGCCAGGCGATCTCGGACAGATCGAGTCGAAGCTCCTTGCCAGTCGTGAGTTGCGCCATCTGGGAGCGATGAGCGATCGCTAGTGCAATCGGGTCGAGGAGGGGGCCGTCTGCGGGTGAGGGAATCACGGTTTCGGTCGGTTGAGCACCTTCCTCGTTCGTCCGGACGGTCGCGAGCAGACCGCCTCCTTGGCGGCGGACGCGAATCGAAAACACCGGTCCGCTGCTGCGAACTTCTTCCAACGCGAGCCCCCATGATTCGGTAGGCCCATCGATCTGCCAAGTGGTTCGTTGGTCGATCGGCGGTCCCCACCGTTCGAGTCCGGTAGTTCCGTCGGGTTTGATGTCGAGTCGACCAACTCGCAGACCGCCCGATTCAATCGCATAGCTCCGCCGTCCGTCGGTGGGCGGCCCGAATCCTTCGATGGCGTCACTCGCGCGCTCCTGCATGGACCGGTTGGCCGCGAGCTCGGCAATTCGCGCCGGCCGACCCGCGAGCAGCATTTGCGTCGGCGCGTAGATGGCGTCGAAGTCTTCCAGCGGGTTCTTCGCGAGAATCAGAAGGTCGGCTCGTTGCCCAACTTCGATCCGGCCGCGGTCAGGAAGTCCAGCGCGCTCAGCGGCTTCGGACGTCAGGGCCCGAAGCCGCCGTGCACGTTCGCCCGCGTCCGTTCTTGGAGTCGACGGAACGCGTGGCGCTTCGTCCGCGTTCAGCGATGTCGGAGCGGGCTGAACGTCCGGCAGCGCGAAGACCGATGTCTCACTTATGCGGCGGAGCCAGCGTCGTTCTGCCTCAGTCCAGGTCCCAAAGAGCGTCGTGACACCACGCACGGTGCGGCGGGCGCACGCGTCGTAACTGGCGTCAGGCCCCGGCGCGCTCTCGATGAGCCCTGCGACGACGAACCCATCGCGTATGTCGACGGGTACATCGCCTTGAGCGAGGTCGTCCGGCGTGCTCGCGCGTATCTCCGTGATCACACCACGCTCGATGATGAGCGTCATATGCGGCTTCATGGCCGTCGGTGCATCCGAGTTCAACAGTAATAGCGTGACATCGCGCACGACGATGCGCGGCGGAGCAGCCTGCGCCGACAGCGTGATCAGTGCGAGCGCACATGCTTCGAGAAGCCGGAGAGGATGCTGCACCATGGATTAGATTCGATCGAATCGTTCTGAAGCGACAGACGCATTCGTCGCTTCGATGGCGACCGTGGGTTCATCGACTCATCCGACTCATCGCTGGCATCGAGGCGACGTAGTCCCGGGCACATCGCACCCTCAACAAAATTGCCACGGCGTCGAGTCACGATGTCTCCTCCAACATCGTGTCGACGCCGCGGCATACGGAATGTACCGCAACAAGCGAAGGAGCGGAAGAGTGCGAGCGCGCGAAGTCGTCACACACGTGGCGTCTGATAATGCGAGCGGGATCAAACTGCCCGTCACCAACGAGAGGGCGGGCGGCTCGAGCGGTGCCAACTCCGTTCCTTGCAAACCCGCGGCCTCCCCACTTCAGCCGCAACCTATTCACGCCGATCTTCACGCGTCATGCTCTCGCGCCGCGGAAACTCGTTCTCCTCGAACTCTTCCCCAGACAACGCACTCCTTGCGCGACACGTCGCCCACGAGCTGAACTCGCAACTCGACGGCGCTCTGCGAACCCTGCGCGCGGTCCGGCGCGACAGCGCGTCGACCAGCACCTTCGACGATCGCCTCGCGGCTATCGAGCGATCACTCGTCGCGATGATGTCGACGGTTGAACGCGCGATGCGCGAAGACTCAACAGCACACGGCGCGCTGCTCTTCACCTCGGACCAAACGCTCGGGAACACGCTTCGCGAGATGCTCCGTACGTACCGCTCGCTTGCAGAAGATTTCGGCGTCGCTGTCCGGGTCGAGTGCGAAGCCGACGCTGGCGCGCTCACCGTCGGACCGCTTGAACCACTCTTCGCAAACGCCATCCGCAACGCGATAGAAGCCAGCGGCGAAGCACCACGCGATGAAGCGCCCCACGTGACGATCTCGGTTCGCCGTCGCGGAGCTCGGCTCATGGTCGACATCGTCGACAACGGTCCAGGCGTTGACGAAACGCGAGCCCGCAAGCCACACGGCCACGGCATCGGACTGGACGTCGCGCGGAGAATCGCTGGATCCATCGGCGGGACAGTCGAACTCTCGAACATTCCATTCGGTCGCGGCGCGATCTTTCGCGCCGAGATTCCTGTCGCAGAACTCGTTCGACGCGACGCTGCGTGAGCCCCGCCTATGGCCACGACAACTGAAAAAACCCGCCGAATCCTCGTCGCAGATGACGACGCGATTGTTGCTGAATCGCTCGCGACGTTCCTGCGCGAACGCGGATACGCCGTCGATGTCGCGTCGGACGCCCCGAGCGCGCTCGAACTCGCGCGAAACGCTGAACAGAACGATGACCTTGGTCCTTTCGCCGTCGTCGTTACCGATCTTTCGATGCCAGGTCTGCCCGGTAGCTCGCGCCGGGCGATGGGTGGTCTCGATTTGATCGGCCGATTGCGCGAAGAACGACTCTCGCCGGTAGCGCTCGCAATCACCGGCTACGGAACCGTCGAATCTGCGGTTGAAGCCGTGCGACTCGGCGCAACCGATGTGCTCTGCAAGCCACTCGTCGACGAGGAACTCGCGCTCGCGGTCGAGCGGGCCATTCAGCGTCAAGCGCTCGTGGTCGAGAATCGTTCGTTGCGCCAACAGCTCGATCGACGTGGTGGACTCGATTCCATCGTCGGCACCGATCCGCGCATGCTGCGGATCTATAATCTCGTTGCAGCCGTCGCGCCGACACGCACTACGGTGCTGATGACGGGCGAGTCGGGAACAGGTAAGAGTCTCATCGCGCGAGCGATACACCGCAATTCGCCGCGCGCCGATAAGCCATACGTTGAGCTTTCGTGTGGATCGATTCCAGAGACACTGCTTGAGAGCGAGTTGTTCGGTCACGTGAAGGGCGCATTCACCGGCGCGCACGTCGACAAGAAAGGTCGTTTTCTCGCAGCGCACGGTGGCACGCTCTTCCTCGACGAGATCAACTCGGCGTCACCGGGGATGCAGCTCAAACTTCTCCGTGTACTGCAAGAGCGCAAGTTCGAACCAGTCGGCTCGACCGACACGATTGATGTCGACGTGCGTGTAGTGCTCGCAAGCAATCAGCCGCTCGAGCAACTCGTCGCATCGGGTCAGTTTCGCCAGGATCTCTACTACCGGATCAACGTCGTCGCGATTGAGTTGCCGCCGCTGCGCGATCGGATCGCCGACATCCCGCACCTCGCGGAGCACTTCTTGCAGGAGCAGTGTCGCGAGCATGGCCGGCAACTCGCCGGCTTCAACGCCGAGGCGATGCGGCTCCTCTGTGCGTATCGCTATCCCGGCAACGTGCGCGAGCTCGAGAATGTCGTCGAGCGCGCTGTCGTCTTGTGCCGCGGCGGGATCATCACTGCCGACGACCTGCCGCCGAGCGTGCTAGGCACGGCACCAGCAGCGCCGTCGTCGATCGTCGCTACGGCGCAACTGCGTCTGACCGAAACCTCCGATGAGCCGTGGATCCCGATGAAACTCGACGAAGCCCTGCGCGAGCCTGAGCGCCGCATCCTGATGCGCGCGCTCACTGCCAACGGCTGGAACCGTCAGCGCACTGCGGACCAGCTCGGCATCAACCGAACAACGCTTTACAAGAAGATGCGCGTGCTTGGGCTGGATGGGCTTGAGCGCGCGGGGTGACGGGGCGTTCATCTGTTGCGTCGCAGCGCCAAGATGCCCTCGAGCGCGTGATCAATGTGTGCGCGGATTCGAAGTGCGCTCGGTTGGATCGAAATCGATTCCTCCGCGAGTACCGCTGTGGCTTTCCAAACTCCGTCGTGGACAAGTAACTGGTGGCGCTCGACCAATTGCGGAAGTAGCCCAAGATAGTGCGCCGTCATGTTCAAACGTGCCTCAGCCGCGAGTGGACTCCCTTGGCTCACCAAAGAAGCCACTTCACCGTCCGGACCAAAACACTCAAGCAAACGCTCACCCCAACGCACTCGTTATCGCGCTGCCCTCTCGCGAACTGCTCTCGAAAGACGCGCGGCCCCCGCGTCGCATGCCGCAGCATGCACGGCGCCGAGCCAATGGGCACCGAAACACGACCGTGCGTCGGGGCTCGCGTCGAGATGCGTCAGGACTATCTCGTCTAGGGAGATCTGATCGCCGTACGGCCGCTCCCACTTGGTCCGGCGCGTCAGCGCGAGGATCGCTGGGAGCAAGTGGTCGTTGTCCCCGTCGACCCGAGCTAAACTCGCGGCGCCATCGATGATCGCCTCGATCGATGCCACGCCAGCGAACTCGGGCAACATCACTTCGGATTGCCCGCCGAGAGCCCCGCGCTGCCGTGCGTAACAGAAAAACTGGCCGGGATGAGCCTCACCCGGCCCGCCAGCATCGACTAGCGTATTGAGCCGAGGCACCCAGCGTCCGTGCTGGTTGACCAGCCATGGTGGTAGGTCTGCTTGGCCGGACGCCGCCGGACCAAGAAGCCACCAGATGTACGTGTACGCGCGAGGACCGCTGGCAGCGTCAACTCGCGTGGCTTGAACTGGAATTCCCCCGCCGAGCGCTAGGACGAAGTGGGCGTGGTCGACGAGGCTAGTTGCGCGCGACACCTCAGACGGCGCGACCAGCGGCGTCCACGCCAGTGCGGACGTGGAACTCTCTCGCCTTTGACGATTCGGTGCGAGGTCTCGTACTGCAAGCATTTTCGTTCGCCACCAAACCTGATGCGCGCCCGCGAGGCCGACGAGCGCCGCGATCGCCACAAACGACCTCCGGGGCATCCTCTTACCTGTCACGGTCCGCGCTCGCTCCCCTCGCCAACGGGTCAATTCGACGGCGCGCGAGAAATCCCCCGCTCACGATTCCAGCGGCTCCGCCACAGAACCCCAAGAAAGCGCCACCCAGCCAACCGATTCCGCCCGGTGGTGCGCGCATGACGAGGACGTTTCCCGTCCAGCTCCAGAGCGCAGACTCCAGACTCATCTTGTCCTGTAGATGGCGCGGCAAGGTGGAGTCCACCACACGAACAGCCCCGTCACCGTCGCCGATCGCGACCACAAAGTGTCCCGTTCGCTCGCCGATGTCCGTGTTGGCGTTGCCGGCCCGCGGTATCTCAAGCTGGAGCACCGCGACGCCGCGGAGCTGCTTGAGCGCCTCTGGGGTCGCCCGCAGCGGAATCGCGTCCAAGTGCTCGCGTTGAAAGTAGCGGCGAAGCTCGGCAAAGCTAGTCGAGCCGTCGTGACTTCCTAGGTGACGGAGCCGTTCTTCGTCGACTGTGCGTCCGTAGTAGGTCATGACGACCGACGCGGCAGCCGAACCACACACGACGCGTTAGGTACGCGATCGCGGCGAGACCAGAATGGCACCTTCGTCGGGACTTCCGAGCCCGATCCCAACCGCGAGGACCGCAGTCCAGCTCAACGAAACGAGCAATTCAGATCCCCGCGCGGTTGATCCGCGAGCGAGCTCGCCTGAATCCAGCGAACGATCCGAGCAAAGCCGTTGCGGTCGCGATGAGTACGACGGAACCAGGCCCGCCTGATCGCCACCAGGTTGATGACTCTGCAAGCCGTCGAAGATCCTCACCGCGGATAACCGCCAGCGCCCATCGTGCAGAATCGGCGTAGTCTGACCGCGCCGCGAACCAAGTCGCGCCCGTCGCTGCATCCTCCATGAGCGTCCCAGCAGGGACCGCGAGTGGATCGCCCGCTTCGCTTTCGAGCCAAGCACCAGGCTCACCGTTGGCCTTTGGCACGACCGTCATGACCCGCTCAAAGGGAAACCGAAACTCGTCGGTGTTCTGAGCGAGCCCACGGCACCAGAATCGGCCTGCGGCGGGCAGCCAGGTGCCGTCCGCCACTTCGAAAAAGTCGGTCACATACCACTCAGATATCACACCTCCCGCGTCGTACGTTCGTTGCAGTCGAGGGAACATCCCGCGTTCGGGATCTAGCCAGAGCACCAGCGGGTGTATCGGCGCGTTCGGATCGGTGCGGACGACCAAGCAAACTGAACCGTCGACCGACTGCGTGAAGGGCGCACACTCGCCGTAGCCGCTCGAGAGCATCTCATCGAGGTCGACCGGGGCGAACCCGGCCTCACGCCCGCCGACGGGGAACCACCGGGAATAACCCGAGTACTCCGCTCTGACCCCATCGCTCAGGTCGTCCCCGTCCTCGGCAAGCGAGGCAGAGTTCGTTGAAGCGTCAAACGAGAGTACGCCGTCCGCTCCCCTTCCGCTCACACGGGTTCGCGAGTACCCATTGCCAATTCCCAACATTGCGTCTGACATCTCGTAACGCTGACTTACGCGCGCACCACTTCCGTAGATCGAGACAAGTTCATCGAAGGCTCGAAAGACTCCCTCGTGACCCGCGACGAACTCCTCAGTACGGGCATGAATCCGTACTCCGTTCAGTTTCGCTCAAGTGAGTCGAATTTGGGCGAGCACGTCGACGGCGCTTAAGGATACGGCAGGCTCGATTCGTCCGAGCGCCGGTGGACTGGCCAAGGTCGACGCTTGGATCGCGAGGACGAGCACACTCATCGTGGCACACGTTTTCACCATGGGTCGTTTCCTTTCATTCGGATTGGACTGCTAGCAGCCCGCTTGTCACTAATCGCAGATAACGATGGCGCTCCCCGTTGGCAGTCCCGCCACGGTTGCTGTGCAGGCCACGTTCGTCACGGTGAGCACACACGCGCAACTCGAGTTGCAAGTCCCCGTATCTTTCTTTGAACCCAAGGTCGCACGCGTGACGGGGCCGGGAACGTCCTTTAAGAAGTAAACAAATCCCACACCCGACTTATACACCTTTGCATCGGTACAGCGCGACTCGCAACCGATCCCAACCGAGCAGTTGGCGGGGCAAGACACTCCGCCAGCGCGATCGACTCGGGCAGGCTCGGGGAGCGCGCTGGCAAACCGGAGGACAGCAACGATCCAGCGAGCCCGGCGATGAGGAGTATCGGCAGGTCAACTGAGAGAAGTCGTCGCGGCATGTCGGTTCCTTACCACTTGGACACCAAGTCACCGAAGGATCACCATCGATCAAATTACCCCCCCCCCCCCAATTCTGTCAAACAGATTCCGCGAAAAAGGCAGCAAATTGTGCCCGCGGAGGTGCTCCTTTCCGACGAGCACAGCCACTGTGTCTCGAGACGCAAATCTGGAGATGAGATCCAACCGTTCACTCACCTCGCCCGCCGCGTCAACGCGGCTAACACCGCGACGATCGCCGCGACGCCAATCATCACGAAGAAGACATCGAGCACCGCGAGCATTGTCGCTTGCGCCCCGACCGTCTTTGCGACGACCGTCGCCACCCGCGCGTTCCACTCGTCGGCACCCAGTGCGTGGACAAACTGCCGCAACGCTTCGTTGTCGACGCGAACGTGCGAGATCAACACGTTCGTATGAAACTGCGGCCGTCCGTAGAGCAACGTGCTGACGAGCGAAACGCCAATCGAGAGCTCGATGGTTTTCACGAACCCGATGGTTTTCACGAACCCGATGGTTTTCACGAACCCGATGGTTTTCACGAAGTTGTACTCCGCTGCGGCGTCGTCGCGCTCGGCGATGGGAACGTTTGCGAATGCCAGTCCCGTTGTCGGGACGTACGCAATCATGATGCCTAGTACAGCGAAGAATCCGGGGATCGGTGCCTGCCACGGACTCATATCGAGATTGAGGCCGAGCCCTAGAAACTGGCCGAGAACGACGACGAACGCGCCAAGAACGATCGATGCGCGCGAACCGATCCAGCGCACCAAATACGGCGAGATCGTCGCGCCAATGAACCCACCAATGCCAAAGACGCCCATGACGAGACCCGCCGTATCGACTTGCCACCCCAGTAAGTCCTCGAGCATGACTGGGGACAGCGTCGTCTGCGCGAACAGCACGATTCCCAAGCACGCAATCGCGAGCGTCGACAGCGCAAAGTTCCGATCTGCGAAGAGCCGCAGCGGAAGAATATTGTTCTTGACGATGAGTCCGCGTACGACGAACGCAGCACCCGCGAGCGCCGCGACCGCGAACAGCATGACGATGAGCTTCGATGAGAGCCAATCTTGCTCGTCGCCCTGATCGAGCGCAATCTGAAGCGGCACAACCAGCGCGGCAGCGAGCATCAAGCCGGTCCAGTCGATGCGAATCTTGAGCCGTTCGGTGGGTCGCACGAAGTACACGCAGAGAAGTAGCGCTACAGCACCAATAGGAACGTTCACGAAAAAACACATACGCCAATGAATGTGCTGCGTGAGTAGGCCGCCGAGCGCGGGACCAAGCGCGGGGCCGAGAATGACTCCCATCGCCCAGATGCTGAGGCCTCGTGATCGTTCGGCGACCGGGTAGGCGTCGACAATCGTGGCTTGCGACAGTGGGATGAGCGGCGCGGCGAATAGTCCTTGCAGGAATCGTGCGGCCACCATTGCGTCGAGCGTTCCGACGACGCCGCAGACGCACGAGAGCGCGACAAATCCGATGATCGACATGATCATCAAGCGTCGACGTCCGAGGCGCAGCGCTAACTTACCGGTGACGGCGATACCAATCGCCTAACCGATGCTGAACATCGCCATGACCCACACAATCGTCACCGGCGTGGCGTCGAGCGATCCCTGCATCAAGCGCGATCGCTGCCTGCGCGTCCGCGACGCGCGCGGCTTCGACAGTCGGATTCCCAAGACGTGTGCGATCCGCGTCGAGTTGAGCGGCGTCGTGCGCGATCGCCCATTTTCGCGAGCCTACGCGACGCTATCGCCTCGTCAAGACTTGCATTTTGCTGTGCTAGCTCCTTTGCGGTTGCTTCACCGGCAGCGTTGAGTCGCTTCGTGTCGTCGAAGATTGTTTGCGCGTAGGTGCGCTGCGCTTCAGCGGCCGCCACCTTATGTGTCGCCATCTCGACTTCCGCTGCCGCCGCCGCAATCGTCGCTGTATCAGACGCGACGTCAGACTCAACAACCGCGAGCCGCGACTTCGCCTGTACGAGCGCAGCGGTGAACGGCCTGTCATCGATCTCGAAGAGGAGGTCCCCTGCCCTGACCGGTTGGTTCTCGACAACCGCACTCTTCGCGACGTTGCCACTGATCTGCTGTTACACAGCTATGACGTGAGCGTTGAGGAGCGCGTCCTCGGTCGTCGGATGCAGTTCTTGTTCGCGCCACCACGCGCGTGCGGCGAAGTACCCACCCGCCGCGAGCACTCCCACCACGACCAATACGACCGCCGTTCGCCCCGACCCGCACCTCTCATCGATGCTCCGACGGGCACCTGGTCGTTCATGGCAGGGAGGATATCGACGGCAAATTGAAAAGCCGGGGCCATGATTGGCCCCGGCTCGTAGGTTCCTAGGATGTTTTTAACGCGATGCGTAAGGCGATGGGACGAACCCCAGCCTCAAATCACCACTTGCCACGGCTGCTGCCGCCGCCACCACCACCACCACCGAATCCACCGCGACCGCCGCCGCCGCCGCCGCCACCCGCTTCGCGCGGCTTGGCTTCGTTGACCGTGAGGTCACGGCCGTCGACGTTCTTTCCGTGGAGCGCGGTCATGGCAGCGCGAGCCTGGGAGTCGTCGTTCATTTCGACGAATCCGAATCCGCGCGGACGACCCGTCTCGCGGTCCATGACCATCGAAGCCGAGGCGACCGAGCCGTGGGCCTCGAACATCTCGCGCATTTGTGACTCGGACGTGTTGAACGACAGGTTACCGACGTAAATCTTCATGATGCTTCTACCTTGCCCGAAGTGGATGACCGCTGCTTGAACTCGGGCAGGAGAAAGCGTCGGAGACCTCGAACCTCGCCCGAAGTTGGGCGGCGTTCGATGCCGAAGCAGCGAGCATACGGACATCCGGGGTTTGGCGCGGGGGGATTCCGGGGATTTGCGTAGATCGTGTCGATCGACTCGCTTCTCGATGATCGTCGCCGACGAGGGACGAGCCTCCTTCAGCGTCGTCCGAGAACCGCCACTGCGCTTCACACTCGGTCGTTTACTCCGGCTCGCACAGCGCGGTTTCAGCGCGAGTCGAAACTATCGTCGTCACGACCATCGATCTTGCGGCAAGCTTTTTCGGTCTGGTCGCGCCCCCGCGTCGCGCCGGGGCGTATAGCTTGAGCATGCGTGCTGGACGCCCTGAGGGGGCCGACCGGTACGCCAGAGCGCCGGCGCTCTGGCGGCGAAGCAACCGCTTCGAACGTGTTGCCGTTTCATTGGTTACCCGTCGGTCGCCAATGGTCGGTGGAGTGTCCGGCAATCGCGCTGCCGCGCGAATGAGAGGGATTAGGAGAAACGGATGTCGCTTTTGAAACTGACCAGCGCCGGTGCGGGCGCGCTTCTCATTTCGTCGTTCGCCTGCGCGGGCGGACCGATCTTTACGGGGCCGACCCCCTACACGAGCGTCGCTAACAGCCCGTTCTTTGCGACGCAGCAGGTTGGCGTCCAGTACTACTTGGAAGACTTTGAGAAGGGCGTGATCGCCGCTCCCGGATTGTCCGTCTCGGATCCCAACGTCGCGATAAACCCCCCGAGCGCGACCACCGACTCCGTTGACCTCGACGACTGTCTCCTCAATGGCAGCGGCGTGAACGGCCGATCGCTCGCGAACCTCGTCACGGGCGTCGTGAACGTCCAGTTCAACAACGTCACGCTCGGCGGATATCCGACGAAGGCGGGCTTTGTTTGGACCGACGGCGCTGAGGGCACTGTCGTCACCGTCACCGTCATCGGCGCGCTTGGCACCGTCGGCTTCTTCACCTTCTTCCCGGTTGGCGACGCTGTCGCGAATGGCACGACCGCTGAAGATCGCTTTATGGGTGTTGAGCTCGACGAGGGCATCGCCCAACTCCAGATCGCTGGTTCCGGCGGAACAATCGAAATCGATCACATTCAATACAGCGCGCCGACCCTAGGGGCGCTCTGGACGCGCGACAAGCTGAACGCTGGCGCGAATTCCGATCTCCTCTGGCACAAGACAACCAACGGCAACGTCGCGGCGTGGTTCATGAGCGGACTCGTGAAGGGCGGCGGTCCCCTCTCGATGATGACCCCGCTTACGTATGCGGCCCAAGGCATGGGTGACTTCGACGGCGACGGCGACGCCGATGTTTTGTGGCGCGACACAACAAGCAATCTCTTTTACGTGTGGCTGCTGAACGGTCAGTCGGTCGTTACCGCGTCGGCAGTACTGGGCGCTGGCCCGGTCACTTCGAACTTCACCTGCCTCGGCGTGGGTGACACGAACGGTGACAAGAAGGCTGATGTCGTCTTCCGCAACACGACAACGAACGGCGTATCGATTTGGTACATGGACGGCGTCACTCGAACCTCGGGTGGCAGCGTCGTCGATTCACTGAGCGTCGCGATGTCTTCGGCTGGCCTCACCTACGCCGGTCTCGGCGACTTCAACGGCGACGGTCGCTACGACATCATGTGGCGCAACGCCGCGTCGAACCTCGCAACGGGTTGGTTGCTGAACGGCCGGACAGTGTTCGCGAATTGCGTCGTCGGAAACTCCGGTGGCGTGCCGCCTGAATGGGTCGTTGGCACGATCGGCGATCTTGACGGCGACGGTCGCGCCGACGTCATCTGGCGGAACACCGTAACGACGGCGGTCAACGGTTGGCTCCTCAACGGCCTCTATAGAAAGACCGGTGGCTCGATCGGAAACATTCCGCTGGCGTGGACGCTTCGCGCGTCGGCTGATCTCAACGGCGACACGAAGAACGACCTGATCTGGACGAACAGCACGACCGGTCAAGTCAACGGCTGGATCATGGACGGCCTCACGAAGCTTTCAGGCGGCAACATGGCGACGATCACTGGAATTGCAGACTGGAACCTAGTGAACCGTTAGGTTCAACCGTGAATCCCACAGCACTCCGAGAATTTCTTTCAACTTCGATCGACGGCCGCCCGGCACGGGCGGCCGTCTTTCTTTCAGTTCGCATCCTTTCCCCAGCTTAGAAGTCCCTTTAGAACCGTCGACGGGAAGCACAACTCTGTGGAGCGTCGACGCTCCGCTCGACCACGGATCTGAACGCCGACGGCGGGCAAGACTTGATCTGACCCAACACAAAGACGGGCCAAATCAACGCTTGGATCATGAACCGCCTGACGAAAGTCATCGGTGGTCCGATTCAGGCGACCCCGCTTACCCAGTGGAATCTCCTCAATCGGGAGGCGCGAACAGCGCGTTCGGAATTTCGAGTCCGCGCGAAGCGCGCACGTCGCGTGCGCCTTCGTCGTCATGTCTGCGTATACGCTGTCGTCTCGTTTGAGGGGATCAGGAGATCTGATGATGTCATTCGCACGCGCGGCGAGCAGCGCCCTTGCCGTCCTCTTTTCCGCCTTCGCTTCGAGCGGCACCCTCGCACAGACGTGGACCGCGCCGACTCCGTACAGCTCCAGCGGGAACAGTCCATATTTTGCGACTCAAACTGTCAACCGACAGTACTTCCTCGAAGACTTCGAGGATGCCTCCGTCGATTCGATCGGCTTGGCGATCCCGGACGGCATCGTCTTCGCGCCAAGCAATTTCACCGACTCAGTCGACATCGATGACTACACACTCAACGGGTCGGGAATCGGCGGCTACTCGCTCGGCCCGGCTGCCTCGATGATCACGATTCAGTTTTCAAACGCCGCCCTTGGCGGGTATCCCACGAAGGTCGGATTTGTCTGGACTGACGGCGCGCCAAACACAACGATCTCGGTGATCGCGACGAATCCGCAGAACATCTCGGTGCAACAGATTTATTCGGGGCTGGGCGACGGCTCGTTCAACGGCACCACGATCGACGACCGATTCATCGGCGTCGATTGGCCGGCTGGCGTCACGCAGCTTCGAATCGACTCGTTCGGCGTACCGATCGAGATCGATCACGTTCAATACAACGCACCGACCCTAGCGCCGCTGTACGTCCGTGATCGAATGAACGTCGACGCGACGGGCGATCTGCTCTGGCACAACACCACCACCGGCAACGTGGCGGTCTGGCTGATGAACGGACTAACAAAGACGGGTGGTCCTGCGACCGTCGCGGCACCCGTTGGCTGGGTTGCGCAAGGTTGCGGCGATCTCGACGCCGACGGCGACGCCGACATCGTGTGGCGCAATCCCGCGACGAGCCTGCTTCACGTCTGGTTGATGACTGGCCAGGTGGTGAACACGAATTCGGTCGTGCAGAACGGATCAACGGTGCCACCGAATATCGTGGTGATTGCCGTCGCTGATTTCGATGGAGATCACAAAGCTGACATTCTCTTTCGAAACAACACGAACAACGACTTGACGCTGTGGAAAATGAACGGCAACGCCCGCGTCGCGTTTAGCACGATTGGCAATGTGGGCAACGCCGAGTTCCTCGGAGTCGGCGACTTCAACGGCGATGGGCGCTATGACGTGCTCTGGCGCCAAGCAGGTACGGGGCTCGTGTTCGGTTGGCTGATGAACGGCTTCACTCCAATCGACTCGGCGTTCGTCGGCAACACCGGCGCGGTCGGCTCGCAGTGGATCGTGGGCGCGATCGGCGACCTGAACGCGGACGGCCGCGCTGACATCGCGTGGCGGAACACGTCAACCGGTGTCGTCAACGCGTGGCTCATGAACAATCTCTACAAGGTCACGGGCGGCTTCAGCAACTCGATCCCGCTCGCGTGGGTCATGCGCGCCTCCAACGACATCAACGGCGATGGCAAGGTCGATCTGATCTGGACGAACGCTGCGACGGGGCAGGTCAACGCCTGGCTCATGGACGGACTGACCAAGGTCTCAGGCGGCACGATCACGACGATCACCAACATCGGTAACTGGTCGCTCATCAATCGCTGAGTCGCCGCACCGACGCCGATTGGCCAACCGAACCGACCCGCTGCCAAGGGGCGGTTTTTCATTGTTTCTCGCTGGCTCGTCGTATCCGACGTCCCGGCGCTCGCTCCGCTCCCAACACGGAGATCCCCATGCTTGCTACTAACGCCATCTGTTTCGCCATCGCCCTCGCCGCCTCGACCGTCGCAACCGCAGCCGACGCACTGGTGGCGTTGTACCCCCAGTCGTACGTGAAGCTGGCCGATAGCGCTCTCTTCGGTGCGATGAGTCTCGACGACGACTTCTGGTGCGAGACCTTTGAGGACGGGCTCGTCAACATCCCGGGTCTCACTCTGAGCGGCGGAACGATTGCCGCGCCCGGCGCCTCCACCGATTCGGTCGACGCCGACGACGGCAACGTGGACGGAAGCGGAACCGGCGGGCGGTCGTACCGCGCCAACATCGGCTCCCCCATCACGATCGGCATCTCCGCTCTTGCGCTCGTCGGCCTGCCCGAGCGCGCCGCGTTCGCTTGGACCGATGGCCCGCAGAACTCGACCCTCACGATCACCATCACCACTGGCTCCGGGGCCACGTTCGTGCGAACCGTCGGCCCGCTTGGCGACGCGAACTCTAGCGGCGCAACCGCCGAAGACCGCCTTGTCGCCATCACCGCATCGAATGGCATCGCTCAAGTGGTGATCGCGAGCGGCGGCGCTGCGTTCGAAATCGATCACGTGCAGTTTGAAGATCCGGTCGTGAGGGAAGCGTCGCAGTGGAATCATCACGACTTCGACGATGACGGGCATCACGACGACATCTTGTGGTTCAACCCGTCGAGCGGCTCGTCCGCGACGTGGCTCATGAATGGATACGTGAAGGAAGGTGGCGGCGCACTGAACTTACCTGTCCCCGCTTCATGGGTGTTCGTCGGCGCGGGCGCCACGGACAACACCAAGAAGACGTTCCTTTTCTGGCGCGACACAGCAACGGGTTACTTCTCCGTGTGGAAGCTCTCCGGCCACGAAGTGGAATCCGAGGGATTCATTGAGAACGTAGGGCCCGTCTCGGCCGAGTGGCAGGTGCTCGCGATCAAGGATGTCGATGGCGATCTCGACGCCGATGTCATCTTCGTGAACACGGTCACAAAGGTGGTGAGCGTTTGGATCATGGATAACCACAGCGTTGTGAGCGTCAGCTCCATCGGGTCCAGCGCTGGACTGAGCTATCTCGGCTCAGGCGACATCAACGGCGACCGCCGTGACGATCTCCTTTGGCGGGATGATTCAGGACATGTGCACGGCTGGCTGTTGAACGGAGCGTCGGTGTGGGACGATTCGCTGATCGAAAACGCCAGCGCCATCGGTATCACTTGGTCAATCGACGCCATCGGCGATCTCGACGGCGACGGCTGCGATGATTTGATCTGGCGAAACCACTCAACCGGTTCGGTCAACGCGTGGCGGATGGCTGGCCTCTTTCGAGCCGCCGGCGGCGTCGTCACGTCCAACGTTCCGCTCGCGTGGCAGCTCCAAGGCATGTCCGACCTCAATGGTGATGGCAAAGACGACCTGTTGTGGCACCACTCTTCCAGTCACGTCGTGAACGGGTGGCAGATGGACGGGCTCACGAAAATGAGCGGCGGGTACATCCAACTCGTCTCGGGCGGCTGGTCGCTCTGCAACTACTGATCTCGTATCGCGTTACGCAGTTCGCCTGCGCCCACCCGCGACCGCTGCCACGCGCCGCAGGCGGGCACAGCCGGAACGATTTCGATCGACTTGTTGCTTTCGCGGAGGAAGAAGGCGCCGCGCTTCCGTATGGGACTGTGAACCGTTGCTGTCGGTTTCCGCGCCGTGGTTCCACATGTCTCACGCGGCGCGGTCAAACGATGCCTCATCATTCATAGTGCGCGGCGCAGACCGCTCCTGGTTTGCCACGCGCGGTTCGGGCTGCGGCGAAGACGGCTTCGCGGCACCCGGAATTTCGCGCGCTCACCTAACACAACGTTTATTTGCGTGTTCTTCACGCGGTCGATCGGATGTTAGATCGCTCGCTCCAACTTTGCGCAGAAAACACTTGACGCCGCTCTCGCGCGACCGACAATGAGGGCTGGCCCTTTGCTTCGCTCATCGCGAGGTCATGTCTCAAGGGCCGCCGTTCTCCCCCGCGGTCGCGT
>JAWXCC010000135.1:0-2859 GCA_034440475.1 Phycisphaerae bacterium | reverse complement strand
TCGTGTTCGCCGACTGCAGCGACGCCGCTCACACAGTCACCGCCGATCGCACCGAGTTCCTTGGCAGGAACGGAAGTCCTGCGAACCCCGCGGCGCTGCGGCGCGTGCGATTGTCGGGGCGCGTCGGCGCCGGACTCGACCCGTGTGCGGCGATGCAAACCCAGTTCGCGCTCGAGGAGGGCGAGGAGCGGGAGATCATCTTCGTAATCGGATCGAGCGCGAACGAGGACGAGGCGCGACGCATCCTGCGACGGTTCCGCAGCCCGGCCAGCGCGCAGCGCGCACTGGAAGCCGTCGGCACCTACTGGACGCGGACGCTCGGCGCGGTGCAGTTCGAAACGCCGGACCCGGCGATCAACGTGATGGCGAACGGCTGGCTGCTCTATCAGACGCTCTCTTGTCGCATGTGGGGACGCACCGGTTTCTATCAGTCGGGCGGCGCATTTGGATTCCGCGATCAGTTGCAAGATTCGATGGCATTGATGCACGCCGAGCCGCTCTTGTGTCGTGATCACCTGCTGCGCTGCGCAGCGCGTCAATTCACGGAGGGCGACGCGCAACACTGGTGGCACCCCCCCACCGGACGCGGCGTGCGCACGCACATCTCCGACGATTTTCTCTGGCTGGCCGCTGCGACCTGTCGCTACGTTGCCATGAGCGGAGACACCGGCGTTCTCGACGTTCGCGCGCCGTTTCTCCGAGGACGAGCGTTGCGGCCGGAGGAGGACGCGCACTTCGACTTGCCGCAGGTCGACGGGCAATCGGGCACGCTGTACGAGCACTGCATCGCCGCGATCGACCACGGTCTTCGCTTCGGCGAGCACGGCCTTCCGCTGATGGGCTCGGGCGATTGGAACGACGGCATGAATCTGGTCGGCGAGCACGGCAAGGGCGAAAGCGTCTGGCTTGGTTTCTTTCTTTTTCATGTGCTTGTGCAGTTCGCCGATCTCGCCCGCGCGCGCGGCGATGACGCGACGGCAACACGATTCCTCTTGGAAGCAGATCGCCTTCGTCAGGCCATCGAGACGCATGGTTGGGACGGCGAGTGGTATCGGCGCGCATACTTTGACAACGGTGATCTGTTAGGCTCCGCCGCCAACATCGAATGTCAGATTGACGCCGTGCCGCAGAGTTGGGCGGTACTCTCCGGTGCCGCGCCGCGCGAACGAGCCCTGATGGCGATGGAGAGCGTGTATTCGCGGCTCGTCGGCAACGAAGGCCGCGGTCTCCGACTGCTCGACCCGCCGTTCGACCACGGCGCACTGAATCCTGGTTACATCAAGGGCTATGTTCCCGGGGTCCGCGAGAACGGCGGTCAGTACAACCACGCGGCGATCTGGACCGTGATGGCGACCGCGGCGCTCGGTGACGCGGACCGCGCCTGGCAACTTCTGGCGCTCATCAACCCGATCGCGCTCGGAAGCTCGCCAGCGAGTATCGCGACGTATCGCGTTGAGCCGTACGTCGTTGCTGCGGACATCTACACCGCGCCGCCGCATACGCGCCGCGGTGGTTGGACTTGGTACACCGGTTCGGCGGGCCTGATGTATCGCCTCATCAGCGAGTCGCTGCTCGGGCTACGGCTCGAGGTCGATCAGCTTCGCTTCGAGCCGGTTCTGCCTCGCGACTGGACCGGCTTCAAGGTGCAGTATCGCTATCGAGAGACGGTCTATTCGATCAGCATTCGTCGAGCGGGCGCCGGACTCACCGTGACGCGCGTACGCACGGACGGCGTCGAACAGCCAAGCCGATCGGTGACGCTCATCGATGATCGCGCGCCGCACCAGGTCGACGTCGAGCTGGGGTGAACAAGTGACTGATCAGGGCGTGCTTCGTCGGCTAACAGTTCGACGAAGCTGCTGCTTTTCGGACCGTCGAAGCGGAACCGAGACAATGGACACACCCGTTGGACCGCCCGACGATCAGAACGCACGCACGCCGCGTGTCAATATCCGCGCATTGTTAGCCAGCGTTCCGCGCGCTGCTCTGGCGGGGCTGTCCGAGCGGGTCTTCCGATGCACCTGGCGGTTGGGCGTACGGCGAACCGACTTGAAAGGGGGCGGCCAAACCATGACTCCGACGATTGGGGCTACAACCGGTCATGCGATCACGCCGCTGCGTCTGAGTCGCCGGGTCCATCCGGACGCATGCGCTCGCACCCGCATTCTGGACATTGGTCTCTGTCGAATGCCATGACCGAACGGCTCCAGATGGCGGCGGGCGACCAGCTGCTCGCCGTCGAGACCGCCAACGGGATATTGCTGACCCCCTTCGATCCGGACACTGAGGAGGCGATCGCCATCGCCGCCAAGGCCGGGAAGAAGTACCGCCACGCCCTCCGCGAACTCGCAAAGTAAGGACTCTCCCATGAGGACCAAGGAACCCAGGTGGGTGCCGCGCGTTGCCGTCGAGGTGATCCATGCGGAGCAGCTCGCCAGCCACGGCGGACTGCAGAGGCTCCGCGATGAGTCAGCGCTGGAGTCGGCGCTCGGGAAACCGCGAAACAAGTGGGGCTATGACGGCGAGACGGACCTCGCGGCGCTTGCTGCGGCGTACGGGTTCGGCATCGCCAAGAACCATCCGTTCAGCGACGGCAACAAGCGGACGGCACTCCTGATGATGATCGCGTTCCTCGGGCTCAACGGATTCGATTTCGTCGGACCCGAAGCGGAAGTGGTCGCGACCATCGTGGCTCTCGCGGCAGGCGATCTCTCCGAGCCGAAGCTTGCGGTCTGGATCAAGTCCCACATGAAGCGCAAGCGGCGTCTACTGCTGAACGGTTGAATGAGACGTCAGTCCGAGGGGCGTCGTGCGCCTTGAGGCTGCATCTAGAACTGGCGGGTGGGCGCATGGGTGCTG
>JAWXCC010000134.1:0-24000 GCA_034440475.1 Phycisphaerae bacterium | reverse complement strand
CCGCGGGCGGCTTCCTGCGCATGTGGCGTGGTCTACGTTCACACAACGCATGCAAAACGTGCGCGCTCGGGATGGGCGGCCAGCGCGGCGGCATGACGAACGAGGCCGGGCGCTTTCCAGAAGTATGCAAGAAATCTGTGCAAGCGATGGCGGCCGACATGCGCGGCGCAATAAAGGATGGATTCTTCGATGAGTTCACCCTCGCGAAGCTTGGAGCGTTCTCTCCGCGCGAACTGGAGGCAGCAGGACGCATCACGCAACCGTTGTACGCAGGAGCGAGTGACGACCGCTACCGCACCCTGAGCTGGATTGATGCGCTCGATCGAGTTGCGATCGCCATGCGCGGCGCGAGTCCCGCGGACACGTTCTTCTACGCAAGCGGTCGCTCGTCGAACGAAGCTGGCTTCTTGCTCCAACTCGTCGCACGACTCTACGGCACGAACAACGTCAACAACTGTTCCTTCTTCTGCCACAACGCCTCCGGCGTCGGCATGAAGTCCGTCATCGGCTCAAGCGCCGGAACGCTCACGTTGGAAGATCTCGATCGCAGCGACTGCATCGTCGTCATCGGCGCGAATCCGGCGTCGAATCATCCGCGGCTGATGCGCAACCTCATCGAGTTGAAGCGGCGCGGCGGCGCGGTGATCGTCGTGAATCCGATTCGGGAAGTCGGGCTCGTGAACTTCCGCGTCCCCAGTGATGTGCGCTCGCTGCTCTTCGGCTCTCCAATTGCTGACGAGTATGTGCAGCCCCACGCTGGCGGCGATGCCGCGGTCTTCTCAGGGGTAGCCAAGGCCCTGCTCGAGCTCAACGCAATTGACGCGGCATTCATCGCGCAATCGACCACCGGCATCGAGTCGTGGCGCGCTTCGATCGATTCGTTGCCCTGGTCACAGATTGTCGCGACTTCTGGTGTTGACGAAACGACGATACGACGTGTTGCGGAGCGCCTTGCCCGCTCAAAGTCCACGGTCTTCGCGTGGACGATGGGTATCACGCATCACGAACACGGTGTTGCCAACGTGCACGCCATTACGAATCTCGCCTTGCTGCGCGGCATGCTCGGAAGAGAAGGGGCTGGACTGCTGCCGCTCCGAGGTCACAGCAACATTCAGGGCATGGGCACTGTTGGGGTCGTTCCCGTGCCGTCAGTCGATTTTTTGCGTGCCCTCGAAACGCGCTATGGCGTAACAATGCCACGCGAGCCTGGGCTCGACACCCTCGCGTGTATCGAGCGGGCGTCGCGCGGTGGTGTTCGGTTCGCCTTGCATCTCGGCGGCAATCTGTTCGGTTCCTCCCCGAACGCGACGTGGGCTAGTCCTGCACTCCGGTCAATCGACACAACGGTATTCCTCTCGACAACGCTCAACACGGGCCACGTTCACGGGCGCGGCAAGGAGTCGATCATCCTGCCGGTGCGAGCCCGTGACGAGGAATCGCAGCCGACCACGCAAGAGTCGATGTTTAGCTTTGTCCGCGTCAGCGACGGCGGCCCACCTCGCTTTGACGGACCGCGCAGCGAAGTCGAAGTGATTGCAGCAATCGCGCGGCGTGTGCTCAAGGAGCGTGGGCCATTCGACTTCGATGCGCTAGAGCGGCACGCGTCGCTGCGCGATGCCATCGCCAGTGCTATTCCCGATCTCGCGCAACTCGCAGGCATCGAGCGGTCAAAGCAGGAATTCGTCGTGCCGAATCGGATCCAGCACACCGCGCGTTTTCCGACGCCAAGCGGCCGCGCGAGTTTCCAGATTGCTCCCCTACCGGCAGCTTCGGACGCGAACCCGGCGCGTGGAGAGCTCCGCCTGATGACGATTCGAAGCGAGGGACAGTTCAACACCATCGTGTACGAGGACCAGGACTTCTACCGCGGACAAGAGCGACGCGACGTGATCCTGATGAACCCCGACGACATGCGAGCGATGGGCATCAAGGACGACGATCGCGTGCGCGTCGAGAGTGAGGTGGGCGCGATGGACGGCATCCTCGCACGCCCGTTCGACATCCGCGCCGGAAATGCTGCGATGTACTACCCCGAAGCCAATGTGTTAGTTCCCGCTCGCGCCGACCCGCGCAGCCGAACGCCAATGTTCAAAAGCGTCCCGATTCGCGTGAGAGCGAGCACGTCGTTGCCTGTGATCGCTGCGCGGTGAGCGTTCAAGGTGCAGCGACACCGGGACGCAGCCACGCCATCGGTATATCTGCGTCGAAGCCGCTCGCCGAGCGCACTTTTCCTTGGAGCCGCCCCTCCCGCACAAACCCGAGCGATTCGTATAAGCCAATTGCGCGCACGTTTGATTCACGAACCCACAACTCGACGCGGAGAATGTCGGGCATCGCGTCGCGAACTCGTACGAGCAACGACTCGAACACGCGCCGACCGATGCCGCGTCCCTGCGAAGACGGATCAACTGCGATTGTGAGATGTCCCAGCACGTGAGCGAAACAGCGCGGCTCTAGCCTCGCCGCGTGGATCTCGCCAATGAGCACCCCGTTCTGAAAGGCACCGAGCGCGATCCCCTCGGACAGCGACCGCCCGAGAAACGCGTCAATGACTGCCGCCTCGACCTCATCGAGTTCGCGTGCGATCCCTCCGCCCTGAGCCGCGACAGCGCGGTGCAACTCAACGAGGGCGTCGCGGTCGGCGAATGTAAGGTCGCGGATCATCATTGCAGTCTTGCAGCCCGTGGCAAAAGTCATTCGGGCTGCTTGGCTTCAGCGGCTCCCCTCCGAGAAGGATCGCGTTATCGCGATGACTCATATACTCGGTGGCGATGCGGCTTGTCATTCGAGCACTGCGAGCTGCTGTCCTCATCCTCACTGCCGAGGTCGTCTTCGCAAGTATCTGCACTGCAGACGTCACCGCAGCGCCGCGCGTCGACTTCAACCGCGACGTGCGACCGATCTTGGCTGATCGCTGCTTCCGTTGTCACGGTCCGGATGGCGCCGCTCGGAAGCGCGGACTACGACTCGATACGCAAGAAGGCTCGCGCGCGGTGCTGCGCGGTGGCGGATTTCCGATTGTTCCGCACGACATCGAAGCGAGCGAAGTCGCGCGGCGCATCTCCTCGGACGAACCCGAGGAAGTGATGCCCCCGCCATCGCTGAACCTGCCTTTGTCGCTGTCCGAGCGCGACATCCTGACGCGTTGGATCGCCGAGGGTGGCGACTATCAACCGCGCTGGGCATTCGTCGCGCCAGAACACACCGCCCCGCCGCCATCGGCGACCGACTCGTGGTGTCGTGACCAGATCGATACGTTTGTACTCGATCGTCTCAAAGCTGCCGGACTTCAACCCGCGTTGGAGGTCGAGCGCGCGACGCTGTTGCGCCGCGCCGCTCTCACACTGAACGGCATCCAACCGACGATCGAAGAAACCAACGCATTCGTCGCAGACACCGCGCCGGACGCGGGGGAGCAACAAATCGATCGGCTCCTCGCTTCGCCACGTTTCGGCGAGCGCATGGCACCGGATTGGCTTGATGTCGCCCGATTCGCCGACACGTTCGGCTACCAGTCCGATTGGGAGTGTCATACCTGGCCGTGGCGTGATTGGGTCATCGCCGCGTTCAACGCGAACAAGCCATGGGACGTTTTTGTCACCAAACAACTCGCAGGAGACTTACTGCCAGGCGCGACGCAAGACAACCGGCTCGCGACCGCGTTCAATCGTCTTCATCATCAGACGCACGAAGGCGGGTCGATCGACGAAGAGTTGCGGCAGGAAGACATCGCCGATCGCGTACAGACATTCAGCGCAGCGTTTCTTGGACTCACGGTGGAGTGCGCTCGCTGTCACGACCACAAATATGACCCGATTCCGCAGCGCGACTACTACAGCCTCGGAGCGTTCTTTGGCGCGATCGATGAATCGGGCACGTATCCGTATACGACGCGCACGGCCCCACGACCGGCGCTGCGCTTGCCCAACGCACCGCAACGTGAGGCACTCGTGCAACTCGCCGCAGCGGTTGAGAGCGCGAACACGTCGTTCACAGAGACGCTGTCCGCGCGGCGCGATGCTCTCGATCTCCTTCGGACCGACGTGCCCGATCCTGAGATTCCGCCACCTATCGCGGCATTTCCGCTCGACGGTGCGATCGATGGTCCCGATGCGATCGGTGGCAGTCGTGCAACACTATTCGATGGCGACACTGGAATCACCCTCCTGGGTGTCCCCTCGTATCGACGATGCGATCCCTTCAGCGCCATGCTGTGGATCAAGAGTCCGAGCGCGATAGAGAGAGCGGTGATCGTTCACACAAGTCAGTTCACGATCGAAAGCGATCAACAAGGCTGGCAAATCCTTCTCAAAGACGGCCGGCTCTGCTGGGAAATCGTCCACAACTGGCCCGGCTCTGCCGCGGCGATACGAACCAGCGCGGCAATTCCGGTCGACCGTTGGGTGCACATCGCCGTAACGAGCGACGGTTCGTCGCTCGCGCGAGGCATGTCCATTTCGATCGACGGCGTCCGTGTAGAGACCGAGATCGAACGTGATCATCTCGATGGGCCGGCCAACGTTCGTGCCCTTCAAGTCGGTGCCCGCGACCGTGACATCGGATTCAAAGGTGGAGCCGTTGACGAGCTACGCATCTTCGATCGCGAACTCACGGCACTGGAGATCGTGAAGCTGAATGACGTTCAGCCGAACCACAGGCTGCTAGACGACGATGACGCTCGTCGCTTTTGGGCGATCAACACAGACCCGGAGTGTCGCGCTGCATTTACCGCGCTGCGCACGGCATGAGCAGTACACCAAGATCTGCTCGAGTCAATACCGGAAATCATGGTCATGGAAGAGAGTCCGATGCCGCGCGATCGCTTCGTGCTCGTTCGCGGTGCCTACGACCAGCCTGATCTCGCGCGTCCAGTACATGCAGATCGCGCGATCGATGCGATTCTTCCGTTCGCTGCCGATTGGCCACATGATCGGCGCGGGCTCGCGCTGTGGGTCATCGATCGCCGCAATCCGCTGACCGCGCGAGTTGCCGTGAATCGCTTGTGGGCGATCTGCTTCGGACGGGGCATCGTCGCCACCCAAGAGAACTTCGGATTGCAAGGCGACCAACCTTCGCATGCCGAGCTGCTCGACGCGTTAGCGGTAGAGTTTGCCGCCAGCGGCTGGAATGTGAAAGCGCTCCTCCGCCGCATGATGCTCTCGGCGACGTTTCGTCAATCGTCGGTCAATACCGCAGCGAAGCTCGAAAGAGATCCGAACAATGTGCTCCTCTCGCGCGGTCCGTCATCGCGCTTGACCTCGGAGATGTTGCGCGATCAGGCGCTCGCGGCGTCTGGGTTGCTCGTCGAAAATCGAGGTGGCCCCAGCGTGAAACCATGGCAGCCTGCGGGACTGTGGGAAGATGCTGGCGCGAGTTCGCAAGGCACTTCGGGGTACGTGCCCGACGTCGGTGACAACGCGCATCGCCGCAGCCTGTACACGTCCCGCAAGCGCACCTCGCCACCGCCGAACATGCTGTTGTTCGATTCTGGGAGCCGCGAGCAGTGCCTAGCGCGACGACAGTCGACGAATACGCCGCTTCAGGCGCTTGCGCTCGTAAACGATCCGGTCTTTTTCGAGTGCGCACAATTGTTAGCTGCTCGCGCCGCCCGCGACGTCGGGTCCGATCCAGTGCAGCGAATTGAACGCGCGTTTCGATTGCTTGTCGCTCGCGATCCGCGACCTGCCGAACTCGCGGCGCTGCGTACGCTCTACGACGACCGACTGGCCGCATTCAGCGTTGACGCCGCTGCTTGTGCGGCCGTCGTCGGTACCGCGACACCTGACCCGGCACTTGCCGCGCTCACGCTGGTTGCTTCGACAATTCTCGCTTCAGACGCGGGTACCACCTCACGATGACACTCGCTCACGACCATCCTCTCGCGCTCACGCGGCGCCACTTCCTCGGCCAATCGGCGCTGGGACTCGGAGGCATCGCACTCGCGTCGATCGTCGGCAGTCGCACCTCTGCCGTCGATGCGACGTCGAGATTTCGCCTGCCGACCGCGAAGGCGAAGCGCGTCATCTATCTGTTTCAAGCGGGCGGACCGTCGCAGATGGAGACATTTGATCCGAAGCCGAAACTGCGTGAGCAGCACGGGCAACCACTTCCCGACTCGGTGCGACAAGGCCAGCGCCTTACAGGGATGAGTGGCAATCAATCGCTGCTGCCGCTTGCGGGTTCGTTCACGCCATTCCAGCAGCGCGGCGCGAATGGTACATGGGTGAGTGATCTCTTGCCGCATACCGCGAAGATCGTTGATGACCTCTGCATCGTCCGATCGATGCACACCGAGGCGATCAATCACGATCCCGCGATTACGTTCTTCTGCACCGGTCACCAGCAAGCGGGCCGGCCATCGATGGGTGCTTGGCTTTCATATGGGCTCGGGAGCTTGAGCGAGAATCTGCCAGCGTTCATTGTGCTTGTCTCGCGGAACGCTTCGTGCGATCAACCGCTCTATTCGCGCCTCTGGGGCAGTGGATTCCTACCGAGCTCGCATCAAGGCGTGCAGTTTCGTGCAGGACGTGAGCCAGTTCTCTTCCTCACGAATCCAGAGGGCGTGTCACCGCATGCCCGGCGCTCGATGCTCGACGCACTCGCGAAGTTGAACGCGGAGCAGTTAGCGACTACCCTCGACCCCGAGGTCTCAGCCCGCATGGCGCAAGCCGAGATGGCGTGGCGAATGCAGACGAGTGTGCCCGAAGCGAGTGATTGCTCGACGGAATCAGATGCGACGTTCGAGTTGTATGGTCCCGACGCCCGCACGCCCGGGACCTACGCCGCCAATTGCCTCCTCGCACGCCGGCTCGTCGAGCGCGGCGTGCGTTTTGTGCAGCTCTTCCATCAAGGGTGGGATCAGCACGGCGATTTGCCGCGCGGCATTACGACGCAATGTCAGCAGACCGATCAAGCGTCGGCGGCACTCGTCACCGACCTCAAGCAGCGCGGTCTGCTCGACGACACGCTCGTCATTTGGGGGGGCGAATTCGGGCGTACTGCCTACTGCCAAGGGACGATGACCACCCACAATTACGGTCGCGACCACCATCCACGGTGCTTTTCGGCGTGGATGGCGGGTGGCGGCGTGAAGCCGGGTTCAGTGCACGGTACGACCGACGACTACGGCTACAACATTGTCGACGGCGCGGTGCACGTCCACGATCTTCACGCGACGATGCTGCATCTCCTAGGCGTGAATCACGAGCAACTGTCGTACAAGCTCCAAGGTCGTTACTACCGGTTGACAGACGTCGCGGGCACGGTCGTGCCAGACCTCCTCATGTGAGGACCGGTGACGGCGTGGGTGTTTCTTCGTTGCCGGAGTAATTGTCGTTGATGCGTCGCACACGACCGGCACAATCGCATCGCTACCATGCGGGCAGGCGGTCACGCGTACCCGCCTCGGAGAATCATCATGGCTAAGAAATCAACCACTGGCAAATCAATCACTGGGAAGACTCGAACGAAGACCTCTGAACGAGCGAAGCGCATCGTCGAAGATCGCGTCGACATTCGATCGCGCATGCACGCGCTTGTGCGCGACTCACTCGCGGCGGGAGAGCTCGGCGCGTCGGATGTGCGCGCCGCGGTGAAGGATGCGTTCACAGGTGTTCGCGCGGGGCTCGCGAAGGCAGTTCCCGCCGATCACAAAAACGTCTTGCATGAAGCGTTCGACGGCATGTCCGACGCGATCGCGGCCAGCGCCGAATCGGCGCGCCGCGCCGTCGCGCACGCGAAGACCGCGACCCAGCGCATGACGGACAACGAGCTTAAGCCCCTGGCATCCACCGTGAAGAAACTCGAAGCAGATTTCCTTTCAGCGGTGAGCGACGCAGCGCGCGGCATGTCTGCCGAGTCGAGTAAGTACCTCGATGAACTCGTGCGTCGAACCAAGAAGGCAGGCACGAAGCTCGCGCCCGCAACACGCGATGCGCTGTCGACTGCGGCGCACCGCGCGCCCGACCTCGCTGTGGAGACGATGAAGGCAAGCGGCCGCGCGGCGGCAGGCGTCGCGAGCGAAGTAGCGATGGGCATCTCAGGACTCCTGAGTGGGTTCGGTGCTGCACTTCGTAGCGCGTCGAGCGGCAGAACGGTGAGCAAAAAGGTGCCAGCGGGAAAGGCGGCGAGCGCGAAGTCCCCAGGTGCCAAACCAGCGAGCCGCACGTCCGCCAAGAAGTCCTCTCCATCGAGGACAAGCGCGAAGACAAGCGCGAGAACAACCGCGAAGAAGTCCGCGAAGCGGTAGCGCGCCTGACTCAGTTACTGCTCGTCGTCACCGCGTGCGTTCCGCTTGTCGGACATCCAGCGGCGATTGGCGATCACGTAGAAAATCGCCATGACCCCGGCGAGCACGAAACCCCCGGTGCCAATGGTGAGAAGCCCGGGGCGCCCGCCGCGATCGCTCGCGAGAATCAGAATCGCCGAACTCACCGTGAGGCCTGTCACCATCAATGCGAAGCCAATGTTTCGACTGGCGTGTTCGATGGTGCGTGTGAGCTGGGTCAAACCACGGTGCTGAAGATTCACCGCGAAGTTGTTACGCCTCACGGTTCCCATCAGCATCATGATTTCGCGCGGAAGCTCTTCCACAACCAACGCGTACTGCGCGATGCCGTCCCGCAGCCTTCGGCGCAGCGCCGCCCAGCCGTAACGGCGAGCGACGACCCGCGTAATTGCTGGGCGCATATGAGCGATGAGATCGAACGTCGGATCGAGACTGCGACCGACAGCTTCGATCGTCGTGAGCGCCTTGATGAGCAGAATGAGTTCCGCAGGAAACTGGATGTGGTGCGCCCGCATCGTTTGGAACAGGTTCTCAAGGAGCCCCGGTAAGTTGAACTGATCAAACGAGGTCACCTCGAATGACTGCACGAGTTCGGCCATGTCGCCGCGGAAACCCGGCTCGTCGAGCTTCTTCGGTTCCACATTCGCGAGTTGTCCAGCGACGGCGATCGCCTCATCGATGTTTGCTTCAGCAACTGCTTTCACCAGCCGCGCTAACTGCTCCATGGTGCGCGGCTCGATGCGCCCAGTCATACCGCAGTCGATGAAGCCAGCGGCGACGTGGCCGTCCGCGCGCGGCAGCGCAAACAGGTTGCCTGGATGCGGATCAGCGTGAAACAGACCAATTTCAAGGCACTGTCGCGCGACAGCATCGGCGCCGTGTGAGACTACTTCGGTGCGCTGCTCCGGCGTGAGATCGCCGTCTTTGAGCCGTGAGAGGAGAACGCCCTTGAACTCTTCGAGCGCGAGCACGCGCCGCGTCGTGACGTCCCAGTACACGACGGGGAACTCGACGTTGGGGTCACTCTCGAAAGCGCGGCGGAGCCGATCGGTGCTGCGTCCTTCGTACGTGAGGTCCACCTCGCGCTTCAGCTCGCGCCCAAATTCGTGCACCACATCGCGCGGGCTGAATCCGCTGTTTTTGAGATGCGCTTCGGCGAACTCGGCGAACGTCTGCAAGATCTCGAGGTCGGCTTGGGTGCGTTCTTCGGTTCCGGGTCGAAGGATCTTCAGTACGACGGGCGTTCCGTCGGCGAGCGTCGCGCGATGCACCTGCGCCATCGATGCTGCGGCGATGGGCGTCTCTTCGATCGACGCGAACAGTGTCGCCTCGCGACCTTGGAACTCCTTGGCGAGCGCTTCGCGAATGACCTCGAATGGAAGTTTCGGACCCTCCGCCTGGAGTTTCGCGAACTCGTCGGCCCACTCGGCGGGAATGAGGTCCTTGCGGCACGACAACATCTGCCCAAGCTTCATAAACGTCGGGCCGAGCTCCTCCATGGCGAGACGCATGCGCGCCGGACGCGGCAAGTGTTCGATCTGAGGACTCGGCGCCGCCCCAAGAAATCGCTTGCCGCGTTCAAAGAGCCGATCGAACCCGATCTGCGTCACCACATCCGCGAAGCCGTGCCGCACCAGCACCTCGAGAATCTCGGTGGAGCGCATCACGTTTCGGATCGACCGGGCCACTTCCGTCACCGCCATGAAGAGAGTCTAACGTCGCGCGAGAGAACGATGGTGCGGCACCACGCAGAGTTACGCGCGACCGGCTCTTCGGTTGTGCGAACGTCTACCTCCTCTTCGGCGTGTTGTGGTGTTTTCTCTACGCCCTAGTCGCACACCTCGTCCACGGCTCGTTCTCGGCTCTCGGCGGAACGAAGAGCCTGCACGTCGCCGACATCACGTACTTCAGCTGCAACGTCGTAACGCAGGTCGGACTCACCGACGTCGTTCCGACTGGCAAAGCAGCGCAGTCGCTCGTCATCCTCCAAGAACTGATCTCCGTTCTCTCCATGGCGTTCGTCATCTCGCGTCTCGTCGGCTTGTACGCGCCGGACGTGGCGAGATAGCAGAACCTCGATCGGTGATTGGTTGATTCGATTTCGGAAGGCGCGCTCACAATTGCCGCGAAGTTGTCGGCGGTGGACGAATGGATGCTCCGAGCGCGAAATGCTGCGTGATAGCCGTGGATATTGAATCAATTCCAACGCCGCAGTGCACCTAGAAGAGGTTGCCGCCGAAGTGGGTGCATCGCGATCGTTCGTGCGATGCCCTGTCGGTCGGCCGCCTTCGCACCTCTTTTGATCGGAGCGTCTATGCGCCCCACACTCGCGATTTCACTCTTCTCCGCGCTCACCGCTGTTTCCGCCGTCTCGGCCCAAAACGTGCTCTTCAACTTCGACAACGCGCCGCCATCGACGTCGCTTCCGATCGATGTTGCGGCCGGAGGCATTACGGGGCATCTCACTGCGACTGGCCAAGGATATTCGATACAGCAGGCTGGCACCTTCGGCTTCGTTCCAGTTGGCTTCTCGGGCCTCTGCATCATGCCGAACAGTGTTTTCCCCGCCGACCTCAATATCTCGTTCTCCAAGACAGTGACTGACTTCTCGATCCTCTGTGCGGTGCAAGACCTTGCGTGCGACTCCGGTGCCACGATGAAGGTCACCGCATCGATGAACGGCGTCGTCGTCGGATCGAATACGGCAGTTGCGCCGCCTGACACGACGTGGCCGACCACAACGCTGAGCTTCACCGCGCCCTCGGGCTTCAACAGCGTGAACGTTCACTACTTTCTCCCGCCACCAGGTTGCGGTGACTGGGGCCCGATCTTCATGGCTGACATCATGAACGTCACGCCGAGCCCCGCGACGCCGGGCGATCTCAACGGCGACAGCCATGTGAATGGCGCCGATCTCGCCATATTGTTAGGTGCATGGGGCACGAACAACGCGGCGGCGGATCTTAATCACGACACGATCGTGAACGCAGCTGACCTCGCGATCCTGCTAGGCGATTGGACCGGGTAATCGCGCCATCGCTGTTGTCGTCTGTTCACACAAGCTTGGCCGCGTCGGCCAGAAGGTATAGCCCATGAAGAAAACAAAGAGCGGGTTGATCGCTTCCGGTATCGCTGCTCTGTGTTCTGCAACCCTCGCCGCGAACGCGAGCGAGCTTGTCGCCTACGAGGGTTTCAATTACGCCCCAACGAATTCGCTCGCCGGGCTCAACGGCGGCACCGGCTGGAGTTCGCACTGGCTTCTGGTGCAAGAGATCCCGACTGGCGTCGGAATATCGGGACTCACGTGGCCAAATCTCCAAACCTCCGGCAACTGCGCCGCGACACCACCATTCCCGAACACGGCCTATTCCATCTACAGCCGTAATATCGCGCCCTATACGACGACCGACGGCGTGGTGTATGTCTCGTTCCTCTTTCGGCCGGTGCCAGGCTTTGGCCAAGGCGGCGGCTTGGAGTTCGGGAGCCTATCAAACGGCATGATCGTTGGTGCACATCCGGGCACGTTCCATTACGGCCTGATGAACACCGCGTTCTCCGGCGTCGATACCACGGTTCCAGTCGAGGAGAACGTGACGGCGCTATGCGTGGTGCGTATCAACAATAATTTCGATGGCACGATCACCTACGGCCTCTTCGTGAATCCGATGATCGACGATCCGCAGCCAGTCGCGCCTGAGGCGACGTACACGATGACCGGCGCGCTTCCCGTCAACATCAAGATCTTGAACGACGGCGGCTTCCTGACCGACGAGATTCGTGTCGGTACGACGTGGACGAGCGTGTTGCCGTCGACGTTAACGGCGCCGTGCCCGGGCGATCTGGATGCATCTGGCTCCGTCAATGCGTCCGATCTCGGGATTCTGCTTGGTGGTTGGGGCGGCGTGCTTGGCGACATCAACGGCGACGGCACCACCGACGCGATCGATCTTGGGCTTCTGCTCGGCGCTTGGGGGGCGTGTCCATGAACGGCTGCATGTGCTGAGTGTTAGAGAAGTGGCGCGACCGGATCCCTCAAACTCCGACCTCACTCCGATTGCTCCGTGCTAAAAGTGCCTTGTGCCTTTGGTTCTGCTGCTAGCGCTGCAGTCAGCGCCATACAGAGTGTTGAGCACGGAGAAATCGGAGGAAACATGGAGTTAGAACGAAAGCGATCGGATCGAGCGCCTAAACGCAATCGGGCGCAGGCACTACCCCTCATACGGATTCCAGTTGTGACAGCTTCAGCGCGAGCACGCTCTCCGAACGCTGCCTGCGCATTTCGCGAACGTCGACGTAGTGCCTGCAATCGTTAGATCAGCCGTCGTCGCCGCCTAAGGAGCCCGCCGGTGTAGAAGGCACCGAAGGCGGGAATCGCGCTCAGAACTTGAACTGTTACCGAGCCGCTTCCGAAGAATGATCCGACGACACCCCACCCGTCCTGCGGGAACAATCCACCACTAATGAACGCGTAGTCGTCACCCTCCGCAAACACGGCACCCAAGCTCGCGTACTGATCCGTGACATACCCGTCTCCGACCGACGTAAAGTCGAGCGTCGTGAAGATCGGACTCGCCCCCGACCACGCGGCGAAAGAGTTGTAGCTTGTAACCTCTGAGTGCGCGATCGATGCCATCAGGAGAATCGATCCCGTGCAAAGTACCGATAGGCGACCTCGCATTGTACGGATCATGGTGTACCTCCTTCATCGCTCAGAAGACTACTCAACTGCTCCATCACACCGGTGATTTGGTCCTGAGAAGCTGCGAGACCCCAAGCAACAAACGTGTCGATCGAATCAAATCCCAGTTGCGATAAGTTCAGCGCGAGCACGCTTTCCGAATCGCTGCCCGGCGACGCATCGCCGTCGCCCGGCTGCGCTGCCTGCGCCATGCCAGCGCCACCACAGCTGAGGCAGTTTCCCGGATTCGTGACATCGAAGACCTTTCGGAGGACGCCGACTGCATGGCCGTAGTCGTTGACGTCATAGATCTCGGTGATCCACCGATGGATCACCACGCTTGACGGAAGCGTGAGGTCGCCTAAATGCGGCTCGCGGCAAGCCGCACCATCCAACGTCCCTGCATCCGCAGATTGCGAGATGTCGAGGATGGACGCATCGGTCCCCTCGACTGCACACCAGTTCGAATGCAGACCTCGCCAGATGACTGACTTCAAGAGGCTCGGCAACCAACCAACGACAGTCAGCCAACCCTGTTCGTCAACTCGGGTCAGCGACTCTGAACGCGAGGACGCGTCCGCCGCGATTCCACACGGCAGTGTCAATCCAATTTCATGCAGGAACGGCGACACGGGCGACCAAAACGCTGCGCGCTGGATGCAAGGGCCGCTCGTGGGTGTTGGCCGCTTGGTATACACCCCGGCGAGGTAGCCGTCCCAATTCACCGCCCGCGCCTCAGTCGACCAGTTCTCCGCGTCACATGGCGGGGACGACGGCGCGCAGCCCAGATGCGCAAGCTGGTCGATTCCAATCGTGCTCGAACTCACCGAGCACCGAATGGCGTCAAGGTCGTTCAGACTGCAATCAGCAGAGCCAAACCCAGGCGCGGTGCAGTTGCGCACGCCCGCCACAGAGGCTCAGTCGCGACCCGCAAACGTCAATGGCCTGAGCAACGTGCTGGCGGAGCTGAGTATCGGCGGATAGACAGCGAGGGCCGCGGACCGCGTGCCGGAGTCGAACGCGCTCAGTATGGTTCGAGCGCCGCTGGGGATAACATCTCCGAAGCCGATCACGTTGTGAAAACAGTCGGTCGACGCCTTCCCCACCACGACCGACTCATGTCCGGGATGCAGCGGCAGGGCGTCGAACAGATCGGTGACGGAGTGGGCCCACGATTCGACATTGGCTACGGGTGGAGCGACTGCCTCGACGCTGAGCGCACCGGTCGTCCGAAACCTCCACGCGATGGCGGATCGAGCTTGCAGGCCCGTCGGAGTCGGAATCGCATTTTCACGGCAGCCCGTGTTAGCCACTATCGTCACTCCGACGAAACCTGCTGTGTCATCGCCGGAGTTACAGAGGTCGGTAGCCACCGATTGGATGGATGCCGAGACCCCTGCCATGGTGTGGAGGTCGTACGCCCCGACGATCTCTGAGCTTTCATTGATTCCGAAGGTGTTATCGGCGAAGAAGAAGTTGCCGATGGCATCGGGTGAACCGATTTGATCTGGATCTGCAATCTCCGCGATCTTCACGACTCGATACATCGTGATGCCCGGGGCTGCGACGCAAGCGTTCGGGTGCACGACCACGGCGAGGGCGCTCAGCGCAGTGAGCGCCGCCGCGCGACTAGGAGCGCCCGTGCTATTGAGCGATTGAGTGGCATCTCATAGATTCGATTCCTCGAAGCGTTCCACCGGCGCTCTTCTATTCGAGACGATCCGCGGTAAGTTGCGAGAGCGTTCTCAAACCGCGAGAGTCGACTTCGCGCTGACTCCACGACCCAACGCCTCCGCACTCGCGCGTCCCGCCGCTTCAATTCACCCAGCGGCGCTCCGGATACCCTTCCGTAGCAACGATGCTTATCCGCTGGCTCCGTCGTAGACGCATTCGCCGCACACCGTTTCCGCCGGGGTGGCGCGTTCTCCTTGATCGCAATATGCGATTCTGGTCAACGCTCACCGCCGATGAGCAGCTCCGTATCGAGGACGAGATACGTTTCTTCATCGCCGAGCGGCACTGGGAAGGCTGCGGCGGACTCAAACTCACGGACGAAGTACGGGCAGTTATCGCGGCGCAAGCATGTCGATTGCTGCTCGCGCGACCGGAAGATCGTTTCAATAATGTCTCGTCGATTCTCGTGTATCCCAGCGGGTACTTCACCGGACCAACCCGGCAAGGGATCATGCCCGGCTCGGGTGCCGGGGTCATCAACACCGGCGGCCAAGCGGTCCTTGGTCAGGCGCACGATCGCGGGCCAGTCATTCTCTCATGGAGTCACACGCTGACTGGCGCGGTATATGGTCATGACGGCGAGAACCTTGTGCTGCACGAATTCGCGCACAAGCTCGACATGGCTGCTGGCCCAGTGGATGGCACGCCGCGGATGGAGTCGGCAAAGCAAGCGCACGCGTGGCACGACGCGATGACCTCGGCGCGCGAGCACCTCGAGTCCGACCTCCGCATCGGGCTCTCGCCGCCGCTTAGGCGTTACGCGCTGACGAATCCGGCCGAGTTCTTCGCCGTTGCCACCGAGGTATTCTTCGAGCGACCGTCCGCGATGTTTGACTGGGACGCCGAGCTGTACCGAGTCCTCGCCGAGTGGTACCGACAAGATCCAAGTCATCGCGATGGGTCGGACGGCGACGGGTTCCGGTAAAGTAGCGTCGCCGTGGCTGACGTATCCTGCGGGAAAGACTGCGTCGCGGTGCCTACTTATGACTGGGCAAGTGGACCAACCTGCTCATCCGCAGCCCAAATGACTTTTGCCACAGGCTGTTAGCTTATAGGAGCAACCAGCATGACCGAGCTCATCACTCTGCCAGTCACGACGTGGGATCAGCGAATCACGACAGCCCAACAGGACCTCGCGATCGATGCGCTCGAGCGGGGAGATTTCCTGTCTTTCCCGCGGCTTCCCTTTCTGTTGCAGGCGGGCGAGAGCGAACTTCTCACGCCGTCGATCGCTGGGAAGGCGAAGAATGTCAGCTTGGATCCAACCACCGGATCGCTGCGCGGCGGCAATCTCAATGAAGCAGATCACAAGCGATTGCAGAGCATGATCCATCGCTTCGCCGAAACGAGCCGGGCGCTGCTCCGAAACCTGCTGCCGCACTATGAGACGGGACTGAAGCAGGCCCGCACCAGCTTCCGCGCTACCGAGATCGCGGGCAGGCAGATCTCGTGGCGGAAGGACGACAAGCGACTGCACGTGGACAGTTTTCCGTCGTCGCCCACACAGGGAACCCGAATACTGCGCGTTCTGACCAACGTGAATCCACACGGGCAGAGTCGCCAATGGAGGCTTGGTGATTCATTTGAGGGGGTCGCGAGCCACTACCAGAGTTCGCTCAGCGGCCCAGTTTGGGGCAGCGCCAGCATCCTCCGATTGCTGGGCGTCACCAAGCGTCGACGCACCGCCTACGACCACTACATGCTTCAACTGCACGACCGGATGAAGGCTGACTTGGACTACCAGTCACGGTCGCCTCAGCGCGCCTGCGAGTTTCAAGCAGGAAGCACTTGGATGGTCTTCACCGATCTCGTCTCGCATGCAGCGATGAGCGGGCAGTACGCACTCGAGCAAACTTATCACCTGCCCATCAAGTCTATGTTAGATCCCTCGAGAGCACCGCTGAGAATCCTTGAGAGACTTCTGGGCCGTACGCTCGCCTGATCCACACGTACGAAGAACGCCATTGCGCGATCTTGCAGCTCTGCGCGGGCAGCAGGTGGCGCTTGTCGTCTTCAAAGATCTCCACGATCGTAAGTCAGGTCCACGATCCGAGCAGGATCGCCAGATCGGGACTGCCCGTCACGCCGTCGCCGTCGAGATCAGCGGCCGCGGTACCCCACGCGCCGAGTAAGATCGCGAGATCCTTCGCTCCGACCACGCCATCGCAGTCGAGGTCGGCTGGGACGCACGACGACGCGAATGTCTGAACGGTGATACCGGAGAGGAAGGTTCGCTGCACGCCGTTGCTGCCCGAGTCGACGAGCGTCATCGAGACTAACGTTCGGTCGCTGAACGCGCTGAGATCGACGAATTGCTTATCCAGTCGATATGCATTCGGTCCGGCGGGGCCGTCGTTGTCGGTCGTGAAGACGTTGACCGTCGTGGTGCCGTTGATCGTGTTCGTAAAAACGTTCTGGTAGAAGTCACGAATGTCGACGTTGCCGTCGAGGGGCTTCACGAAGTTCGAGCCATCATCGAATTCGAACTTCAGCGAGGCGAGCGTGCCAGACCCGCCCTCGCCCCAGTACGTATTGATGAGCGTGTGGACGCCTGCGACGTTCGGTAGCCCGATAGGAAACACGAGCGCCACAGTCCCACGGAACGAAGAAGTCTGGATGTAGTTGTTGCCCAGCGGGGCGATCTCGAAGGGGATCCCGCCGAGCAGCACCGGTGAGCCCGAGGGATACGCTGAGTTCCCGGCCTGAAGACTGGCGTTCACGAAACTGTCAATGCTCACCGACGTGAACTCGTCGGCACTCGACGGATTGGCGATGACGAACGGAGCGAGCGCTGACGCGATCAATACGTCAAGGAAGTGTTTGCAGCTGGGCATTCCGCCATTGTGGCGACGGCGGCGGGTTCAATGCAATCCCTAACTCTGATAGCTGGTCACATTCGCCAGTTCCATTCAGCCATGCACGGTGATCCGGCACCATCCGAGCCGGGCGATCGGCTTCAACAACCGGGCGTCTTTGACCCGATCGGGATGTTTCGCATCTTCAGTAACTCCACCTCGATGGTTACCAGCACGTTCGCTGGACGCGCCGGGCCAGACTCACGTGCGAAGTCGGCGTTGAACTGGTTGAACGCCGCAGGCACCTTGATCCGGCGCTTCCCGCCAAGCTTCATGCCCTGAATACCAAGCGAGATCGGCGCGTACTCATTCGGGATCCAGATGTAGGGGTCACTGGCATCGTGCTTCTCGATAACTTTTCCGTCCTTGTCGGTGATCGTGTACGCCGTAATTGCCACGCACCGTGATGTTGCTGTCATGTCGCCCGCGCCGACCTTGAGATCTTCGACGCCGAGGACGTCGACAAGCGCAATGACAAAAACTAGGTCGGAGTTCGGTGGAATCGCGGGGCTCGGTGACCCCTCGCCGTAGGCCATCGCCGCTGGCACTATGAGTCGGCGGACTCCGCCGATCTTCATTCCCGGAACGCCTTTCTGCCAGCCCGGGATGACGGCCGCGAGTGGGAACCCCAAGGGTTCGCCTCGGCTGAATGACGAGTCGAACACCGTGTTCGGGTCGACGCGGAGCGTGCCGTGATAGTGCGCGACGACCGCATCGCCGGGCTTGATCTCGTACCCCTGCCCGACCTTCATGTCCTCAACGATCAGGCCACCCTCAAGTTTTGTCGTCGTCAGCACAGGCATGTCGGGCACCGGAATGCCCTTCGGTGCTGCGGCCTGGGCGGGAAGCACGGCGAGCATTGCATTCTGGGCCAAAGCCGAGCAGGTACACACGGCGAAGATGACGAGCGAGAGAGCGAGACGCATGGGGGGGGGGGTCTTCTGGGAGGTCTTCAGGTTAGATCGAGCAGCTGTCCGTGTTGCCCATGTTTGGGGCTTCCCGGTTCTGCTGGGACCGCGACATCGGCGGAACGATGTTTTCGAGCGTACTGCCGAATGTCACAGTTCTGCCACGAGCGCGCGTAACGAATGGATAACTCGTTCGCCAGCACACATCGTCGCGCTCACGACGGGCAGCGCCCCCACTCACCTAAAAGTTGTCCGATGTCAGCGCTGTCCACCATTCCGCTTCCGTTGAGGTCGCCCTTCCCGGGGCTGTTCCATTGGCCGAGCAGCGCGGCAAGATCGGCGGCGTCAACGACTCCATCTGCGTTCAGGTCCGCCGCGCAGCGCGACGAGAGAACATCGAGTGGGACAGGCTTAGACGCGATGCCGTTCGCCACCACCACGAGGCTGTACGAACCCGGCGCGATCGACGGCGGCAGGGACATGCTGGTGGTAGTGACCGCTTCGCCAGTTGCGACGCCGGTCGAGTTCCATCCGAAAGTGCGGGCGTAGTGGACCTCAGGTCCGCGCGTCGACGCCAATCGGACGATCGGCCAATTCGTATTCATCTGCCAGTCGTCTCCGTACGACGCTCCCTCGGAAATACCGTTGAATCCGGTTCCCGTGAGCAGGTACGTCGAGTCGGGTTGCTTCACCACGCTCTTGATCGTGGGACGCCCGATCGCAAGTGGTGCGCCGTCCGGCACGTAGACGTAATACGTCGCGGATGCTTGGTGCGTGCAGAACACGCTCCCATCGGGCAGGGCCAAGAAGCAAAACGTGTACGACGGATCGTCGATCGACGTGCCGCCGCCAGGCGCAGCGATTTCCTCGTAGGTGTTCGTGAGGTAGTCGAACTCAAAGAACGTAGTCGGTTTCGGAAAGTGATCGAAGGGCTTGGGCGCTGGCGAGAGAGCACAGAGAATCCTGCCGTCCACGAGCATTCCCATCGGTGCGTCGGGCGCGCCGCGACCGCCCGGCGGAACGGGACCCGCCGTCCACGTCCCCGGCGCGGAGCTTCCGCTCGGTTGGTAGTAGGCGCTCGTCTTCGGCGAGCCGAGGAAGAACGCGCGACCGTCCGGCAGTCGCAGCGCCGCGCCCGTCTCAAGTCCGAACGAATCGTAGAGCTGTACCGGCACAGTGCCAGCCGCGGTCCAAACGTTCGTGGCGGGAAGGTATCGCTAGGACGCAGTGGTGCCTCGATCGACAAAGAGGATGCTGTCGTCCGCGAGTTTCATCCACACTGACTCGTTGTGGATCCCAAGGCACTGAGGGCCGTCAACAAAGGTGTTAGTCACTGGGTCGTAGATGCGTGTCTTCTTCAGGTTCCCCTCAACGAGAGCTTGCAGCACGCGCCCATCCGGCAGCATCTCGGAATTCGCGTCGCTCACGACCCCGCCGGGAGGCGGCGTGGCGGTCCACGTATCCATGACGGGGTCGTACACCTCGGCCTTCGACTTTCCAGTGCCGTACTCGCCGCCCGCCACGTATAAGCGGCCATCCATCAGGACTTGCGACGAGAAGTATTCGCGCGTGTCGAGCATCGGCGCAATCGCGCTCCAAGTGCCGTTCACGTAGCTGCCGGTCGAATCGGGAGTGAGTCGATGCCAGGTGTCGCCGAGTTCGCGATTGGGGGACGCGTTCCCTAACACGAGCACGGCGCCGTCAGAGAGGAGAATTGCCACACCCGCGTTCACGACCGGAGCGTCGGTCGCCACCGCGACCCACGTGCCAGCGCACGTCGCACTCGGGGTTGCGGACGAGAGTACGAGGAGGAGCGCGAGGGCGCAGGTTCTTCCGACAAATCGTGAACGCATAGTCGCGCGAGCGTAGAGAATGCCTGCCGCGGAAACAAACATGTTGTGGCGGAACCTCCAGCGTTGCGGTCCCATCACAATCAGCACACAACCTGTCACACCCGACATCACCCTGAGATGGCACACACGATGAAGCACAGATCAAACTCGATATTCATGCGGGCATGCGGGCTATGGCTTGCAGCTCTCGCCTGTGGCGCACCTGCCTGCACACCAGAGGCGAGTCCGCCTCAGAGTGTCGGCGCGAGGTCGATCTTCAACGGCGTTGACCTCACCGGGTGGGACGGCGATGCACGATTCTGGCGCGTCGAGGACGGAACGCTGACCGGGGAGACGACCGCGGCGAATCCCACGGAGCGCAACACATTCATCATCTATCGCGGCGCTGACGTTCGTGATTTCGAGGTTCAGTTCGAGTACGTCATCCGCTCCGACTGGGCAAACTCGGGGTTGCAGTACCGAAGCTTCGAAGTACCCGTCGCCGATGGCTCAGGCGATCGCGGGAGGTGGATCGTCGGCGGGTATCAAGCTGATATCGATCAGCCGGTCCAATACACCGGAATCCTGTACGGCGAGCGCGATCGCGGGATCTTGGCGCTGCGCGGGCAGCAGGTTGAAATCGAACCCGGCGGTAAACCCAAGGTGACCGGATCTCTCGGCGACCCCCAAGCGCTCGCAGGTCATATCAACGGCAAGGACGGCTGGAACACCTACCGCATCGAAGTCTCGGGCAATCATGCGATCCATGAAATCAATGGCGTGAGAATGGCTGAGATCGTCGACAACGATACGGTTGTGACCGAGCCCGGCGCGAAAGGCGCGCGCACGCATGGAATCCTCGCGCTACAGCTTCATACGGGCCAACCGATGAAGATCCAGTTTCGAAGCATCAAGCTGCGGGAGTTAGCGAAATGACGGCGTGCCGCTGACTTTGTCACCGGTGGGCTGTTCGTCCTTTGCGGCTTCTTTCTCGTCAGCCGGCTTCTCTTCCTTTGGCTGCTCTACCTTCGGTGTCTCCCATCGACCGATGGTTCGCAGCAAGAACTCTTCGTACTTGCTGAAGCGGCCGAAACTCTTCACGTCGCCGCCAAGGCTGTGGCCGCCGGTCGGATCGACGAAGAGTTCAACTTGCGTCTGCTTCTTTGCCTTCAGTAACTCGCGGTAGACCCGCACCGTGTCTTGGAACAGCACGTTGGAATCTTCCATGCCGTGGACGAGCAGGAGTTTGCCCTTGAGGTTCTTTGCGAGCGGGAGCAGCGAATATTTTTCTAGCTCGACTTTGCCCGGCTCGTTCTTGCCGACCGTGCCGGTCGAGTACCACGCGTTGTAGTTTTGCCACTCCGTCGGACCAGCGCCAGCGATGCCCGCAGCGAACACTTCGGGTTCGGTGTACATGACCATCTGCGTCTGAAACCCACCAAAGCTCCAACCATGAAGAGCCATCCGCTTCTCATCGACTCCATGGTTCTTGGCGAACCATCGCGCGCCGTCGACAAGGTCCTCAGTCTGCGGCTTGCCGACCTGCTCGAAGTTCGCTTTCTCAAAAACCGCGCCGTATCCCGAAACGCCGCGCGGGTCGACTGTCGCGGTGACGTATCCGTGAGTTTCCGCCATGTAGCGGGCGAAGAAGTAGCCGGAGGAGTCGAAGGAACCCCGCGCTGCCATATTCCGCTCGCCGAGCGGACCGCCGTACACGAAGAGTAGAAGCGGCCGCTTGTCGGTCGGCTTCCAGTCCTTCGGCTTAAACATGTGGCCATGGATCTCCTGCCCATGCCGGTTTTCATAGCTGAAGTACTCGGGGCTTACGCGAGTCAGTACGAACGCCTCATACGGATGCGAATCGGTAAACCGCGTCATCGCGGCGGTGTCAACGCCCGGCGCGGTGATCGCGACGAGTTCGCGCAGAGCGCCGAAGTCGACGTGCGACGCAAGCACATACGAACCGTCGTCCCGCACCGCGACACGGCTGTAGGTTCCAGAATCTTTCGAGAGGCACTTAATCTGCCGCGTCTCGAGATCGATCGAATAGATGTGATCCTGTGCCGGATCAATCTCGGTCGAGGTGTAGTAGAGCGTGCGACCGTCAGCTGATTGGTGGAACGGGTGGACCTCGCACTTGCCATGCGTCACTTGGGTCAGCTCTTCGTACCGCGGGTCGAGCACATGCAACTGCCGAAAACCGCTGAGCTCGGTGATGAACGCCATCCGTCGGCTGTCGGGCAAGTATAACGGAGCGATCATGCTTGGCGTGCTCGGTCCGCCTGCGTGCAGGAATTGATAGACGACCTTGGCGTTCTCAATCTTGAACTCAGGCTTGTCGGCATCGGGCTTCTTGCCGCTGGCTGGTTTCGCGCCGTCGTCCTTCTTGCTGTCGTCTTGCTTGGTGTCGTCTTTGTTCGTTTCGTCTCGCCCGGTGCCGTCTTTTTGGGTGCCGTCTCTTTTGGTCTCACGCTTCTGCTCTTGCGGTTCGAGGTCAGAGTTCGTCTCGCTAGCGTCGCCTTCCTTCTTCGCCCCCTCGCCTTCCTTCCCGTCGTCCTCGTCCTTCGCTTTCGCTTTCTCCTTCTTATCCTTGTCGGTTTCGGCCGCGAAGCCCGCCTCGAGAATCTTTATTTGACCGGTCGCCTGCTCAAACGCCGCAAATGCGACTCGGGATGAATCGGGCGACCACTCCGGCACACGAATCACATCGCGCGGTCCGCTTACTCGTTTGGTGAACACTCGCTCAAGCTGGCCATCTTCGCTCTGATGCTTGCCGAGGTCGTAGAGGTAGACGCTGGAGTACGACTCGGGCCACGCGTCGTCGGGCATGCGCCGCGGCACGTCGACGGCCTTTGCGAAGCGCTCACGATAGTTAACGATCGTGACGCTCCGGCCGCCGCTGTCGATGGCGCCGGGCGCACCGCGGGTCGCGAGGAAGACGAGTCTCTTTTGGTCGGGGCTGATGCGATAGCCAACCATCCGCTCACCGTCTTTCAGTTCAGGGTCGAGCTGCACGATTTCAGAACTGTCGAACGTGACGCGCAGCAGCGCGTTGTTGCGGAGGTAGGTGTAGCCGGTTGCATCCGGGAGATACTGCACGTCGGACTCGCGCTCACGGGTGCGCGTGAGGCGAATAAGTTCGCCGAGGTACGGCGTCGAGGGCTTAAACTCGAGTTGCGTGGGCTTTTTGCCGTCAGCGGCCCCGCTAGAGCTTGGCTTCTTTGAATTTGGACTGCTTGGATCTAACTTCGCGGCCTCGGGCTTCGCGTCGGTCGCGCCGTCGCTCGGAACCTCTTTGGAAACGTCCTTCGACGCCTCTGCCGCAGGTGGAGCGATCGACGCTTCCCACTTCGTTGTGTCGATTGTTAGGCGATATACGTCACCGTCGATCATCACGAGCATCTCTGCCTTCGCTGCGTCCTCGCTCGATGTGTCGACGGGCATGCCGTTCGGGCCGAGGTGCCACGGCAACCACTCAAACGACGAAACACCGCTGTAGCGAGGCGCTGGATCCTTCGGCGGCTTGCCATCCTTCTCGTCGTTGATCGTCGCGTCGTTCGCCGAGACGACATCCGCAAGCGTGAGCCGCTCGCCAATCGAGCCGATCACGCCGCGCGGCGTTTTCTTCTTCGGGTCCTCGGGTTCGGCCTTCGCCTGGGTGAACGAGAGATTGAGCCTTTGAGCTGGCACCTTGATCGAGACTGTG
>JAWXCC010000133.1:0-17704 GCA_034440475.1 Phycisphaerae bacterium | reverse complement strand
GCGTGAGGAGGCGCGCGAGGAGGCGCGTGAGTGTGCGCGTGGGTGGGCACGACAACACACGCAGATCTGTCGTCACCGTTAGGTCGGCAAATCAGGGTGCGACGATTCCACACTTCTCGAGTACGCGTTTCGCTAACTCCTCGAAGTCGTTCCTGCAGTCCCGAACGGCCGTCGCATGTCCACCGATGGCGCCATATCCGGCCCGCAGCATGAACATTGGCTTACGAGCTTCCTCTGCCAACGCTATGAGACTTCGGTAGTGCTGTAGGAGAGCACGGCACTCCGGATCAGTCTCGACGACAAGCTCTGGGTCAGCCGCCGGTAGGTCGAGAACATACTCGCGATACTCCGCCGGGATTCGTTTGATCCAGCGGTCGTAGGCCATCACTGGATATCGCATCCGCACGGCGTGTTGCATGACGATGTAGCCAGCCGGGGTCATTTCGCCCGGGGGAAGCGACAATTCCTTCACCGGGTTTTTGACAACACGGCTCGCCCATTGCGATCGCCATTCGCGAATCGTCGGCTTAAGATTTCGAAGGCCTTGGACCGAGTAAAGGTCCGGCGCGAGCGGAACGATTATGTGCTGCGCCGCGAGAAGCGCCGCACGGTTGATTGCGCCGAGATTCGGACCAACATCTAAGAGGACAATCGACGCGCTCGTCTTTGCCGCCGCAGCCTCTATGACCCGCCAGATAGCTGAAATCACCCGGAATCCGCGGGGACGACCGTCAGCGCACTCGGGCCACTGCGAGTTCAACTCGTTCTCCGCGGACGCGAGTGCGAGGTCTCCAATGATCGCACCGAAGTTCGGCGCAATGGATTCGACGTGGACGTCAGCGAGATCACCAGTGCCTTCCAGTTGCGGCTTGATTGCACCGTACACCGTCTTCGCGTGATGCTCGTCGAGCCAATACTCCTCGAGCGTTTCGTCACCGATCAGCATGTTCGTGAGATTCGCTTGGGGATCGAGGTCCGCCGCCACAACAGAAATGCCGAGCTCTGAGTACATCCACGCCAAGTGGTAGACCAGCGATGTCTTTCCAACACCTCCTTTGTTGTTGAAGAACGCGACAGTTCTCATGCGCTTGGCCTCAGCGTCACCACCACCCAGTCGTCGTCGACGCGGAATTCTGGCGGCGGGTTGCCGTTTCGACTGAGTTCCCGGCGCGCCGTGGCAATACCCACACCGAAACGCTGCACCAATCCAAGAACGCGCATGGTTTCGGCAAGACTCGGATTTCAATAGTCGGTGACGCCCGGAGAACCGAAATTCTTAGCGTTTACCGATCCAAACGGCCCGCCGGGGCTCGTGAGCTCAATTCGGTCGTCGTACCAGGTGAATCTGATCGGCGCGTTCGTCGCTTCGTAGGTTCGGTGCATGACAGAGTTCCTCGCGAGCTTTTGGATCGCCGCGATCGGGTAGCTACTCCTCCGACGCTCCACCGCACCGGAAACCAAGTCCACTGTCATCGAATTGTGAGCGGCGACCTTCTCATCGAGTCGACGCGCCATGTCACCGGGTGTGCCATCGATGAGTTGTTCATGCCGTATCGGATCGCTGAGGTCGTCACCGGCAATGCGGAGAAACTGAATGCATGCACCCGGGATGAAGTCTCGCGTTCGTGGACAGAGTACGAGTGCGCCGAGCACAGTCGGCGTCGGCTCCCCATCAGAAACAACCATTTTCGTCGCTGCGAGCCGCTGCTCATAGCTGCGCTCATTCGCGTCGAGCACCTCTCTCGCAAAGGCGCTCGGCAAGTACTCAGACTCAAACGACCGCCGATCGAGATCGGTCACGCGCACTGCGCGAACGGCAGAAAGATCGAAAGGCGCGTTCCCCGATCTCCTCCGCTCGTTCAGGATGCGTTCATCCGGTGCAGTGGCCCGCCCGCGCCGCGGACCAGTTCGAATCCAGATCTCTCCGCGATACCTGACCGGCGGCGAGTCGCTCGGAAGGACGGTCAGAACCGCGACATCGGCACCACGCAGGCGGCGCTTCTCGACAGTCATGCTCGGAGGCGGGACGATATTCCCATCGTCCTTCAGACTGGCGAGCTGGGCAAGCACGTCGTCGGTGATCTGAAGCGATGCGGACGATCCGTCGTCGCGGACGCCAACAAATGCGATGCCGGGAAGTTCGTGTCGCGGAAGGTCATTCGAAAACGCGCAAATCGCTTGGCGCAACTTGTTGGGAACGTCTCCCGCAAGCGATTCCTTCCGCTCGATACGGCCGGATTCGCCAGCATTGAGGAGCTTTTCAAGTTCTGCGTCAGACATCCGCGATGAGTAGCGTACATCGCCGGGATCGATCATCGCTCACTCTCAATCGACTGTGCCCCATCGGCACGCGGCGACGTCGAGGCTCGCTATCGATTCATCGGTACCATGCTCGGCCACGCCGGTGAACGGCGTGGTGGAACGTCGCGCAGCTCGTATCGACCCAGCGATGACCGCCTCCCGTAATGATCGTCTTCAAGTTGTCTACCTTGCGCGGCATGGTGAGACCGCATGGAGTGTGTCGGGGCAGCACACCGGTCTCACCGACCTTCCCCTCACTGAGCGCGGTGAACGAAACGCAGAACGACTCGGCGCGCGGCTGCGCGGGTTGACGTTCGCGAACGTCTATGCGAGTCCACTTCGGCGCGCGTCTCAAACCTGCGCACTCGGTGGTTTCGGTTCGCATGCGGAAGTCGACCCGGACCTCGTCGAGTGGAACTACGGGCAGTACGAGGGTCGCACGACTGCGGAGATTGCCCTCGAGCGCCCCGACTGGCAGCTCTTTCGCGATGGTTGTCCGAGAGGCGAGTCGCCAGACGAAGTGGCTGCCCGGGCGGATCGCGTCGTGCAGCGCGTAAGTACCGCGCAGGGCAATGTGCTGCTCTTCTCTAGCGGGCACTTCCTGCGCGTCCTCGCAGCGCGGTGGCTGGGGCTGCCGCCTGCCACCGGGCGCTACTTCGCACTCAGCACCGCAAGTCTGAGCGCCCTCGGATTTGAACACAATCTGAGTCAGCCGGTGATCCGACTATGGAACAATACGCGTCACGTCGAAGATTGATTGCACGCGCGGCGAGGTACAACTATGACAACCGAAGTGAAGAACCTCTCACTGCTCAAGACGCCCGCTGAAAATACTCCAGCGCCTCTGTCTCCCGCGCTCATTCAATTAATGAGCCAATATGGATGTGGCCCGATCCACTTCACCGGCGACGCGGACGCGCTGTATACGCGGCATCTCGTTTTTGACAACGCCCTCGATCCCGCGAAGCTCGGACCACGGGAGCGTTTCGAAGCCGTCGCGCGTTCGGTACGTGACGTGCTCGCGCAGCGGTGGGCGCTGACTCAAACTACCTACGAGCGTGAAACTCCGAAGACGGTCTATTACCTTTCGATGGAGTTTCTCATCGGGCGTTCGCTCGCGAACAACGTAACGAATCTCCTGCTCGATCCAATCGTCGCAAGAGCGGCTCAATACGAGAAGATCGACTGGCCCAGCTTGCTTGAGCAAGAACCCGACGCGGGCCTCGGCAACGGTGGGCTCGGGCGCCTCGCGGCGTGCTTTCTCGATTCGATGGCGACGATGCAACTCCCCGCAATGGGGTACGGACTGCGCTACGAATACGGGATATTCAAACAGTCGATCGACCACGGATGGCAACGCGAGCAGCCGGACAATTGGCTCCGGCGTCCCGATCCGTGGGAAGTTGCTCGTCCGAACGAAAAGGTTGAGATCAAGCTCAATTGCTCGTTCGAAATGCGCGGATGTCAGCTCCGCGCGATTCCAGGACAGCCCTCGGCGCTCATCGGCATTCCATTTGATCGACCAGTCGTCGGCTTCGGTGGGAAGACCGTCAACACGCTGCGACTCTGGGCTGCGGCCGCCCCCGACTATTTTGATCTCCAGCGGTTCAGTGGCGGTGAATTTATCGCTGCGCTCGCTGAGACACTCGCTGCTGAGTCACTCACGCGTGTGCTCTATCCGGACGACTCGACCGTCCGCGGTCAAGCGCTTCGCTTCCTTCAGGAGTATTTCCTCGTCGCCTGCTCGCTCGCCGATCTGGTGCGACGGTTTCGGCTCACAAACAACGATTGGCGTTTACTTCCGACGAAGGCCGCCGTTCAGCTCAACGATACGCACCCGACACTTGCAGTGCCCGAGCTCATGCGCATCTTGCTCGATGAGGCACATCTCGGCTGGGACGCCGCGTGGGATCTCACGAAGCGCACGCTCGCCTACACGAATCACACGCTGCTCCCCGAGGCACTTGAGCGTTGGCCGCTCGAGTGGTTTGAAATGATCTTGCCGCGGCATCTTGAGATCATTCTCGAAATCAACCGACGATTGCTCGATGCTGTTCGCTCACGGTTTCCCGGCGATGAGGGGCGAGTTGCTCGCGTGAGCCTGATTGAAGAAGGCGCGACGAAACACGTCCGCATGGCTCACCTCGCCATCGTGGGTTCGCACAGCACGAACGGCGTCGCGGCAATTCACTCGGAACTGCTCCGTACGACGACGGTGCGCGACCTCGCCGAAATGTTCCCTGAGCGATTTAGCAATAAGACCAACGGCGTGACTCCGCGACGGTGGCTGCTGCTTGCGAATCCGGCGCTGGCGCGAACGATCACGAACGCGATTGGTGACGGCTGGGTGACGAACCTCGCGCAGCTCCGCACTCTTCAGCCGCTTGCCGAAACGAAAGCGTTCCGCGACGAGTTTCTGAGTGCCAAGCGTCTCGCGAAGGAAGGGTTCGCTGACTGGCTCAAGGAGACATCAGGGCAGATCGTCGATCCAAATTCCATCTTCGACTGTCAGGTGAAACGAATCCACGAGTACAAGCGACAGCTTCTCAATGCGCTGCGGATTGTGGTGCTCTACAACAGACTGCGAGCGAACCCGGCGCTTCAGATGCCGACCCGAACTTTCTTCTTCGCTGGCAAAGCAGCACCGGCGTATCAGCTCGCGAAGGTCATTATCAAGTTCATCAACAACCTTGCCGTGACGATTGACGGCGACCCGGCGGTGCGTGGACGACTGAAAATTGTCTTCCTGCCTGAGTACTGCGTGTCACTTGCGGAGCGCCTCATTCCGGCAGCCGATGTCTCGAATCAAATTTCGACGGCTGGATTTGAAGCGAGCGGTACCAGCAATATGAAGTTCATGATGAACGGCGCGCTCACGATCGGCACGCGCGATGGTGCCACGATTGAAATGGCGCAAGAGGCTGGCGAAGAGAACTTCTTCCTCTTCGGCCTTACCGCGCAGCAAGTGATCGAGAGCCGCAGTTGGTACAAGCCCCAGTGGCACATCGATCACGAGCCCGAGACGAGGGCGGCGTTCGACCTGATCTCGTCGGATTATTTTAGTCCCACCGAGCACCGTATCTTCGCCCCGCTGCACGACACGTTGCTCACGAACGGTGATCACTACATGCATCTCGCCGACCTCAGGTCGTACCTTGAGGCGGACGCGAAATTGCTCGCGCTGTACGCCAATCCTGACGCATGGGCTCGAAAGGCGATTCTCAACGTGGCGGGCTCAGGAAAGTTCTCGAGCGATCGCACGATCTCCGAGTACGCAACGAAAATCTGGGACGTCAAACCGTGCCCTGTTCGATAGCACTTTCGCCACAGACTGCTATGACCATCTCTCCGCTCGCAGGGAAGCCCGCACCAACGTCTCTCCTCGTCGATCTCGCGAAGCTTGAGCGCGAGTACTACACCCGTACACCTGATCTTGGCGACCCGGCGCAGCTCGTCAGCTTTGGAACGAGCGGCCACCGAGGAACGTCGTTCGACGGATCGTTTACTGAGTCGCACATCCTTGCGATCACGCAAGCAATCTGCGAGTACCGCAGAAGCCAAGGCACGAGCGGTCCGCTGTACATGGGAAAGGACACGCATGCGCTATCCGGTCCAGCGCAGCGGACAGCTCTCGAAGTTCTCGCTGCGAACAGCGTTGAAACGGTGATCCAGCGCGACGATGGCTTCACGCCGACACCCGTGATCTCGCGGGCGATTCTCGTCCACAATCGCGGGCGGACTGCGCAGCTTGCAGACGGCATCGTGATCACGCCGTCGCACAATCCTCCGAGCGATGGCGGCTTCAAATACAACCCAACCAACGGCGGTCCGGCCGACACCGATGTGACACGCTGGGTTCAAGATCGCGCGAACACGCTGCTTCGCGGCAGCAACGCCGACGTGAAGCGTGTTCCATTCGCGACGGCCGTTGGCGCCCCCACAACGCACGAAGACGACTTCGTGCTTCCGTACGTCAACGACTTGCACAACGTTGTCGATATGGACGCGATTCGATCAGCTGGACTCACGCTTGCAGTCGATCCACTTGGCGGCGCGGCAGTTCGCTACTGGGAGCCCATCAACACGATTTACGGCCTCGACATCGCAGTTGTGAACTCCGTCGTCGATGCGCGGTTCTCGTTCATGACGGTTGACCACGATGGCAAGATTCGTATGGACTGCTCCAGTCCATACGCGATGGCCCGTCTCGTCGCACTCAAGGATAAGTTCCGGGTTGCGTTCGCGAACGATCCAGATTCCGATCGACACGGCATCGTCACACCGACCGCGGGACTGATGAACCCTAATCATTATCTCGCGGTCGCTATTCGCTATCTTCTCACGCATCGCGATCAGTGGTCTCCATCCGCTATCGTTGGCAAGACGTTGGTGTCGAGCGGCATGATCGACCGCGTCGTGAACAAGCTTGGGCGCCGACTTTCGGAAGTTCCCGTCGGATTCAAGTGGTTCACACCGGGGCTCTTCGATGGATCGTTCTGCTTTGGTGGAGAAGAGAGCGCTGGCGCCAGCTTCCTACGCCGCGACGGGACGGTCTGGACGACTGACAAGGACGGCCCGATCATGAACCTGCTCGCCGCTGAAATCACTGCACGCACAGGGAAAGACCCCGGTGAGCACTATCGCGAACTGACATCGGAGTTCGGCGAGCCGAACTACTCGCGCATCGACGCCGCTGCGAGTCCGGACCAGAAGGCGAAACTCCAGAAACTGTCGCCAGATGCGGTGAACGCGTCCACACTCGCTGGGGAGCCGATTGTCGCCAAGCTCACCCGGGCACCCGGCAACGGTGCGCCGATCGGAGGACTCAAGGTGACGACCAAGAACGGATGGTTCGCCGCACGACCTTCGGGAACCGAGAACATCTACAAGATCTACGCTGAAAGCTTCAACAGCCAAGCACACCTCGATCGCATCGTGAACGAGGCGCAAGACATCGTGCGAAAAGCACTCGACCAACATCCGCGCAGCAGCGCAAAGTAAGCACACCATGAACACCGGATCCACGATGACCGAAACCACCGCTGCAACCGCATCGCTCGCCGATCGACCTGCGTGGAAGGCGCTCAAGGCTCACCACACGGCGCTGCGCGATGTGCACCTTCGCGAACTGTTTGCGAAAGACGCGAGCCGCGGCGAGCGCTTCACCGCGGAAGCTGTCGGGATCTATCTCGACTACTCTAAAAATCGCGTCACCGAAGAGACGATCAAGCTTCTCGTCCAACTCGCCGAGCAAACAGGATTGCGGGCCCGCATCGATGCGATGTTCCGCGGCGACAAGATCAACGTTTCTGAGAAGCGCGCCGTATTGCATGTGGCGCTGCGGGCACCCAAGGGTGCTTCCATCATGGTCGACGGCGAGAACGTCGTGCCGCATGTCCATGCCGTGCTCGACAAGATGGGCGAATTCACCGACCGCGTGCGGAGCGGCGCTTGGAAGGGCCACACCGGCAAGCGAATACGGAACGTCATCAACATCGGCATCGGTGGGTCCGACCTAGGTCCCGTGATGGCGTTTGAAGCGCTCAAACACTACAGCTCGCGCGACTTGAACTTTCGCTTCGTGTCGAACGTCGACGGCACGGACATGTCCGAAGCAGTCCGCGACCTCGATCCCGCGGAGACGCTGTTCATCGTTTCGTCGAAAACGTTTACGACCATCGAGACCATGACTAATGCGCACAGCGCTCGCGACTGGTCGCTCGCCGGTCTCGGTAACGACGCGAACTCGGTCGCGAAGCACTTCGTCGCGGTGTCGACGAACGCGGCAGAGGTGACCAAGTTCGGCATCGACACCGCGAACATGTTCGGATTCTGGGATTGGGTCGGAGGCCGCTACTCGATGGACTCGGCGATCGGACTCTCGACGATGCTCGCCACCGGACGTGAGAACTTCCGTGCGATGCTCGACGGTTTCCACGCGATGGATGAACACTTCCGCACCGCGCCGTTTGAGCGCAATCTTCCAGTCCTCATGGCGCTTCTTGCGGTTTGGTACAACAACTTCTTCGGCGCCGATACGGTCGCGGTCTTGCCCTACGAGCAGTATCTCAAGCGGTTCCCCGCCTACTTGCAGCAGCTCACCATGGAGAGCAACGGAAAGCATGTGACGCTCGCCGGAGCTCTCGTCGGCTGCGACACCAGTCCGATCTACTGGGGCGAACCCGGCACGAACGGACAGCATTCGTTCTATCAACTCATTCATCAGGGTACGCGCCTGATCCCTTGCGACTTCATCGCGTTTGAGCGACCGCTGAATCCACTCGGACGGCACCACGATCTCCTGCTTGCGAACGTTTTCGCGCAGGGTGAGGCACTCGCGTTTGGTAAGACTCCCGCCGAAGTGAAGGCTGAAGGTTCGCCGGATTGGCTCGTTCCGCATCGCACCTTCGAAGGCAATCGTCCCTCGAACACCATGCTGCTCGACCGGCTCACGCCGAGATCGCTCGGCTCGCTCATCGCGCTCTACGAACACAATGTTTTCACACAGGGCACCGTGTGGAACATCGATTCGTTCGATCAGTGGGGCGTCGAACTTGGCAAGGTGCTCGCGAACCGGATCATCCCCGAGCTCGAAGCGCCGCTAGCTTCCGCTCCAGCCTCTTCCCACGACAGTTCCACGAATGCGCTCATCCGTCGTTACCGCGCAAGTAAGGAATCGTGAGAACAGATGAGAAATCCAAACCGAATCTCACCCCCATGAAACTGGCTCCTTCCATTCTCGCCGCCGACTTCGCTCGTCTCGGTGAGCAGATCGCCGAAGCCGAACGCGCTGGCGCGGATCGCATTCACGTCGATGTTATGGACGGTCACTTCGTCCCCAACATCTCGATGGGTCCACCGATCGTCAAGAGCGTTCGGCGCGTAACGCGCCTCGCGCTTGAAACGCACTTGATGATTTCCGACCCCGATTCGTATCTCGAACCATTCGCAGCCGCGGGTTCCGACTCCTTCATCGTGCACTGGGAAGGCAACAACAATCTGCATCGCACCGTGCAACGAGTGCGTGCACTCGGGAAGCGCGTTGGGGTTGCAATTAATCCGGCTACCCCCGCTGAGGTGCTTGAGGAAATCCTCTCAGACATCGACATGGTGCTCGTGATGACGGTCAACCCGGGGTTCGGGAGTCAGCACTTTCTCAAGTCGACGCTTCCAAAGATCCGCCGCGTTCGGCAGATGATCGAACGGGTGAGGCCTGGAGGCGACCCGAACGCAGAGATCGAGGTGGACGGCGGCATAGACGCCGCCACCGCGCCACTCGCCGTCGCGGCAGGCGCCAGCGTGCTGGTGGCAGGGTCGGCACTTTTCGGCGAGAGTTGCGGGATTGCCGCAGCGATGGAGAAGATCCGATCCGCCATGGCGGCAGCAGTCTCCTAACAAACCCACGCACAAACTCGTGCATTGACAACGAGGAATCCCTCATGCAACTCGGAATGATTGGACTTGGCCGGATGGGCGGAAACATGGTCCGCCGACTTCTGAAAAGCGGACACGATTGCGTTGCGTTCGACAGGTCGCCGTTGGCGGTTCAGGAACTCGTGAAGGAGAAAGCCGCCGGTGCGAGCTCCCTCGCCGATCTTGCCAAGAAGCTCGCGAAGCCGCGGGCGATCTGGCTGATGGTGCCTGCCGCGGTCGTCGACCAGACTATTGTCGATCTCCTGCCTGCGCTTGAGCCTGGCGACATCTTGATCGACGGCGGCAATTCGTATTACGTTGACGACATACGACGTGCGAAGGAACTCGCACTCAAGGGCATTCATTACGTCGATGTCGGCACGAGCGGCGGCGTCTGGGGGCTTGAGCGCGGCTACTGCATGATGGTCGGGGGGGAAGACGCGATCGTGAAACGACTCGATCCAATCTTCGCAACGCTCGCGCCCGGAGTTGGCACCATCGATCGCACGCCTGGTCGCGAGAAGATGGCGCGCACGTTGTCCCCGACCGCCGAGCTCGGCTATCTGCACTGCGGACCGAATGGTGCTGGCCACTTCGTCAAAATGGTTCACAACGGCATCGAGTACGGTCTGATGGCGGCGTACGCCGAGGGGCTCAACGTGCTTCGCGGCGCGAACATCGGCAAGAAGCAGCACGAGGTCGATGCCGAGACGACGCCGCTGCGCGACCCGGAGCACTATCAGTATGACCTCAAGCTTGGAGAGATTACGGAAGTCTGGCGTCGAGGCAGCGTGATCGCTTCGTGGTTGCTTGACCTCACCGCGTCCGCACTACTTGAGGATCCAACGCTCGCGAAGTTCTCCGGGCGAGTCTCTGATTCAGGCGAAGGACGATGGACGATCAAGGCCGCCATCGACGAAGCGGTTCCGACGCCCGTCCTTACTGCGGCGTTGTACGAGCGATTTAGTTCGCGCGGCGAAGCGGAGTTCCAAGACAAGGTGCTTTCCGCAATGCGATACCAGTTCGGCGGGCACGTCGAGAAAGCTGCGAAGACGTAATCGCTCGCCTGATCGACTCCTGCCATGAACGACTCACATTCGGATGCTCTCGTCTTTTTCGGCGCTACCGGCGATCTCGCCTACAAGAAGATCTTTCCGTCGCTCCAAGCAATGCTGAAGCGCGGACACCTGAATGTGCCGGTGATCGGCGTCGCAAAGGCAGGTTGGAATCTCGATCAACTCAAGGCTCGAGCGAAAGAGAGCCTTGAGAAGCATGCGGTTGGCGGCGTTGACGGAGCGGCCTTCGCGAAACTCTGTGCGCTCTTGCGCTACGTTGATGGCGATTACGCCGAGGCATCGACGTTCCAGGCGCTGCGCAGAGAACTCGGCGACGCGAAACGTCCGGCCCATTACCTGGCGATTCCTCCGGTCCTTTTCGGGCCGGTCGTCGAGCAACTCACGAGAGCAAACTGCACCAGCGGAGCGCGGGTCGTCATTGAGAAGCCGTTCGGGCACGACCTGGTATCGGCGCGAGTGCTCAACCAGATCTTGCTCGCTACGTTTGACGAGGACTCGATCTTCCGAATCGATCATTACCTCGGCAAGCGCCCCGTCCACAACATGCTGCTGTTTCGCTTCGCAAACGCGCTGACGGAACCATTCTGGAATCGCGAATTCATCGAGAGCGTGCAAATCACGATGGCCGAAGACTTCGGCGTGCAGGGCCGAGGCGGCTTCTACGATCAGACAGGCACGATTCGTGACGTGGTTCAGAATCACTTGTTCCAAGTGCTCGCGAACCTTGCGATGGAGCCACCAGTCCGCACCGACAGTGAGAGTATCCGCGACGAGAAAGTCAAAGTGCTACGCGCGATGTTGCCGCTCGAACCAACGAACTTAATCCGCGGCCAGTTTCGTGGCTATCGCGCCGAACCAGGTGTCTCGAAGACGTCAACCGTTGAGACCTTTGCAGCGCTCAAACTTGAGATCGATTCGTGGCGCTGGAGAGGCGTGCCCTTCTACATTCGCGCTGGCAAGTGCTTGCCGATCACGTGCACCGAGATCATCATGCGCTTGCGCCAACCGCCCACGATGTTCAAGAACTTTGATCTCAAGTCGAATTACGTGCGCCTTCGTATCAGCCCTGATATCGATCTCGCGTTCGGGATGAACAGCATGGCTGACGGATCGGAAACCGTAACGCAGTTGGCGGAGATTGTCGGAGTTCGGCACCCAGTCCTGGCGGACATGGACGCATACGAGCGCGTGCTGGGTGACGCGATGACCGGTGACGCAACGCTTTTTGCGCGTGAAGACTACGTCGAGGAAGCTTGGCGTATCGTCGATCCAGCGATCAAGGCTAATACTCCAGTGCTTGAGTACGATCCGCAGACGTGGGGACCGAACGAGACTGATCAGCGCGTTGCGCCGCCCGGCGGATGGCAGACTCCAGTCGTCACCAGCGCTGCAAGTGCAGCGAGGAATTGATCCGCGCTCAGCGGGGCAACATACAGTCCGGGGATGTACATGACCGTCGAGTTGCTCTCCCGCATTCAGTTCGGCGTCACCACGTCGTTCCACTTTCTGTTCCCCCCGATGACGATCGGGATCAGTGTGATCTTGGTCATTCTGCAAACGCTGCGGGTTGCAACCGGGAAAGCGATTTATCTCGATCTCTCCAAGTTCTGGACTCGCGTCTTCGGTTTGATTTTTGCGATAGGGGTGGCGACAGGCATTCCGCTCGAGTTCCAGTTCGGAACGAACTGGGCGCAGTACGCCCGCTTCGTCGGGGACATTTTCGGCAGTCCGCTCGCGATTGAAGGGATCTACGCCTTCTTCCTCGAATCGGGCTTCCTCGCACTCTTACTCTTCGGATGGAACAAGGTCGGGCCGCGCACACATCTGTTCGCAACCTGCATGGTCGCGCTCGGCGCGCATTTCAGCGCGATCTGGATCATCGTGGCGAACTCGTGGATGCACACGCCGGCTGGCTACCACCTCGCGCGGCAAATGAAAGTCGCCGCCGACGGTCAATTGTTCCCTATGACCACCGATCTCGGCACGGCGGCGTTCACAGTCACCGAGGTCGCCCTTCCAGCCGATTATGTCGTACAGCCAACCGACCTGCACCATGTACGCGCGGTAATCGATGACTTCTACCTAGCAATTCTCAACCCCTCGACGCTCGACCGACTTACTCATACCGTCCTTGCGTGCTGGATCACCGGCGCATTCGTCGTAGTGGGCGTGAGCGCGTGGTGGCTTCTTCGTGGTAAGCATCTCGAGGCGGCTCGAGCGTCGATCAGAATCGGCATAGCGGTCGCGACTGTCGCGTGCCTCTTGCAGTTAGTCGCGGCGGATTCGACCGCGCGCGGCGTCGCCATCCACCAGCCCACGAAGCTCGCCGCAATAGAGGGGCTCAGCACGACCAGAACGCAGGCTGGGCTCGGTGTCGTCGGATTCGTCCGCTGGAAGTATGGCGACGACGGACAAATTGTCGGCATTGAAGATCATGCGCTGCGCATTCCGGGAATGCTGAGTGTCCTCGTCTCTGGCAAGTTCCTGCATCTGCGAGAGGCGGCACAGACCGAAGTGAAGGGGCTCGCTGACCTGCCGTCGACCGAGTTCCTTCGAACTCGCCATCCCGGCGCTACCGACGAGGAGTTAGCGCAACTGCGCCCAAGCTACTGGCCCAACGCCCCGCTCGTCTTTCAGACATATCACCTCATGATCGCGCTCGGCGTGACACTCACGATGCTCGCCGTGATTGGTTGCACGCTCTTGGTGCGTGGCAGACTCGACAGAACGCATTCAAGGTTTATCCGCGCGTTCCTTGCGATACTTGTCGTCAGTCCGGTCTTGGCGCACCTCGCGACCCAGGCAGGGTGGTTCACGGCAGAGTTCGGACGTCAACCGTGGATCGTCTACGAGGTGCTTAAGACCGTGGACGCGGCATCGACCGTTGTGAAGCCAGGCCAAGTGATGTTCTCTCTCGCACTGTTCTTCATTATCTATCTTCTCCTCACCTACCTCTTCACAACGTTGTTTGCCCGCATGGTCAGTCAGGGTCCGATTGCTGGCGGCGGCGGGCACGGAGTTGTTGAAGGTTGGAAGCCTCTCTCACTCCGTTCGGATCGCCAGACGAAAGGATGAACGCGATGGACTTGAACACCATCTGGTTCGTGCTGGTGTGCGTGCTGCTGACGGGATATGCCGTCCTCGATGGCTTTGACCTTGGCACGGGTCCACTACTCCTCCTGGTGAAAGATGACAGCGAGCGTCGGGTGTTCTTGAACGCCATCGGCCCGATCTGGAACGGCAACGAAGTCTGGCTGGTCACTGCGGGCGGTGCGCTCTTCGCGGCATTTCCCTACGTCTATGCGACGGTTTTCTCTGGCTTCTACGACACGTTCATGTTGCTGCTCTTCGCGCTCATCTTTCGAGCAACTGCGATTGAGTTCCGCAGCCAGCGCCCGTCGAGACTCTGGCGCAGCGCGTGGGACCTAGCGTTCGCGGTGAGCAGCTTGACCTCTGCGCTGTTAGTCGGGATCGCGATTGGTAATCTGGCGTGGGGCATTCCGCTCGATGCCAACCATGAGTTTCAGGGAACCCTACTCACACTACTGAACCCGTACGCGCTCTGCGTCGGGGTCACGACCGTCCTCTTGTTCGTGATGCACGCAAATCTGTACCTCATCTTGAAAACCGAAGGATCGCTGCACGCGCGGCTGCTGCACTGGACGAAATTCACCGTTCCAGCCTATCTGGTCGCCTTCTTCAGCATGAATGCGGCAACCCTTCTGCTGTCCCCGCACATCGCGACCGCCATCCGGAATCGCGCGCCGGTGCTCGTCGCCATCTTCGTCGCATCGATCGCGGTCACACTCAACATCCTGCGCGAGATCAAGCACGGGCACGAGGGCCGCGCGTTCGTCAGTTCCGCGCTCTCCATCATCACGTTGATGATGCTCTTCGGGGCGGCAATCTTTCCGAACCTCGTCGTTTCGACGCCAACGCTCGCGAACAGCCTCAACATCTACAACGGCTCGGCGACGGACAAGTCACTCGGATTCATGTTCGTCGTCGCACTCATCGGCATGCCAATTGTCTTGGCGTACACAGTCACCATTTACTACGTCTTCCGAGGCAAAGTGCAGTTAACCGATGAGTCGTACTAGCAGACCCGAGGCGCGGGCATCGATCCGAAGAACTTGACCAATGAAGCCAGCCTCATGAGACGATAACCACATCGATTCCATCGCAGCGCGGGCAACCGGAAGGAACATCCATGACCAGCATGCAGATCGCGACCATAGGCGACACAGATAACACGAGTACGCCCAACAACGCAAAGTTAGATCTACTCGCGATCAACACCATCCGCACGCTGTCGATCGACGCGGTGCAGGCTGCGAACTCGGGGCACCCCGGCACGCCAATGGCTCTGGCACCGCTCGTGTACACGATCTGGAACCGAATGATGCGGTTCGATCCGCAGGATCCGATCTGGCCGAATCGCGATCGGTTCGTCCTCTCAAACGGTCACGCTTCGATGCTGCTGTGGTCGGTGCTTCATCTCACGCGCACCCAAGCTGTGAACGCCGAGTACGAACAGCTCGGAACGCCTTCGGTGACGCTTGAGGACATCAAACGTTTTCGCCAACTCGATAGCAAAGCACCCGGACATCCGGAGTACCACTGGGTATCAGGCGTCGAGACGACGACCGGCCCGCTTGGCCAAGGGATTGCGACGAGCGTAGGCATGGCGATCGCCGAGAAGTGGCTAGCAACTCGCTACAACAAACCGGGGTTCGACATCTTCGACTACGACACGTTTGCAGTCTGCGGCGACGGCTGCCTTATGGAGGGTGTGAGTGCGGAAGCTGCCTCTCTGGCCGGGCATCTAGGCCTCGACAACCTCTGCTGGATCTACGACAACAACCACATCACGATCGAGGGCAACACGCGCATCACCTTCACCGAGGATGTCGCGGCGCGATTCATGAGCTACGGCTGGAGTGTGTTGCGCGTCGGAGACGCGAACGACATCGATCGCATCGAGAACGCGCTCTCGGTCTTCCAGCAAACCAAGGGACGTCCGACCTTCATCATTCTCGACAGCCACATCGGATACGGATCGCCTCACAAGCAAGACACAGCCGAGGCACACGGCGAGCCACTAGGGGAGGAAGAGATCCGACTTACGAAGCGCGCGTACGGCTGGCCTGAAGACGCGAAGTTCCTTGTTCCCGAAGGCGTGCGTGAACACTTCACCGCGAACATGGGTGCTCGGGGTGCGGAGGCGCGGAAGAAGTGGACCGCGATGTTCGCCGCGTACCGCAAGAAGTTCCCTGAGCTCGCGACCGAGATCGATCAGATGCAGTGCCGCGATCTGCCAGCAGGTTGGGATCGCAATCTGCCAGTCTTCCCTGCCGATGCGAAGGGCATCGCCGGACGCGACGCATCGGGCAAGGTGCTGAATGTCCTCGCGCAGAACATTCCGTGGTTCCTTGGTGGATCGGCGGATCTAGGGCCGTCAAACAAGACGGCGCTGAAGTTCGAGGGTGCAGGTGATCTCCAATCGGGAACACCCGGCGGCCGGAACATCCATTTCGGCATTCGAGAGCATGCGATGGGCGCGATCCTCAACGGGCTGTCGCTCTCGAAACTGCGTCCCTTCGGCGCAACGTTCTTCATCTTTAGCGATTACGCGCGACCGGCGATTCGATTGTCGGCGCTTATGGAACTCTCAACACTCTTCGTCTTTACTCACGACGCTATGGGCGACGGCGAAGATGGCCCTACCCATCAGCCGGTCGAGCAACTCATGTCGCTTCGGGCAATGCCTGGGCTCGTCACGCTTCGGCCGGGTGATGCGAATGAAGTTGTCGAAGCCTACAGGTACGTCGCGCAGCTGCGGCATCAGCCCGCCGTCATGGTGTTGTCGCGCCAACCACTTCCGACGTTAGACCGGACGAAGTACGCGCCAGCCTCCGGCGTCGCGCGCGGGGCGTACGTACTCGGCGACGCGCCGGGTGGAGAGCCACAAGTCATTCTCATTGCGACGGGTAGCGAACTTTGTCTCGCTGTGGCGGCGCATGAGAAGCTCACGGCGGAAGGCATCCGCTCTCGCGTGGTCTCGATGCCATCGTGGGACATCTTTGAGAATCAGACGCAGGCGTATCGCGATAGTGTGTTGCTGCCGAGCGTGACGGCGCGGATTGCGATTGAGCAAGCGTCGACATTTGGGTGGGAGCGCTACGTAGGCACAGCGGGCCGCGTCATTGGCATGAAAACATTCGGTGCGTCGGCGCCGCTCAAGGAGCTCCAGAAGAAGTTCGGGTTCGAGCCAGAGCGCGTCGTGTCGATCGCAAAGGAATTGCTCGGAAGGAAGTAGAACGTGACTGTCCGCACTTCTCCCCGAGATCCACTGGGTTCCTGCGTACTCGTAGCTGGCGATCTTCATGCGACGTTCCTGCCGCACCAGGGAATGCTTGGTGCATCACTTCGCCATCGTGGCGAAGAACTCTTGCGCCGCATCGAGAATCTTGACGACGCTGCGGCGAAGGGCAGCACCGCGGGCATTCCGCTCCTGCATCCTTGGGCCAATCGGCTCGACGGTGCCACCTACCGCGCCGCTGACCGCGATCTCACTCTCGATCTCGCGTCACCACTGTTGCATCTCGACGCGAAACGCCTTCCCATTCATGGCGTCCCGTGGTCGCAACTTACGTGGGACATCACGTCGCTCGATTCACGTCATGTGACGGCGCGGCTCGATTGGTCGCGCGACGAGTTGCTCGCGGTGTTCCCGTTCCCGCACGCGCTTGAAATGAATGCGACCCTTCGGCCCGACGGGCTAACGATCGAGACCACGCTCGTTGCTGGTTCAACGTAAGCGCTCGACCAGATTCGTCGACGCGTGTGCTGGCCCGTGCGGCGATAGTGATCGCACTCACTGCGTGATCTCTTCCGACCGCCTCCGCATCTTG
>JAWXCC010000132.1:0-4570 GCA_034440475.1 Phycisphaerae bacterium | reverse complement strand
TTCGCCACTCTACTTGGGATTGCTCCCTTTCGCGTTCGACTTGCATGTTTTAGCCATGCCGCCAGCGTTCAATCTGAGCCAGGATCAAACTCTTCAATTAATAAGAATACAACTGTCGCCCTTGCGAGAAACAGTAGAACTCTGAAGGTTTGCCCGGCGATCCAGAGACCTTGCTTAAGGAGTCTCCAGACCGGTCTTCATCCGTCCCTTTCCGATGAAAGAAAACGAATGCAGCAGGTCGGCTCACCTGCTGACTTCTGCGAACATCGCCTGCCCATCTCGGCTAAGTCTTTCGACCACACCGAGTGAGTCTGGCTTTCTCGAATTGACCAGATTTTTGGCATCACGAAGGATGTTCACAAGTCACCACTGTGATGGTGACAAGAAATGCCTATTCAAAAACCCTTGTGAAGGCTTCTGAATCGGCCACATCCTCGCGGCTTTCCCAACTGTTTACTTGTCAAAGATAATGCGACCCGAAGGGATCGCCTCCGCCCTGAACCGTTTACACGGGTCAGTTGGGATCGCGGATCATACAGACCCCTTCGAGGGTGTCAACCACCACGGACGAGTTTTTGCTCGTCGCTTTGAATGATCGTCACGAATGAGATCACCGAAGATCGGTTCGAGGGGCTCGATACGGGCTACCGAAGCGGGGTATCGCGACCCAACCGGGACCTACACCGGGACGCACGCGAGGCCGTGCGAACGCCGCGCGACACAGACCAAGAGCCTCGCAGCGAGCGCTGGAGGACCGCAAGGAACACGTCCAACCCTTTTATCGCGCTGCCAGACGCGAGTCAAGGTGACTCTGCTGGATTCTCGGCCGCTCGGCACTCTTCCACTAAAGTTCTCCCCCGTTCGATGCGGCGACGAGGATTCGGGACAACGGCGAGTACCGCACCGATGACTTCGCTCGCCCCAGCCTCTTGGAGTGCCAAGGCTGCTTGGTGAACTGATGCCCCGGTGGTCCTCACATCATCCACAATGAGAAGCGATCCCAGAGCGCGAATCGTGTCCCGCGCTCGTCTTCGAACGAACATCCGGTCCGTAGCTCGTCGTCGCTCGGTGCGGGAGCGACTCGTTTGCGTTGGTCCGGGCCGCTGGATGAGCGGATGAAGGAGCGGAATTCCCAACTGGGAAGCCACGCCGCTCGCTATCTCGCTCGCGTGGTCGATTCCTCGCCACCACGACCGAATCCAAGGCATCGGCATGCTGACGACCGCTGCGGGCTGACGCCCTGATGGGAGGCTCTCTCGAACTTGGACACCCAGTCGCCTCCCGAGCTCGCCAGCCATCGCGTGCCACCGTGCGTATTTGATCTGGAGCACGCGCGTCGACAACGGAGGCTGATACTCGCCCAACCGAATGAATCGCTCAAGCGGCGTCGAACTGCCCCGACAGCTCGCGCAGCCCCGCTCGGTTTGCTCACCAGTTCCGACCGTCTCGCCGCACCGCAAGCACCACGTGCCAGCCGGATCTGCGGCAATCGGCGCCTCGGCGATTGCAAGGTCGATGGGAGGGAACTCCCAGCCGAGAAGATCTGATTCAACACTTCGCAGCGCATCGCGGAGCCTGAGCGCGGTCATCCATCGTGCGGTCGTTTTGAATTGCATGGCACGACGGTACGAAGGGTTTGGGGCCGCCTCGAAAATTGCACTCGGCAGTCGAGCGCAAGAAAAACCCCGCAGGAGCGCTGCGGGGTGCTGTGCCTTCGAATCTACTGATCGATCTACGTCGACGCCATCTTCCGGAGGACCGTATTGAGGATGCCGCCGTTTCGGTAGTAGTCGACCTCCACGGGGGTGTCGATCCGGCAGGTTGTATTGAACTCGACGATCGCGCCGGTCGACTTTCGCGCTCGAACGATTATGTCCTGTCGCGGCTTCAACGTCGACGCAAGGTCGATAGCGAATGTCTCCGTGCCATCGAGTCCGAGCGTCGACGCGGTTTCGCCAGCGCGATACGTGAGCGGCAAGACTCCCATTCCAACGAGATTGGATCGGTGAATACGTTCAAAGCTCTCGGCGATGACCGCCCTTACGCCGAGCAGGAATGTGCCCTTTGCGGCCCAGTCCCGTGACGATCCCATGCCATAGTCTTTGCCAGCAAGAACCACGAGCGGTACCCCCGCCTTCTTGTAGTTCTCCGCCGCGTCGAAAATCGCCTTGACCGCGCCGTCGGTGAAATCGGTGGTGACTCCGCCTGTCGTGCCTGGGGCGAGAGCGTTCTTGATTCGCGTATTCGCGAAGGTCCCGCGCGTCATAACGCGATCGTTGCCTCGGCGTGACCCGTAGCTGTTGAACATAGAAACCGGTACGCCCTGTTCTAACAAATACCGCCCTGCGGGAGACTCCTTCTTGATATCACCTGCAGGCGAGATGTGATCAGTCGTCACGCTGTCTCCGAGCTTCGCTAGGCAACGCGCGCCTGCGATAGACGAGATCGTCCCAGCTTCCCGGCGCATGTCGACGAAGAACGGTGGCTCTTGGATATATGTGGACTTTGCATTCCACGCATACATTTCTCCGCCACCTACTTGGATCGCTTTCCATTCGTCACTGCCGTCGAAGACATTCGCGTATTGCCGCTCGAACTGTTCACGAGTCACGCACTGCGCGACCGCGTCTTGGATCTCGCGTTCCGTCGGCCAGATGTCCTTTAGGTAAACCTTTTTGCCATCCTTCGTCGTGCCGATCGGATCTTTCGTGAGATCGATGTCGACGGTACCCGCGATCGCATAGGCGACGCACAGCGGAGGCGACGCTAGGTAATTCGCCTTGACATCTTGATGCACGCGAGCTTCGAAGTTCCGGTTGCCAGACAGGACGCTCGCGACGACCAGATCACCCTGCTGAATGCCCTTCGTGATGGCTTCGGACAGCGGGCCCGAATTACCGATGCAGGTCGTGCAGCCATATCCAACGAGGAAGAAGCCAAGTTCCTCGAGCGGCTTCATGAGCGCTGCCCGCTCAAGATAATCCGTTACCACTTTCGAACCGGGCGCTAGTGATGTCTTCACCCAAGGCTTCCGTTCGAGGCCGAGTGCTCGAGCCTTCTTCGCAAGCAGCCCAGCGCCCACCATGACGCTGGGATTGCTCGTGTTCGTGCAACTCGTGATCGCGGCGATGACGACAGCGCCATGCTTCAGTTCGAACTCCGCGCTCCCATCTTTGACAACGACGTGATCGGCGACCGCGGCCGGGCTCCCGCCCCCCGGTACAGGCTTATTGTAGATCTTGCCCAAATCGCGCCGCCAGCCGCCTTGCATGCCGCCGAGCGAGACGCGGTCCTGTGGTCGCGCCGGGCCCGCAAGTGAGGGTTCAATCGTCGAGAGATCGAGTTCCACCGTGCTTGCGTAAGCGATCTCCGCTTTGTCATCGCGCCAGAATCCGTTCGCTCGCGCGTATGCCTCGACCATCTTGACGAGGCCTTCCGGCCGCCCAGAGAGTCTCAAGTACGCGAGCGTCTGATCGTCGACGGGGAAGAAGCCGATCGTTGCACCGTACTCCGGCGCCATGTTCGCAATGGTGGCACGGTTCGCCAGCGGCATCTCCGCGAGCCCCGGACCGAAAAACTCGACAAACTTGTTCACGACACCGTGTTGGCGCAAGAGCTCGGTGACGCGGAGGACGAGGTCGGTCGCATTCGTTCCTTCGGGCAGCTTGCCGACGAGGCGCATGCCAACCACTTCGGGAATCAGCATGTAGATCGGCTGCCCCAACATCACGGCCTCGGCCTCGATGCCGCCCACGCCCCAGCCCACGACACCCAGTCCGTTGATCATCGTCGTGTGGCTATCGGTACCGACCAGCGAGTCGGGGTAGATGATCCCGTCTTTCTCCCAGACGACCTTCGCGAGATATTCGAGATTCACTTGGTGCACGATGCCGGTCGCTGGCGGGACGACCGCAAAGTTAGAAAACGCCTTCTGCCCCCATTTGAGGAACTCGTAGCGTTCGTTGTTTCTTTCGAATTCCTTCCCCGCATTGATCGAAAGCGCCACGCCAGAATTGAACGCGTCGACCTGCACCGAGTGATCAATGACAAGATCACAAGGGACGAGTGGATTCACCTTTGCAGGATCGCCGCCGAGCCGCTTCATCGCGGCGCGCATCGCTGCAAGATCGACAACGCACGGCACGCCGGTGAAGTCTTGCAGGATGACTCGCCCAGGCATGAACGGAATCTCTTCCTCGCCGGGATTGCGCGGGTCGTACTGGCAGAGTTTCTTGACGTGTTCTTCGGTGACAACGCGGCCATCGAGATTGCGCAAGCAGCTCTCAAGCAACACACGGATCGAATACGGGAGTCGGTGAATAGGTCCGAGGTGCTTGACGGCATCGAGCCGCGCGTAGGTCTTCGTTCCGTAGGGCGTTTCAAGCTTGGCGCGGGACTTGAATGGGTCGTTCAAGAAAGCTGGGGCGTTCGAGGTAGTCATGGTGATCGATCGTGGTGTGCGGGCTGCCAACTCAACGAAAGACCTCGCAGTATAGAGCCGCCACGCCGTCGAACGCGCGTGCAGCGTGCCTGCGAACTCGTCGCAACTGACTCAGGGCGCCGCGCGGCG
>JAWXCC010000131.1:0-14999 GCA_034440475.1 Phycisphaerae bacterium | reverse complement strand
GTGGATCGGCGTCAAGTGGATTGGCGTCAAGTGGATCGGCAAGCCAATCGTCCCGCGATCTTCGCGGTGCGGATGGCAGAGCGAGACGGCAAACATCATGGCGAGCGCGATGAGCCAATCCGACCGTGACCGCGTCCTCGAGGCGACCGATTTGGTCGCGCTCGTCGGCGAGCACGTCGCGCTCAAGCAGAAAGGTCGCGAGCACGTCGGCCTGTGCCCATTTCACGACGATCGTTCCCCGTCACTCGCCGTCGTCACGCACAAGGGTGACGGTTTTTACAAATGCTTCGCATGCGGCGCCGCGGGAAACGCGATCGATTTCGTCATGAACTTCCACAAGATGCCGTTCGGCGACGCGCTGCGGCATCTTGCGGCCCGCGCGGGCATCGAGCTTCAAGACCGCTTCCAGCCGCGCGACACGAGCGGGCCACGGAAGGACGACCTCCAACGCGCGAACGCCATCGGGCTCCGGCACTATCGGCGGATGCTTGCCGATGAGCAGGAAGGCGCGATCGCGCGTCGCGTCATTGCCGATAGAGGCATCGGCACGGCGATGGTCGAGGCGTTCCAACTCGGCTACGCACCGGATCGTCGGGACAGCGTTCAGGTGGGGCTCAAGCGATTGGAATCGCACGCAAAAGATACGCCCGGGCGCGAGGCCCCCCCCTCGATCGACGCGTTTGTCGCTGCTGGACTCGTGCGCGAAGGCAATAGTGGTCGCAACGACCTGCTCCGACATCGCATCGTTTTTCCCATCTTCGACGAGCTCGGTCGTCCGATCGCGTTCGGTGGCCGGAAGATTCGCGAGGAAGACGAACCAAAATACATCAACAGCCCGGAGTCGCCGCTCTTCCATAAGAGTAAGTCGCTTTACGGCATAGAGCTCGCCAAGCAGGCGATCATCAAGTCGCGGGTTGCCATTGTGACCGAGGGATACACCGACGTCATCGCCTGCCACGCTGCCGGCTTTACGAACGTCGTCGCTACCTTGGGGACAGCGTTGACCGTCGAACATGCGCGACTTCTGCGTCGCCTGTGTGACACGGTCATTCTGCTCTTTGACGGCGACGCGGCTGGCATGCGCGCGGCGGATCGCGGTGTCGAGGTGTTCTTCAGCGAGCCGATCGACGTCAAGGTCTGCACGCTGCCACGGGGTCTCGACCCAGACGAACTTCTTCGCGAGCCCGATGGTGCCGCCCTCTTCCGCGCCGCCCTCGATCGCTCCATAGATGCGCTGGCATATCTCGTTCAGCGATTCCGGACGGAGTATCAGTCGCGCGCCGGATTGTCGGGCCGCCAGCAGTCGCTCGAAGCCCTGCTCCGCCGACTCGCGGAGCTTGGCTTCGCTTCGGTCAGCGGAGTTCGTAAGCAGTTCGTGATGTCGTCGCTCGCGCACTTGTGCGGAATCTCTGAGCGCGAGCTCGAAGCTGCACTGCCGACGATTCGTCCTCGCGCCGCCGCCGCCACATCGGCACCAATCGTCGAGCGACGCGACTCGAGCGGGACCGACGCGACAGCGGCGTCCTCTGAGCCTTCCCGATCGACGGGCGTTCTCCCGACCGTCGACCGAGCCCGCCGAGAGGCGGAGCGGGCGCTTCTCGGACTTCTTTTTGCGTCGCCGGAACTCGCCCGCGAATCCGTGGAGCTCGATTTCGAAGGCGAGTTAGCGGTGCTCCCCATCACCGAAGCGCTCGCCCCAGAGCGTTTCCGAGACCCGGAGCACGCCGACCTCTATCGGACTTGGCTTGCTCAAGCCGATGGAGGTTTCCCCCCTTCGCTCGGAGTCCTGCTCGCGGAACTTGCCGACGCGCGATGTAAGGGCCTAGCATCTGACCTGTACCTTGAGGGCGAGCGTCGCCGCGGTAAAAACGCCAGCCTGACGCTCGACCACCTTCGCACCGCTTTCTCTGACCTCGAGCGACTGGACCGCCGCTCGCGATTTCGTTCCGCCCGTGATCTGGAGACAACCGAAGCATCAGCATCTGCCACGAGCGCTGGAACGAGCACCTCTGGTGCTGCCACCTCAAGTACTGGCGATCTGTCTTCCGTTCCGTCACTCGACCTCGCTGCGGCGCAAGCTCGCCTTTCCCGCCTTCGTGAACGCGGCACTGACGTGACCGCAATCCCGCGACCCGTTCGCGGGTAGCGAGTCTCAGACCGCTCGACCCCGCTCGTTTTCTCACCGTCCTCCTATTCGCCTCCTGTTGGGCTTCCGAACTCTCCTCCTCTACCTTCGGAGCAACGTCCCGTGACTATCACACTTGAACAATATGACGTGCTGCGCCAGCTCTTCGAGCACGGCTGTACCCGCAAATGGATCTCGTACGAAGAGCTCAACACGTGCTTGCCCGACGAGTATGTCGATCCCGACCGCTTGGATGAGCTGCTCGTCCTCTTCCGTAAGAACGGCATCGAGTTGATTGACGAGCACGAAGTCCGTCGCAGTGGTCTCGCGGCTTTCGTTGCGCCGTTGCAAACGAATCTGAAGTTTCAGCGTGACGACCCGAAGAAGGGTGGCAAGACGCCGAAGGTTCAGATGATCGATGACGACGTCGCCGACGGCGATCCGCCGATGGACCTCGGCGAACCGGAAATCGATCTCGGCGATCCCATTGATCCCGAGGAGCCAGCAGCCGTCGTCGAGGACGAAACTCTCGACGAAGACACCCAGGCCGCAGTTGAGCAGGCGATCTCCGAGCCCGGCAGCAAGCGGATCGATGATCCGATTCGCATGTACCTCACGCAGATGGGCACGATTCCGCTGCTCACGCGCGAAGAGGAGATTCGCCTCGCGAAGAAGATCGAGACGACGCGCATGATCTTCCGGCGCAAGACGCTCGAGAGCGACTACTCAGCATCACAGGCGATCGAGATCCTGAAGCAAGTGCACGAGGGTTCACTCCCCTTCGATCGCACCATGCGCATCTCGACCGCTGAAGAGAATGCGAAAGACAAGATCGCGGCTCGCATCCCGGTGAATATCCAGACTGTCCAGAAGCTGCTCGACCTCAATCGAGTGCTCTGGGACAAGATGGAAAACGATCGCCCCCATCCCGAGGACAAGAAACTCGACAAGGCCGCGCTGGCCGCATGGATGGCCCATCGCGACGAGGTGCTCGCAGAGCTCCGTAAGCGCCGTCGCAAGTTCGCGACCTTGCTTGAGGAGTGCTGCCTGCGCACCGGTCGCATTCAGCCCCTGCTTCGCAAGCTCCAGGCGATCAACCGCAAGATTCGCGACCTCACGCGCAGCATCGCGAAGGCCGACAAGCATCCCGAGCGCTACGACCCCGAGGACGTCATGGTGATGCGCGAGGAGTTCGACGGACTGCGCAATCTCGCGCTCTCCGATCCGGAAGATCTCGACAAGCACGTGCGCGATATCGAGCGTGTCTTCGGCGAGTACGAGCAGGCCAAGCGCGCCCTCTCTGGCGGCAACCTCCGTCTCGTCGTGTCGATCGCCAAGAAGTACCGTAACCGCGGCCTTCCGTTCCTCGACATCATCCAAGAGGGCAACACCGGCCTGATGCGCGCCGTCGACAAGTACGAGTACAAGCGCGGCTATAAGTTCTCGACGTACGCCACGTGGTGGATTCGTCAGGCGATCACGCGCGCCATCGCTGACCACGCACGCACGATTCGCGTCCCGGTCCACATGATCGAGACCATGTCGAAGCTTCGGAACATCCAGAAGAATCTCCTCCAGGAACTTGGTCGCGAGCCGACCGTGGAAGAGATCGCGATCAAGGCGAAGATGCCGATCGAAGAGACGCGGCGCGTGATGAAGATCTCGCGTCATCCGATCTCGCTCGATCGTCCCGTCGGCGAAAGCGAAGATTCGCACTTCGGCGACTTCATCGAGGACGAGCGTCAGGAGTCGCCTTCGGAATCCGCGACGAACGACATGCTGCGGCAGCGCATCAACGACGTTCTCAAGACGCTGACGTACCGCGAGCGCGAGATCCTGAAGCTTCGCTACGGCATCGGTGACGGTTACACCTACACGCTCGAGGAAGTCGGTCGCATCTTCAAGGTGACCCGCGAGCGCGTACGGCAGGTGGAATCGAAGGCGATCCGCAAGCTACAGCACCCGGTGCGGCGACAGCGACTTCAGAGCTTCTTGCAAGCGGAAGAAGGCTGAGTCGAGGTCGTACGGAGCAAAAGAGAACGATCAGGGCGGCACCAACGGGTGCCGCCCTGTTTTCATGTGCGTGCGTGGACGCATATTGCGAGAGCTACAACTCCGTGCGATCTTCCATCTCGGTACTGCCAACCATGAAGCGCTCACTCCCTCATTTTCTCAGCCAGTACCTCCGTCATCCGACAGAGATCGGAGCCATCGCGCCGAGTTCTCGTTACCTCGCCCGCACGATGCTTGACGGAATCGATTTCGCGAAGGTCGGTGTCGCTGCGGAGTACGGCCCGGGGAGCGGCGCGTTCACTCGCGGCGTGCTCGCGTCGCTCCGGCCCGGCGCGGCGTTTCTCCCGATCGAACTCAATCCGCACATGGCGACAGTGTTCCGCACTGCGTTCCCCGGGATTCAGTTGCACGAGCGAAGTGCTGCGGAGATGCCAGCGATCTGCCGCGACGCCGGGCTCTCTGGCGCTTCATGCGTTGATCTGGTCGTGAGCGGGCTGCCGTGGGCAGCGTTTCCGTTAGCGCTCCAGCAATCGATTCTCGACGCGACAGTTGCGGTGTTGAAACCAGGCGCTCGGCTTGTCACCTTCGCCTACAACGTCGGGCTCTGGACCAAGGCCGGTCAGCGCTTCTCGAAGCTCCTCCCCGACTACTTCACGCGCGTCGAGCGAAGCAGAACCGTCTGGCGGAATCTCCCGCCCGCATTTGTTTATCGGTGCACTCGCTGAGCGGTGTGCCGCGCCGAGCCGCGAACATGACCTGCGCCATCGGCTGATTGCGCGACAGCGCATGCGCGATCGGATCGGGGGAAGGACGAATCTCGCGATTCGGAGCGGCGTCGCGGCGCTCGGGGAGGCCCGCCATCACCCGGAGGTGTGGCGGGAACACGAGTGTGTACTCCGACTCGCCGACGTCCAGACACACACGCAAAGGAACTTCAATGAACGCTTCATGGCGCAACGCGCTCGGTGGTCCAGCTCGTCGGCGACTCGCACCAAGCATCGCTGCCGATCCGCGCGAAGGCGCGGAAGCGCCGCACGACGGTTTCTTCGGGTACGGACCGCTCGAAGTGCAGCGTTCGGTTGGGCGTTCGGTTGGGCGTTCGGTTGGGCGTTCGGTTGGGCTCATACGCTGGAGCGGTGGCAATGAAGTCGATACGAGGACCATTCTCGTTGGAGCGTGTTGTGCAGTCCTTCGACAACGTTCGCCATCGCCTCCTTCGCACTGTCGCTGTGTTGAGGGCCGCCGATATTCCGTATGCAATCGTCGGAGGGAACGCTGTCGCCTTGTGGGTATCGCGGGCTGATCCCGAAGCCGTTCGGACCACGCGCAATGTGGACATCCTGCTTCGTCGCGACGACCTCGTTCGTGCTCGCGCCGCACTTGAGGCGAACGGCTTCACTCACTGCGTCGTCGCCGGTGTTGACATGTTTCTCGACGGTCCGGATGCATCACCACGAAGTGCTGTGCAGGTCATCTTCGCTAACGAAAAGGTGCATGGGCAGGAAACTCTCGCCAACCCGGACGTGACCGATTCCGAGGAAACGGACGTCTGCAGGGTCTTGACGCTCGACGCACTTGTGCGCATCAAGCTCACTACGTTTCGTGACCACGACCGCACGCACCTTCGTGATCTCATCCACGTGGGCTTGTTGATCGCAGTTGGCCAAGTCGGCAGCCGGAGTTCCTAGCCGGAAGACTTCGACAAGTCCTCGATACGCCGAACGGCTAGCAGCCCGTGGCGAAAGTCATTCGGGCTGCTAGACACTTCCAGATTTGCTGGTGCCGAACAGGCGCTCGGCGTTTGACTCGCGCGAGAGCATGCCCGCCCACCAAGTTCGATGCAAGTCCCGAATACGTCGCGTCCATCCCCCGCGTCCCAACGTAGTCTCCATCGTCTGAGAGACATGACGCCGGTCACACACACACGAGATTCACGTTGGTGTGGGCGGTTGATCGGCGGGGGTTCCATCCTGGGTGTTTCCGGCCTCGGTGCCTCCAGCGCTGGTGCAGTGAACGCTCGTGATCTTGGGATCCTGCTCGGCGCGTGGGGCGCGGAGTGCTTGCTGTGCTCCGAGGGGACTACAGCCGCCAACTCACGTACTTGCGGACGAGGTACTCCTCGACGCCTTCGTGCCCGCCTTCCTTACCAAAGCCAGAGTGCTTCATACCGCCAAACGGCGCTTGCGCTGTCGCGGGCAGCGCGTCGTTCGCTCCGACAATGCCGTACTCAAGCGCTTCCGCCATGCGCATGAGTCGGCTGGCATCTCGCGTGTAGAAATACGCTGCAAGCCCGAATGGCGTGGCGTTCGCGCGTTCAATCACATCCGCTTCGCTTGAGAAACTCAGCACCGGCGCGACCGGGCCGAACGTCTCTTCGTTGCAACAGAGCATCTCGCTATTCGCGTTCGCAATTACCGTCGGTACGACGAAACGCTTTGGCCGTCCCACGATCGCTGCGATCCCGCCGCCGCACACGATCTTCGCCCCCCGCGATTTTGCGTCTTCGATGTGCGCCAGCGCCTTCGCCGCGCCAGCGTCGTCAATGAGCGGACCGATCTGCGTGCCGTCAACGAGCCCGTCCCCGACAACGAGCTTCGAGGCGCGCTCGACGAGCATCGCGGTAAAGCGCTCGCGAATCGGCTCTTCCACATAGATCCGATTTGCACACACGCACGTCTGCCCCGCATTCCTGAACTTGCTCGCCATCGCGCCTTCGATGGCGCGATCGAGGTCGGCGTCGGCGAACACAATGAACGGCGCATGTCCGCCAAGTTCGAGCGACAACCGCGTGAGATTGGTCGCTGCCTTGCGCATGAGCAACTGACCGATCTCCGTCGACCCCGTGAAACTTAGTTTTCGAACCAGCGGATTGGTTAACAGCTCGTCGCCGATCGCTTCCGCCGCGCCGGTGACAAGATTGAAAACGCCGTTCGGTACCCCCGCTTCGACCGCGAGTTCGCCCATCGCAAGAGCGCTGAGCGGCGTCTCTTCTGCTGGCTTTGCAACCATCGTGCAACCAGCGGCGAGCGCAGCCCCAGCTTTCCGCGCGATCATGGCCGAGGGAAAGTTCCACGGCGTGATCGCAGCGCAGACGCCGATCGCGCGGGGCAGGATGAAGATTCGCTTGTCGACCGCACTCGCCGGAACCGTCTCGCCATAGAGTCGTCTTGCCTCGCCCGCGAACCATTCAAAGAAGCTCGCTGCATACGCGATCTCCACGCGCGACTCGGCCAGTGGCTTCCCCTGCTCTAGCGTCATGAGTCGCGCGAGCCGCTCTTTGTCGCGATGCATGAGCGCCGCCCATTGCGCCAAGATCGAGCCGCGCTCCTGCGCCGGACGGTCGCGCCACGCGGGAAGCGCGTGGGACGCTGCCTCGATCGCGCGCTTGGTCTCGGCGCGGCCGCAGTCGGGAACCTGCGCGAGCACCTCGTCGGTGGCAGGGTTTGTGACGGCGAAGGTGCGACCGGAATCGCTTGGGGCCCAAGTGCCGTCGATGAGACAGCGGGACGGCGTCGGTACGATCGGTGGACTTGCCATCACAGTCATGGTTGCACTCTACCTGCGATCGCCGCATTGTTACGCTGCAACGATGGCCAAGGCGATAGTCGACCCTCAAGAACTCCGTCGTTTCGCGCACGACCTCAAGAAATTCAACACTGATCTTCAGGCGCAGACCGCGATGATCGCGAATCGCATGGCGACCTTGGCGCAGACGTGGCGTGATCAGGAGCAAGGGAAGTTTCAAGAAGAATTTGACACGACGCTCAAGGTCTTGACGAAGTTCGTGAAGGTTTCTGAGACGCACATCCCCTTCCTCCTGCGCAAGGCAGAGCGCATCGAGGAATACATCAACCAGCGATAGCGCTCTGCGAGTGCGTGACGCGACGAGCCAGCACTGTGGCGATTCAAGCTAACATCACTTCACTGCACGTACTTGACGACCTCAAGGCTGCCGTCGTCAAATTCGTCGAAGAAGGATCCATCGCGCTCACGGAGGCCGAGAGCGAGATCAGGCGCACGATCGATTGGCTCAGCCGCGACTGCCAGTTGCACTGGCAGCGCGTCATTCGAAAAAAGGGCGAAGAGGTGACGATGTGCAAGTCGGCGCTCTTCCGCAAACAGATCACGCCGTCACCGAACGATCAGCGCGCCTCGGTGGTGGATGAGAAGATCGCGCTCGCTCGAGCGATTGCCGAACTCGAAGACGCGGAGAAGCGATACAAGGCAAGCAAGCGCTGGGCCGTCGAACTTGAGCGGCAATACGCGATGTACAAGGGCGCCGTGCAACCATTCGCTGCGGCGATCGAGCGAGATTTGCCAAGTGCGAACGCCCGACTCTCGCGCATGATCCGAGCACTCGACGAGTATTTGCACACCCCAAACCCCGATTTGCGAGCCACGCTCGAGGGTGCCCGCGAAGCCATGGCGGTGGCCAGCATGCGCCGAACGGGCCTTGAAGAGCAGTCAGCCGACACGGAGCCGACACCATGAGCGTCGCTGGAGCTCGCGCGAAGACCCAGCTCGCCCTCAAGGACCTGCTCGTGAAGTGGGAGCGGGTCCATGATCACTGGAACGACGACGTCGCCCGAGCGTTTCAGGAGCACACGTTGGATCCGCTCGAGGGACAAGTCCGTGCCGCAGCCAGCGCCATGGACAAGATTCGTGAGACGCTGTACCGGGTGAAGCAGGAGTGCGCCGACCGGTCTAGTTGATTGGTGGCTCGGTGTCAGAGATTTTTGTAGACGTCAACCCCTGAAGGCGTACATTAGAACTCGTGGTGGGAAACTCGTGGTGGGAAGATGGTGGTGGGCTGGACGTGGAGGTGGCGATGCGCGGGAAGGTCCGGAGGCTGAATCGTTTGCTGCTATCACGAACCCTCGTCGCGCTCGCGGCGGAGTCCGGTGGTGCCGCTCTCGCCTTCGCGGCCCTTGCCGTGGCTGGCCCGCCCGCACTGGGGCCCGCACCGTGGACCGAAGAAGCTGCTGAACGCGGACTAACGTATTCGTACAGTGTTCTCGGGGGTGCCGCTGGTTGGGGGCTCTGTTTCGCCGACCTCGACGGAGACGGCGATTCCGATCTCTTCGCCGTCGGCCAACCGGGAGGCGCGATCGGGCTCTGGGAAAACGACGGCACCGGGCACTTCGTGTCGCGCGCGGCTGCATCGGGCATCCCGCTCTTGACGACGACCTCCAGCGTCCTCGCGTTCGACGCTGACGGAGACGGCGATCAAGATCTCTGGGTCGGCCGCTGGGCGCTCACGAGCAAGCTGTACCGCAACGACGGAGGTTTTCACTTTGACGATGTCACCCTGCGCTCTGGCCTCGGTGTGGGCTCGACTGCATGTACCGGCGCCGTGGTGGCGGATGTCGACGGCGACGGTGACCTTGATCTCTACGCCGCTCGATTCGGTCAGCCGAATCGGCTCTACCTGAATAACGGCTCATGCGTCTTCACTGACATCGCAGTGGCTGCGGGCGTCGCGGACGAGTGGAATTCTTGGCAAGCCGTCTTCATCGATTACGACCTTGATGGGGACCCCGACATTTATGTCTCCGAGGACAAGAAGCTTCCGACGATCACGTACATGCACAATCGTCTCTTCCGCAACGATGGCGCGGCGAAGTTCACCGACGTTTCTATCGGCTCGGGCACAGACGTGAACGCGTACTCAATGGGCGTCGGGATCGGTGATCTTGATCGCAACGGCTACGACGATCTGTTCTGCACTAATCTCGCGGTTGAAGCAGCGCCGCTGCTCATGAACCAGGGAAACGGGGCGTTCCTCAACCAAGCGATTCAGTTCGGTGTTGAGTACATGAACACCGCTTGGGGAAGTGTTTTCTTCGACTTCGACAACGACTCGCATCTCGATCTCTACGTGTGCAACTTCCTCGGGCTCAATCGGCTGTATCACAACACTGGCACCCCACCGATGATCGATATCGCACCCGAGGTCAATGCGACGTTGACCGGCTATTCACACTGCATCGCGGCTGGAGACATCGACGGCGACGGCGACATTGACCTCGCCGTCCAAGAAGATGGTCAGCCGCTGCGTCTCTTGATCAATCACGAAGGCAGCGTGCGGCACTGCGTGATGATTGACGTGGTGGGCGACAAGGGGAACACGGCGGCGATCGGTGCGCGAGTCTCCCTGCGCGTCGGTAACTCCGGTGCTACCTCGTGGCAACACCAGTCAGTTCTCTGCGGCGGGAACGGCTTCAAGGGGCAGAACGCCCTGCGGCTGCATTTCGGGATCGGCGACGCGACCGCTGCCGACGAAGTCACCATTCGTTGGCGCGATGGCGTCACACGCTCGCTCAGCAGCTTGCCGGCGGGCGTCCCGTGGCGCATCGTGCGACCAGAGCAGGTCGGAGACCACGATGGCGACGGCGACCGCGACTTGCTCGATTTCGTGGCGATGCTCGACTGCGTCGGCGGGAGTTTGACGCCTCGCTGCGTGCAGTTCGACGCGACCGGAAACAGCGTCGTTGACGTCGACGATGCCGTAGCGCTACTTCCCTTCTGGACCTCACCCGTTCCCGACTGCGACGGCGACGGGGTGCCTGATCCACTTCAGATCGCGGCGGTACCGAGTCTCGACGCCAACCACGACGGATTGCTCGACGGGTGCCTATTGCTGCTCGGTGATCTCAACTACGACGGCGTCGTCAACGCGATCGATCTCGCGGTGCTGTTGGCTGAATGGGATCGGCCGACTTCGCCCGCAGACCTCAGCGATGACGGCATCGTCGGCGGCGCAGATCTCGACATGCTGCTGGCAGGCTGGACGCCGGGCGAGTTCTAGAACTACATCTCAGGTGGGGCCTCAGTTGGGGACTCAACTGCGACCCGCGCGCGGAAGGCAACTGCGACAAGGAGGAACGCGCCAAGCCCGACCGCGGCTTGCGTCCACCAAACCGCGTTCCAGGCCAACTGGCCGCTGGGCATCGAAACTCCTGCGGTCACAAGTACGCCGTGCCACCACGTTCCCGCCGCCGTAAACGGTGCCGCAACCGAACCGAGGAACGTATCGTCCACCTTCGCAGGCATGCCGCCGACTGCATCGAGGAAGCCGTTGTAGAAGCCCGCGAGAATCGGACCGAGACCAAGGATCACCATGCCAAAAGCGGTTTGCGCCGAGTGCCTAACATCCTTCGGTGCGACGCGATCGATGTACAGAAATGCGCAGGCGAAGAAGAAGGCGAAGCAGAAGCCATGCAGCGCGATGCCGAGGTACGCGGCCCAAGGTGCCTGCGTCGACCCGATGGCAAAGAGTGCGAAGCGTCCAAAGTAGGCGAGTGCGCCGATCGTCAGCACGCCGCGGTATCCGAGTCGCGCGATAGCGGCACCGAGGATCGCCAGCGTTCCCATCTCGACCATCTGACCGATCGACATCGTCGCGCCAACCTTGGCAGCAGGAATCCCGATCTGTGCGACGAGCCAGGAACCGGTGCGAATGAAGTACACGTTGTGGATCATGGAGATCGCGAGCGCTGCGAGACAGAGCACAGCGACGCTCGGAATCCTCAGCAGCGAAAACGCTTCGGCGAACGCGAACGGATTGCCAGCGGTCTTCTTGGGCGGGGTCCGGGGCAACGCGAGCATCGAAAAGAGGCCGTACGCAATGCTGATCGCGCCGGAGACGCGCAGCGCATCGGGAATGAGTGATGTCGCTTCGGGCTTCGGCGTTCCCTCTAGGAACCATGGATAGGGAGTGAATCTCGCTTCGGTCTGAAGCCAGATCAACGGGAAGAGCGCCGACGCCACAATCCAACCGATCGTCCCCCACACCCGAACCCGGGGAAAGCTGCGTTCGGGGTTGTCGAGATTCGCGAACGCGATCGAATTCGTCAGCGAGATCGTCGGCATATACGCGACTGAGTAGGCGATCGAGAGCCAGAGGAATGGCGTGAACGAGCGCGTAGAGGCGAGCAGCAGATTCACCACGCCGCCGACAATCAAAAGGAGACCGAGCGCCCGTTCCGCGTTCAGAAATCGATCTGCCACCTGACCCGCTATGAACGGTGCCGCGATCGCACCGCACGCGCCGCCCATACCGAGGATCAAGCCGATCTGGGTGCCGTTGAAACCGAGCCCCCCGGCGTCGACGGAGGATCCCAGCCACTGACCGAGAATCGGGAGCCAGATGCCCCAGACGGCGTACTGCAGGAACATCATGAACGAAAGGCGGGAGCGGACGAAGGGGATGCTGCCAGCGCTGCGCTCAGTGGTCTCGCTCATGGGGATCGGAGTGTAAAGAGTCGCGGTGGAACCCGACGCAAGCGCGCTGTCTGCCTCGCGAGCACCGGCTACCGTAAACTCCCTCGCATGCTTCCTCGTCGAAAAACTCGTCAGGTCACCTTCGGTGACGATCGCGTCGGCTACGTCAAGATTGGCGGCGACGCCCCCATCGCCGTGCAGACGATGACGGCTGGCTACACCTACGACATCGATGCCTGCGTCGCTGAGATCAATCGTTACGCCGAGGCTGGCGTCGACATCGTGCGCGTTGCAGTCCCGGAGCGCAAGGACACCGAGGCGTTGAAGGCGATCCTGCCGCAGGTTTCAGTACCGATCGTGGCCGACGTCCACTTCCATTACAAGCGGGCGCTCGAGGCCATCGAAGCAGGCGTTCACAAGATCCGTCTGAATCCGGGCAACATCAACGATCGCGATCAGGTGAACGCGGTGATTGATGCGTGCAAGGAACGCAAGATTCCGATTCGCGTCGGCGTGAATGAAGGCTCGATCATTGAGCGGAAAGACAAAGAACGACGCATGGAGGAGCTCGGCAAGTACTTTGCCGGGCACCGTTCAGGCCATCTCTTGGCGCTCATGATTACGAAGCTCGAGGAGTACCTCGACATCTTCGCCGCGAGGGATTTTCATGACGTCGTCATCAGTGCGAAATCGATGGACGCATCACTGGTCATCGACATTTACACTGAAATTGCGAACCGTTTCGACTACCCGCTTCACCTCGGCGTCACGCACGCCGGCCCGAAATCAACGGGCACGATCCGCTCGATCGCCGCGCTGTCAACGCTCATCGCCAACGGCATCGGCGACACGATTCGCATCAGCTACGCGAGCGACCACATCGACGAGGTGAAGGATGGCCTTGAGATGCTGTATTGCCTTGGGAAACGCGAGCGCAAAGGCGTCGATCTCATCGCCTGCCCGACGTGCGGGCGAATTCAGGTTGATCTCTTTACCCTCATCAAGGAAGTTGAACGCAAGCTTGCCAATACGATCACGTTGCCGCTCAAAGTCGCGGTGATGGGCTGCATAGTGAACGGGCCCGGTGAGGCCGAGGGTGCCGATGTCGCAGTCTTCGCGGGCGACCGTCGCGGGATCATCTACGTTCAAGGACAGAAGGTCGCCAACGTCCCGGAGGAGGAGATCCTTGACCGGCTGCTCGCCGAGTGCATGGCGTTCGAGGCGAAGGTGAAGCGGGGCGAGGCGAAGTTGGGCGACAAGATGGTTGAGATCGTGCCCCCCGACCCGATCGGTGAGTTGGGGTCCGGGGTCGCCAAAATTCAGGCCGGGCTCGTGGAGCAGGTCACCGTCGGAAAGAGTTGAGCAGATCGGACAAGCTGGCATTTTGGGTTCGTCGCGCGAACAAAGTTCGGCGTATATTGGGGCAGCGGGCAAGCGGGGCCCGAGTTTACTGCTGGTTGACCTATCTCGTCCGTTCGCTTCTCGGCCCCAGCGCTCGAGTATTTTTGCTTGAGCCCCCGCCCAAACCCGCCTTCAAAAGCGCCTCGTCCGCACGCCCCACGTGCGGGAGGACCACCCCGGAGTCGTCCGATGTATCTCCGTACCCGTCGCGCATTCACCATCGTTGAGATGCTCGTGGTCATCGCGGTCATCGCAGCCCTTATCAGCCTGCTCGCCGTGGGCCTCCAAGCCGCGCAACGCTCAAGTAAGCGAACGCGACAACTGAGCGAACTCCGGCAGATTTACACCGCGTGGATGCAGTATGCAAACACGTACAGCGACTCGCTCATGCCTGGGTTTGTCGACGAGGGTGTTCAAGCCGCGTGGAAGGTGAGCTACAAGTACAAGGACGGGACGAAGATCCCGGCGCAGTACGCACAGACCTATCCATGGCGCCTCCTCCCCTACCTCGACCACAACTTCGCGACGCTCTATGACTATCTCGACGTTGGATCGGACGACGATCTGAAGCCGAAGAACTTCGACGGCAGCGCGAATACTGCAGGAATGCAAATCGTCAGCGATCAGCCAGCGTTCGGCTACAACGCGTACTACCTCGGTGGGTGGTGGAAGACCGACCTGACGAACGGCCCAACCTTGACCTTCGGAAACTCAACGTGGCAGGATGCAGCCGGTGCGACGGTCACTGGGCGCGTCGTCGCGACCAAGTACGCGGGCATCATCAACTCCGAATCGATGATTGTCTTCGCCGCGAGTACGTTCCGACAGCCTGGTTTTTACAACGAGTCAAAAGAAGAAGGAATGGTCGGAAGCCCGTGGCTCGTTCCGCACACGCTTGCAGATCAGCAGATCTGGGAGCCAAGTGACGGCGACACATTCGAGCAGATGCAAGCAGCAAGTTTGAGCATGGCGTCGCTCCACGCTTCCGCCACGCTCGCTCAGCAAGTGACGACAGTCGCCGGGCAAACGGGCCTCAAGGTCCACCAAGCACAAGGGGTCCCGCTTCGCCGCTTCGGACCGACAGTCGCACTGATTCACGCCGACGGACACACCGCGCCAGCAGGCCTCGGCGAACTTCTTGACCAGCGGCGTTGGATGAATCCTGCGTGGAGCGCGACGAACTCGCTCAACTTCACCCATAGCCAGAACTAGTCCAGAGTTAGGAATGTGACTGGGC
>JAWXCC010000130.1:0-2607 GCA_034440475.1 Phycisphaerae bacterium | reverse complement strand
TTGATGCTGAACCTGCTACGCACCCTGCGTGGCACCCTCGACCTTGCGATACAGGACGGCAAGGTCGAGACGCTGCGACTTGAAGAAGCGCGGCAGTTTTCCATAGTCCGCAGGTAAACCACATGGCCGATAACGAGCAAGCCGCTCCCGCAGCGGACTCGTCCCCTATGTCTTTGGAAGATCGCGTCGCTAACCTCTTTGAGGAAAGCGCACCGCAGCCTAAGGAAAAGGCTGATCCAGAGACAGCCGAAGAACTTGACCCGACCGGTGAAGCCGCCGACCCCGACGTGCCAGCAAGCGAGGACGACGCCCCCGATGGCGCCGACCCGACTGGCGACGGGCTCGTGGAAGCCGAGTACGGGGGCGAGCTTTTTTTGGTAACCCCAAGGCTGAAAGAAGCACTGATCCATGCGTCCGACTACACCAAGAAAACGCAGGAAATTGCCGAACAGCGACGGGCAAACGCATTCGAGCACAAGAAGCTTCAGGCCGCTACGGCAGAGCGCAAGTTCGCCGACTCGGTGAAAACCGAACTCGAAACACTCGCGCAAATCGACCAGCGGCTTGGGCAGTTTAAAAACGTAGACGTGTCATCGCTCGAAGCTCGCGACATTGCCCTGATGCAGTATCAGGTCAATCAGTTGAAGGAGCAGAAGCAGGATACGGAACGCACGCTCGATGGCCGATACCGCGATTTCCAGGGCAGCCAACAGAAGGCGATGGACGAACTGATGCACGATGGCCGGGAGATGATTCGCAAGAATATCCCGAACTTCAACGAATCAGTCGCCAGAGAGATCGCCGCGCAGTTCAAGACGGAAGGGTATTCGGACGAGGAGGTTTCTTCCTCTCTGGACCCTCGGATCTTCAGGCTCGCGTACAAGGCCGCCCAGTTCGACAAGCTGAAGTCCCAACGGACCCAGACCACACAAACGCTGCAGAAGGCTAAACCACTCGGCAAGGCGGCATCGCCACGCCCGATGGACAGTGCTGCACGCGATCGCATCGCATTTTCAAAAGCGAAGGGCGCAGCGAAGACCTCGGCCGAAAAGGCGCGAGTCATCGAAGCGTACCTCGCAAAGCAATTTTGAGGACTAGACTATGGCTCTTCTCACCGGCTCTACGATCACTTACGGCGTCACCAACGCTGGCGGCCTTCGCGAGGATCTGACCGACACGATATTTGATCTCTTTCCCGAGGATACGTGGGCGCTTTCCAACCTCGACAAGGAAGAAGCGAACGCGACCTACACCGAGTGGCAAGCTCAGGAGCTTGCGCCTCCCACGGCGAATATCCAGCTTGAAGGCGACGATGCGACCTTTGGCTCGCTCACCGCGCCGACCCGGTACGGTTCATTCCTGCAGATTTCCAGCAAGACGTTCCTCGTCTCCGATTCGCTGGAGTCGGTCGTCAAAGCAGGTCGCCGGTCCGAGGTTGCACGTGGTGCAATCGTCAAGATGCGCGAGCTGAAGCGCGACATGGAGGCGCGCATCCTCGGGCCAGGCATCAGCACTGCGGGCGGCGCCGGCACGGGCCGCTCGACCGCTGGCATGGAAGCGTGGATCGCTGGTCCTACCGTCAGCGGTGACGGCATCACGACCAGCAACGCGATGTTTGCGACCGCGGCGGCGACCACGGGAACCACTCCGCCGACGGCCTCCGGGCGACCGGAAACGGCGCTCACGGACCCGACGACGCTCGGCGCACTCACCCAGACGGTGCTCTCGCAAGCGCTCATGGGGGCGTGGGCGTCGGGTGGCGATGCTTCCGTGATCCTGGTCGGCGCTTCGCAGAAGGCGAAGGTTGACGCGTTCGCTGGCGTGGCGACGCGGTTCGTGGACGTGATGGGCGCGAATCAGGCGTCGATCATCGGTGCCGCAAACGTGTTCGTCTCGGACTACGGCAAGCACTCGGTGCAGTTGTCGCGGTACATGCGCTCGAGCGTTGTGCTGTGTCTGGACCCGAACTTCTGGGCGGTGCGGTATCTGCGTAAGCCGCTCAAGCGGGAACTCGCTCGAACGGGCGACGGCAAGAAGTACCAGATGATCACCGAGTGGGCGCTGGTGGCTCGCAACTGGAGATCAAACGCAAAGGTCGTCGGCTGCGCGTGATCGCTAGCTGATCTTCAGGGCGGCGGGAGCAATCTCGCCGCCCTTTTTATTGGAGGCCATGTGCCAGAATTTCTTGAATATGATCCGTTTACCGGGCTGCGTACCGACTTCTCGTTCAACGAGGAAAGCGGCGACGCGACCATCCATTACACCTCCGACTTGCAAGCGGTGGTCGATCATACCCGCGCACTCGCGAACGACGGCGCGACCGATGGCGGCATCAAGCGCGGCTGGTGGCTGTACGCCAAGATTCCGCCAGTCGTGCAGCTACAGATGCGCGCGAAGGGCATCAACATCCACGACCGCGATTCGACCAATCGCATGATCGCCGAGATCAATGCGAACTATCCGCACCTGAAATGCACCCAGAAGGTAGATCAGGGCAAGAAGCTGATTCAGGTACACGACCTTGGCGCAAAGTCCTAACGCCCTGCAGCGCGCGGTCGCGCTGTGGGAGAAGGGCGAGATTGACGCGGCGTGGAAGATCGTCGCGCC
>JAWXCC010000129.1:0-19113 GCA_034440475.1 Phycisphaerae bacterium | reverse complement strand
GCCAGAACGAAGCCAACCGCGTGGCTGATCGCCCCCTGTACATGGGCATCAGCATTCGCGAGCGCGGCAACGACGCACCGGTCGCTACTGCTGCACCGGCACCGCGTGCGACGGCCGCCCCAGCCGCCGCCCCGATGGCGCGCGACACGGGAAACTCGATGATGCGAAATGGGATTCGCTACGAAGTTACCGAACTCTTCTACCCAACCGGCGAGAAGGCGACGAGTTCGATCTTGCTTCGCCAGATGGCCCCAGCCGAGATGCGCGTTGGTCAGGAGTACGAGTACACGATCGACGTCATCAACCTCACCAAGGGTGAACTTCAGAACGTCATCGTGACTTCCGAGAAGTTCTCGAACCTCACCTACGGCGAGTCGTCGCCGGCGTTCTCCAAGCTCGGCACCGGCGGCGGCGTCAATTGGATGATCGGTGACCTTCCGGCCGGCGGCACGAAGACGATCACGATCAAGGCGAAGGCCAACGCGCTCGGCACAGCGACGAACTGCTTGAGCGTCATTCACTCGAACGTCCTCTGCATCGCGACCAACGTTGTGCAGCCTGCCCTCCAGCTCACGAAGACCGCGACGCCTGAACTCTGCGGTACGTGCGACGAAATCAAGCTGACGTACGAGGTTAAGAACACCGGTACTGGTATCGCCGAGAAGACCGTCATCAAGGACACCCTGCCTGCTGGTCTCACCACTCTCGACGGCAAGAGCGTGGTTGAACTCAACGCTGGCGACCTCGGTGCAGGCATGTCGAAGCCCTTCACCGTGACGGCGAAGGCTGCGAAGTCCGGTACGTTCTCGTCGGCCGCTTCGGCCACCGCGTCCTCCGGCCTCACTGCGCAGTCGGGTAACCCGACGACCGTGGTGAAGCAGCCGGCGCTGACCGTCACCTGCGACGCTTCCGGCAAGGTGTTCGTCGGCCGCGACATCACCTACAAGTTCACGGTGAAGAACACTGGCGACTGCGCCGCGAGCGGCGCTTCGGTGAGTGCTCCGCTTCCGGCCAACTCGACGTTCGTCTCCGCTGACAACAGCGGTGCCCTCCAAGGTGGCAAGGTCGTCTGGAACATGGCGAGCTTGGGTGCAGGCCAGACCGCCACGGTCACCATGAAGGTCAAGCCCACGGGCATCGGCAGCGTGCCGGTGACGGCCAGCGCCACGGCAACGTGCGTTCCGGCCGCGACGACCAACTGCGCTACCGAGGTTGCGGGCATCCCCGCCATCCTCATGGAAGTGGTTGACACGATCGATCCGGTCGAAGTTGGCACCGAGACGACCTTCATCGTGACCATCACGAATCAGGGCTCGGCTGACGACGACAACATCAAGGTCGTTCTCACGCTCCCTGACGGCTTGGCCTTCGTCTCGGGCACCGGGCCGAGCGCTGTGACCGCGAACGGCAAGACCGTGACCATGGCAGAGGTCAACGACCTCTTCCCGCAGCAGAAGGCCGTCTGGCAGGTTCGGGTGAAGGCGACCGCCCCTGGCGACGTCCGCACCAAGTGGAGCATGACGAGCAAGCAGTTCGCCGCGCCCGTCGAGGAGACCGAGTCGACGAACCTGTTCAAGTGATTTGGCCCAAGTGATTCGGCTGTGAGCTGAGTCGCGAACCTTGCAACCCATTCAGCGGCGGGCTCCTTTCGGGGCCCGCCGCTTTCTATTTTTGCGGACCTTCGCGCGGCGTGTGTGTGCAGACGCGGATGCGCGAGATCTTTGTCTGACGAACTGCTGGCCCAGAACGCAGGCGAGGCCGGCCGTACACTCGACGCCGCGCCGCTTCCGACAATCACCCATGCAACGTTCGCTCGTCGCTCTCTTCGTCGTCATCCTCTTCGCGGGCTGTTCCACCCCGCGCATCAAGGTCGACATGATCGCGGAGGGCGGTACGGCGTCGCGAACTTTCGCGTCAAACGCGCTTGCGGCCGATGACGTGCAGCGGCTCCGTGAGGTGTACGCCGCTGAGCCGCAGGCCGATGCCGACATCGGCGGTACGAGCTTCAGTGGATCGTTCGGCGGACAGTTGCCAAGTGAGATGGGGAACCGCAACGGGCTCGTCGAAGTCAGCACGCAACTCGGTACCACCCACTTCTACTACGAGGCGTTCGCTGACGGGGGGAGTCTCTGGGCGGATTTCGAGCGCCGCATGCAGGCGGGCGAGCTGTGGGTGCGTCTCTTTGGCCGATGGGCGGAACGTCAGATCGAAGATCCGTCGAAGCGCGAAGAGTGGCGAACCTATGTCGACCGCGATCTCGTGCCGCTCGTGAATGACGCAGTGCTGCTCTGGTCGGCGCAACTTGCGAGCGTTCGATTCGCCCGCGTGGCGCAGACTCTCCGCGACTCCGCCGACTCCTCACCCATCACCGACGATGAGCGATTCGCGCAGAAGGCAGGCATGCCGCTCCTGCTCCTGTTCGCCGAGCGCGGATTACTGACGGCCGATGAAGCGCACCGGCTGTTCTTGGTTTCGGTCGACGGGAATCCCTCGAAGGCGGAACGAACGTGGATCGTTGACGAGATTCTGCTGCCCGCGATGCTCCGGGAAGTTCGACGTTTCCGCCCAAATGCGAAGGCGATTGACTCTGCCGAACTCGTGCCGATGGCGCTGTCGTTCTGGTTGTATGCGACGACGTCGTCCGACCGTCGCGATGTTCTGCTTGCGTCGCCAGCTATTTCCGAAGAAGACAAATCTCGCTTGCGCGCCGGTCGAGGCAGTGTCGAGCTTCCGATCCCGTTCGGTATTGATCCCACACGGGCAGCGAAAAAGACCGACGCCGACGTGCGACTGCGCACCGGCGTTCGTCCGTTTGCGCACAACGGGCAGTGGGATGAGGTCACGAAGACCGTCCGGTTTACGTCGAGTTTCAACGAGCGATCTCGACGCACGACGCTGTATCCATCCGTCTACTTCGCGGCCTGGAGTGAACCCGACGAACCAGCGCAGCGACGCATTTTCGGCGAGGTAGTCCTCGATAGCGACCAACTTACGGCGTACTGCCTTTGGCGCGAGGCACTGCCGACGGCGCTCGCGAAGCGCTGGGAGAGCGCGCTCGACGAACTTGAACGCACCGGCGTGCCGACGGCCGTCGCCGCGCTCGAGGCTGAACTGCGAAGTACGCGGCCGCTGCCCGAGCAACTGCGAGCGTGGTTACGGTCTCGGCGTGTCGCTGACGCCACAGACTACTCATCCGAGCTGTGGGCGATTCCGCGCGTTAAGACGCGCGGCTTGTGATCCGTCCTTGAAGCATCCATAATCTCGATTCATGCAGGCGACCCGTACCTTGCTCGAAGGCGTCGTTGACTTCGCCGGTCTGTTTCCTCCGGCGAAGCTCGACATGGCTGCGACCGTTCGAAACTACCACGCGTATCGCGCTGGCGGTGACGTTTGGATGCTCGGCCGGCTCGTTGTCCCCGTTGCTCGCCTCGCGGAGTTTGAAGCCGCCGCCGCGCCGGTCCTTCCGAAGACGAGCGGTGCGGGCGAAGATGACGAAGCGTGGCCGATCGCTGCGCTGACGGCCGCGGCCAGCGACCCGCAGTTTCGTATCGACCTCGATCTCATCGCGGCGTTCAATGAGCGGCATTCAGCCGTCGGTGCGGGAAGCGCTGTCGTCGACGTGATTGAGGTGAAGGCGGGCACGGTCGGCGAGATCGATCTCGCCATAGACGAGCTTCCTGACGAAGTGTTTCCGTACTTCGAGATCGCGGTCGATCGCGATCCACGCGGCTTATCGCGGCACTGGCGTCGCTCGATGTTGGCGCGAAGATCCGGACCGGTGGCCTGACCGCCGAGGCGCATCCGACGCCCGAGCAAGTCGCGACGTTCATCGCCGCGTGCGCTGGTGCTGAAGTGCCTTTCAAGGCAACCGCTGGGCTGCATCATCCGCTTCGGCATCTCGCGCCGTCGGTCGGTTGTCGTCAGCATGGATTCTTGAACGTGTTCCTCGGTGCGTGTTTTGTCTGGAGCGAGAAGATAGATCTCGCACAATTGACGACGCTCCTCGCCGACGAGACGTCAGAGTCGTTCCGATTCAACGACGACAGCGCCACGTGGCGCGACGCACGCCTCACGCTGCATGAGATCCGCGCGGCGCGCGATAGCTTCGCCCACGCTTTTGGTTCCTGCTCATTCACGGAGCCACTCGCCGACCTTCGCTCGATGCGTCTCTTGACGCCGGAAACCGCTGCGCGATGACCCATCTGAATACCTGCGACAAGTCGCTCCGATCGTTCGTGGACAGCGCGGAAGACCCCAACACCGATTTTCCAATTCAGAACCTGCCGTTCGGGATCTTCTCGCGCGGCAATCGTGATGAACCGCGCATTGGAGTCGCGATTGGTGATTCGATCCTCGACGTGCGTGCCGCCGCTGAGGGCGGCTTCTTCGCGGGTTTGAGTGACACCGCGACGAACGCGCTGCTGCGACCGTCGCTGAACGAGTTCGCCGCGCTTGGTTCGGCACCGCGGTTGAATCTTCGCCGCGCTATGCAAGCATTGCTCGGGCTCGACGGCCCGATCCGCAGTTCGGTGGCTGGAAAACGCCTGTTGTTACCGCAGCGCGATGCGCAGATGCACCTTCCGTTTGCGATCGGCGACTACACCGATTTCTACGCGTCGCTGCACCACGCGACGAACGTGGGCACGATGTTTCGCCCGACGAATCCGCTGTTCCCCAACTGGAAGCATCTGCCGGTCGGATATCACGGCCGTTCGAGTTCGATCGTCGTGAGTGGCACGCCGCTGCGCCGACCCTCTGGTCAGGTGTCGAAGTCGGAGGAAGGGCCGCCGTCTTTCGCGCCTTCCATGTTGCTCGACTATGAGCTCGAAGTCGGCGCGTTCATGGCAACTGGGAATGCGCTCGGTTCGCGCATTCCGATTGAACGCGCGTGGGATTCTGTCTTTGGACTCGTCTTGCTCAACGACTGGTCGGCGCGCGATATCCAGCGCTGGGAGTATCAACCGCTTGGGCCCTTCAACGCGAAGAACTTTGGCAGCACGATCTCGCCGTGGGTTGTCACGCTTGAGGCGCTGGCGCCCTTCATGCTCTCCGGCCCGCCTCGCGGCAAGGATGATCCGCCAACGCTCGACTATCTGAAATCCGGAGACGACGTCGTTATCGACATCAGGCTTGAGGTTTGGCTCGCGACGCAGTCGATGCGTGAAAAGGCCTCGGCGCCCTTTCGGGTCAGCCAAGGAACATTCGCGGACATGTACTGGACGATTGCGCAGATGGTGGCGCACCACACGTCAACCGGGTGCAATCTGCGCACGGGTGACCTCCTCGGGAGTGGCACCGTCTCGGGCCCGACCCCTGAATCGCGTGGTTGCATGATTGAGCGCACGTGGCGGGGCACGGAACCACTCACGCTGCCCGACGGTAGCGAGCGCAAGTTCCTCGCCGACGGTGATGAAGTCATCATGCGCGGGTTCTGCGCCAAGTCAGGTTTCCGACGTATCGGTTTCGGTGACTGTCGCGGGACGATCGTGCCTAACGAGTGAGCAGCGCTCGCGACTCTTGGGGCACGTTGGTTGCTCGGGTGCGACGGACCGCACTCCTCTGCGCTGCGTTGGCAGCGGTTGTGCGGTGTTCGCCCTCACGCCCGATGGGCTCGACGTTGCGCGCGCAGTCGGGTGGTCGGGCAGTGGAAAGGTCTCTGCCATGCATCGCACACGTCCCCAGTTCGTAGCGACCAGTGCCTCGTTTCTTGGCTGCCTGATGCTCGGAGCAAGTTGGTTTTTCGAAGCGGAAGCCGCAGCTGTGCGGGTGCGGGTGTCGCAGGAGTCGGCACCGGGTGCGGGTGACTTCGATGCGAATGTTCTCGGTGAGCTCGATCCGTTCGATGCATCGCAGGGCAGCGCTGCGTTCTACTCCTACAGCGTGCCAGCACCCAACTCGTTCAACAACGCCGCGATTGCACTGGTCACCGACCGCGCGCATCTGGCGATACTCGACGTCGGTCCCAGCGCAGCACTCTGCGTCGTCTTTGACAGCACGACGCCTGACGTGACGAACGTCGGAAGAGCGGAGACGCGACTGCAACTAACAACCGGCACGTCTACGTTCGCGCTCGACGTTCTTGACGATCCCGAGGCGACGTCGGCTGATCGTTACGTCCTTGCGCCGACGTTTGATTCGCTCTCGTGCACGCACGTGTGGAATCCGTGCTGCACCGATGGTTTTGTCGTCAGCGGACTGCTCTGCGGCGCGTCAGTGACATTTACCTTCACGGATGTTGACGACGACGCCACGACGCCGACGATTCTCAACCTCACGTCGTTTGCCGCCTATTCATCGACCGGCGGAGTCATCGAACTCGCACTCGCCGTCGATCGGCGTGTGCGCTTGGAAGTGTTGCCGTCGCCAGGGTGCATCGCGGACCTCAGTTGCGATGGCAACGTCGACGCGAGTGATCTGTCGGTGGTGTTGAGCGCGTGGGGTAGCTTGGCGGGTGTGTCAGACCTCGATGGCGACGGCGTCGTCGGTTCAACGGATTTGGGAATTCTGCTCGGCGAGTGGGGGCCGTGTGTGCCGCCGACGGTTGCTGGCGCGAACTGAGTGGCGCATCAAACTGCTCAATCCCAAGTGTTCGCGGTTGCCGAGCCTTTTGACTTCTTCGCGGGGCTCGTCGCGACTCGACTCGGACCTTTCCGTGATTTCGTCGCAGCTTTCGGAGCGCCGGTGCCCGACTTCGCCTTGCTCTGGCCGTTCGTCTTGCCGTTCGCGTGGCCGTTCGATCCGCTCCCCGCCGGAACCTGCACCGCGTCGCCTTCCCAACTGCGCGGATACGCGAGGTCGTCAATATCGAGCGCGGCCTTCGTCGGATAGAGCGGGCGGAACGTGTCGCACATGACGGCAAGTTCGTTCGTCACCGTCGCGCCGATCGACGACTCAACAGTGCCCGGGTGCGGGCCGTGCGGAATGCCCTGCGGATGCATTGAAATCGAACCGACCTCGATGCCCTTGCGCGCCTTGTAGTTGCCCTCGACGTAGTACAACAACTCGTCGGAGTCGAGGTTCGAGTGGTTGTACGGAACGACGATCGCCTGCGGATGGAAGTCGAGCAGACGCGGGCAGAACGAGCAGATGACGAAATTGTGCGCCTCGAACGTCTGATGCGTCGGCGGCGGCATGTGGTGCTTGCCAACGATCGGACTAAAGTCGTCGATGTTGAAAATGTACGGGTAGTAGCAGCCGTCCCACCCGACGATGTCGAGCGGGTGATAGTTGTACATGTACGAGTGAACCAGGTCGCGCGACTTGATGCGAACCTCGTGCATGCCGCGCTTGTCAAACGTGAGTGGCAGCGTCGGCGTCTTGATGTCGCGCTCGCAATACGGCGCGTGTTCAAGGAACTGTGATGTCGCCTTCGACATGTAGCGCGGCGGCGGCATGATGTGCGAGCCGTTCGCCACTTCGATCAGGAGGAAACGCGGTTCTGATTCGCCGTCCTTCGTCTCGTCAAACTTCATCCGGTAGGTCACGCCTTTCGGGATGACGATGTAATCCTTTGGACCGAACTTGAGCGCGCCAAACGACGTGTGCACCACACCCGTGCCGAAGTGAATGAAGAAGCACTCATCGCCTTGCGCATTTTTGAACCAGTAGTCCATCGGCTCAGCAGGCGCGCACACGCCGATCTCGACGTCTTGGTTGCCGTAGAGAACGGTGCGCCCTGTCACCGGATCGCCCTTTGCGGGCATCTGCGCTGTCTTCGTGTGGCGCATGCGCATGACCTCGCGCTCGACGTATTCGACGTTCGTCGGGTAGAGCGCCTTCCATCCGATCACCTGCGTGGGTGGATGGATGTGATAGAGCGTCGACGTGGGCCCGGAGAAGCCTTCGGTGCCGAAGACTTCTTCGGAGTAGAGCCTGCCGTCAGGGCGGCGAAATTGAATGTGGCGCTTGTTCGGAAGCTGGCCGAGTCGGGTGTAGAACGGCATGAGGTCCGCAGTTTAGCGAACGCCCCCCGAGCGGATGCTCGGAGTCGCTTGCGCGGATGCTCGGAGTGAATGCCCCGCCTAGACGCACTGCACGCGTAGTCCCGCTACCGTGCCTCGCAGATGCAACTGCCCTCGCTGATTCTCGACACTGGCCGCTGGCTCGTGATCGATAAGCCCGCGGGGTGGCACTCGGTTCGCGGTGCAACCCAAGCGCGCGACGACGGGGTTGGCGTCGTGGAAACGTGGCTTGCTGCTTGGCGCACGGAGCTCGGCGCGCTGCCCGAATCGGGCCTCGTGCATCGACTGGACCGCGACACATCCGGTTGTCTCGTTGTCGCGACGGACCCCGAGGCGCACGGCGATCTCGTCCGTCGCTTCCGCGAGAGTGTTCGCGTTCGCAAGACGTATCTCGCGCGGTGCCGAGCTGCACTGGCGGAAGCTCAACCTGCGGAATCTGGGGATGTAACGCTCCACTTTTCGAGTCGGTACAAGGGATCGGCGAAGGTCACTGTCGCGCGGGAAGGCGAGGCAAAACACGCGGGAAGCTTCCGCTGGCGGGTTCTCGCGCGCGACGACGTGGCAGGGGACCTTCTTGAGCTTGATCTGCTCGGGCCCGGCAAACGACACCAACTCCGCGCCGGATGCGCCTTCTTGGGCTTCCCGCTCGTCGGCGACACGCTCTATGCCGGAACTGCGAGCGCGGGACTACAGCTCCATGCATGGCGGGTGGTGATCGACGACCGGATCGTCGAGGCACCGCCCCCGGGCTGGGCGCGTTGACGGCCCCGACTTCGATGCCGGATCAAAGAGAAAGGGTCCGCTAACAGTCCGTGGCGAAACCGCTCCGTCGGCGAGAGCGAGCATGAGTGGTCAGATGCCCAGCTTTAGCGTGGGAGCCGCGACGCAGCTTTATCCACGAGATACGGCAAGTCGCGGCGACGCAGCAGATGCCCACTCAGGCTCGTTCGCAGCCAGGATGGGTTTCGCCACGGACTGCTAGCGACCCTTTCTGATCGCTCAGCCTGATTAGAGATTGCCGCGCCGCTCTTGCTCGTTCTCGAGTGCTTCGAACAGGGCCTTGAAGTTGCCCTTGCCGAAGCTCTGGGAGCCGCGACGACAGATGATCTCGAAGAACAATGTGGGGCGGTCCTCGAGTGGTTTCGTGAAAAGCTGAAGCAGGTAGCCCTCGTCGTCGGCGTCGACCAAAATGCCGAGGTCGCGCACGCGCTGATGATCTTCTTTGACGGCCGGATGCCCGTGCTGCTTGAGCATCGTCTCAACGCGTTCCCAAACGCTGCTGTAGTACGTCTCAGGAATCATGAGGAAGTCGACGCCGCGGCGGCGCAGTTCGGCGACCGAATGCAGTTCGTCGTCGGTGCGGAACGCAAGGTGTTGAACACCCGGCGTGTTGTCGTGCCAGTCTAGGTACTCCTGTACTTGGCTCTTCTTCTTGCCTGGTGCCGGCTCGTTGATTGGCATCTTGATCAAGTGGTTGCCAGACGCCATGACCTTCGACATGAGCGCCGAGTACTCCGTTGAGATGTCCTTCTCATCGAAGTGCTTGAACATCTTGAAACCGAGAACGTTCTCGTACCAAGCGACCCAGTGATTCATCTTGCCGAGTTCAACGTTACCGACGCAGTGATCGAAAAACTTCAATCCGCAGGGGTTCTTGCGGTTGAAATCATTCATCGCGAAGTCCTCAAACTTACGGAATCCGGGCATGAGCGCACCGCCAGCCTTAATCTGCGGTAGCCCGTATTCGCCGGTGCGGCTCACGAACGTATGTTGCACGCGACCGTACGTCTTGACGGCCGCGATGGTCACGGAGCCGCGCTCGTCCTTCACAGTGCGCGGCTCGTGGGCGCTCTCGCCGCCGTTCTTCACTGCGGCCAAGTACGTCTTCTCAGCGTCGAACACCGTCAGCGCGATGTCCTTGATGCCGTCGCCGTAGCGCTTGATCTCTTCAGCTGCGGGATGATCCTTGACGAGCGGCGTTTCAAGAATCAAGCGAATATTGCCTTGCGTCAAGAGATACTGCGCGCTCTGCCGACTACCCGTCGTCAGGTCGTTGATCTGTTCGACTTGGAAGCCGAACGCAGACGCGTAGAAAAACGCTGACTGCTTCGCGTTGCCGACGTAGAAACGAATGTGATCGACGTCGATCAGTGCGAGCGGATCAGTTGCGACGGCACCGCGTGAGGCGGTCGATGGAGTAGTCGTGGTCATAGGAAATACTGGGGGTTCGAGAGCTGCCAGAAGGCCCTCGACATCGTATCCAGTTAGTACGTCAGAACCGAATGCACGCGATGCGGTCGCAATCGCGAGCGCCCGCTGAGAGTGCAAAGTTCAATGAGCACCGCGACGCCGACGATCTCGGCGTTGAGCCGGGTGATGAGATCGCAACTCGCCCGCATCGTGCCGCCGGTCGCGAGCAGGTCGTCGACGAGGAGCACGCGCTGGCCCGGACGCACGGCGTCGGCGTGGATCTCCAGCGTGTCGGTGCCGTATTCGAGGGCGTACTCCTCGCGGATCTTCGCTGAGGGCAGCTTGCCGGGCTTCCGAATAGGCACAAATCCAGCACCGAGCGTCTGCGCGATCGCGGTCCCGAAGATGAAGCCGCGGCTTTCGGCCCCGCAGACGATGTCAACTTTTGACTTGCGAAACGGATTCGCCATCAACTCGACTGCGAGGCAAAGTCCCGCCGGATCGGCCAACAAAGGCGTGATGTCCTTGAAGACAACGCCGGGCTTGGGAAAATCGGCGACATCGCGAATCAGCGCCTGGAGTTGGTCGAGCAGGCCGGGAACGGTGGACGGCATGATGCAGGCAGGATAGGGACTCGCGGAAATCGCGTTGCGATTCGGTCCCGCCCAATTGCGATCGAGCAGTCCGTCCTGCAAGGCGAGTACCGATTGCTGGGCGTCAACGTATCCTGATGTGCATGCCGTCGCCTTCCAACGATGCACAACGGGATTCCCAGCGGGAACCACACCGCGACCCCAAGGCCGCCGCGCTTGAGACAGTCGAGCCTGTCGGCAAGCGCGTCCTGATACGGAAGGACGAAGATAAGAAGATCACGAAGGGTGGCGTGCACCTTCCTGACAAGATTGAAATTCCGACTCTGACGGGCAGAGTTGTGACGGTGAGCGCGGAGGTCGCGCGCAACGTCGATTACCCGATTGCGCAGTACGACCGCGTGCTCTTCAATCCGAAGCACGCGATCCCAGTCGATTTCGAAGGCGACAATCGTCTCTTCGTGGTCCCCATCGAAGACATTGTCGCGGTCTTGAGGAAGGCGTGACGACGACGTGACCATGCGTGATTCTCTTCCCATCGAGCCGCTGGCTCTTCTCGAGCAGCGGTCCAGCCCCTTCGACGTCGCACTCCGCGTTCCCGGATCGAAGAGCCTCACGAACCGGCTGTACGTCCTCGCCGCACTCGCCTCGGGCACGAGCCGGATCCGCGGTGCGCTCGCCTCTGACGACACCGATCGACTCCTCACCGCTCTTGAGACGCTCGGTGTAGGCGTGTCACGTGAGGGCGACGACGTACTGATCACCGGTGGTGCCGGACGACTGCCCCGTGGTGGCAGCGTCAACCTGGGAGACGGCGGAACTCCCACCCGTTTCATGCTCGCACTTGCGACCCTCGCCCGCGGATCCGTGGTCATCGATGGCAGCGAGCGCATGCGTCAGCGTCCGGTCGACGAAGGCGTCGCACTCCTTCGTCGGCTCGGCGCCACAATCGAGGCGACCATCATCGACGGCATCGAACGACTGCCGGTCACGGTCCGTCTTTCCGCGATGCGTGGCCGCACACTTGTCGTTGGGCAGACTGCGTCGAGCCAATTCATCTCTGCGCTCCTGCTTATCGCGCCGTGTCTCGGCACTGCGCTCATGCTTCGTTACCGCGAGCCACCGACGAGTTCTTCGTACCTCGATCTCACGGTTGAGGCGATGCAGATGTTCGGGATCACCGTTGGCGGAGAACGCGATGCGCGGGGCGGACTCAGTGGGCACGAGGTTACGCCGCAGGTGATCAGCGCGCGTGACGTGAGCGTCGAGGTAGATGCGTCGAGCGCCGTGTACTTTGCCGTCGCGGCTGCGATTGTGCCCGGTGCCCGCGTGGAACTCCTTGGAAAGGTACCAGCGAGTCGACAGCCTGACTGGCGCCTGCTCGACGTCCTCGCAGCGATGGGAGCGACTGTGGAATCGCGTGGCGACGGAGCGACTACCAGCGTCGTCGTTCGTGGCCCGGAGCGCCTTCGGGCGATGAAGGTGAACGCGACGCTCTTTCCGGACGCATCGATGGCGCTGGCGATCGCCTGCGCCTGCGCCGCAGGAACCAGCGTCATCACCGGACTGAAGACGTTGCGAGTGAAGGAAACCGATCGCGTTGCAGCCTTGGCCGCTGAACTAACAAAAGTTGGTTGCGAGGTAGTCGCGACCGATGATTCGCTCCGTATCACGCCGCCTGCACCGCGCACCGATCGCGTCACGATCGAGACCTACGGCGACCATCGCATGGCGATGAGTTTCGCAGTGCTCGGCCTGGTGCGCCCAGGGATCGAGATCGTTGATCCAGGTTGCGTGGCGAAAAGCTATCCCGGATTTTGGTCCGACTTCGCGCGGCTTCGGCAGGCAACAGCGACCTTGGAGAACACCAGCTGATGGCGATGCGACTCTCCGCATTCTGGGCGTTCGCGCGGCGCATGCTGCGGCATCGACGACTCGTGGCGGGAACGCTGTTTTTCTCCGTGATTTCCGCGGGTGGCTTGGCCGCGGGGCTCGTGAGTTTGGGACCGATCCTGAAGCTGGTACTTGAGCATGGCCGCGACGGGAGCGCGAACCCGCAATCGCTCGCTGCTGAGTGGGTTGAACGACACGGCGCTTCACTCGGGTTCCTCCACGACGCTGCGGCATCACTCGTTGCTTACTTGCCGACGAAAGCGTTTGACGGAGTAGCACTCATCATGGCGGGTATCGCGGCGCTGACGATCGTCGGTGCGGCGGCGAACTTCATGCACCAGTGGTGTTCGCTCACACTCGTGACGCGCGTCACCGCAGCGATTCGACTCGAGTGCTTTCGGCACGTCCTCCATCTGCCGTTGAGCACCGTCGTGCGCCGCGGACCAGCGGAACTCGTTTCGCGTGTGAACAAAGACTCCGTCGAACTCCAGCGCGGCTTTCTCGCGCTCACCAGCAAGGCGTTAGCGCAAGTCACCAAAGGTTTGGCGGGATTTGCCGCCGCGGTCTGGTTCGATTGGCGACTCACGCTTGTTGCAGTCGTCGTCGCGCCCGTCGTCGCCGTCGTCCTGCGGAAATTCGGCAAGCGCATTCGCCGCGGCACGCGCGGGGCGCTGCGGGCGCAAGAAGATCTGCTGCGGACGAGCAATGAGTCAATGCAGGGCCTGCGCGCGGTGAAAACTGCGACCGCAGAGCGCGAGGCGCTCTCACGCTTCGGTCGGGCGAATCGGGTGACGGTGCGAGAAGAACTTGTTGTCCGCACCGCGCGGGCAGCGTCCGGTCCGATCGTGGAATCGATCGCCGTATTCGTCGTGATTGGCTTGGCGCTGATCGCGGCGAAGCAGATCCTCGCGGGCACGATGCCGCTTGATCGTTTCATTCTTGCCCTCGCTGGTCTCGCCGTCGCTGGCGGTTCGTTCAAACCGGTGACCGCGCTGTTGAACGACATCCAGGCATCGGAAGCGCCGGCGCAGCGGCTACAAGAATTACTCGTCCTTCCAACGGAAGGAAAACGAGAGCGGTCGCTCCCCGCGTTCCCGCGCCATGGCTCGTCGCTGCGCTTCGACGACGTCTCGTTCCGCTACGGCGACGAGTCGCCGTGGACGCTGCGCGAAGTGTCGCTTGAGATTCATCACGGCGAAATTGTGGCGTTTGTCGGTCCGAATGGCTGCGGCAAGACAACGCTGGTGTCGCTCCTTCCTCGATTGATGGATCCGAGCGAAGGACGTGTGCTGCTCGATGGTGTAGACCTCCTCGCTGGCAACTTGCGTTCGTTGCGCGAGCAAATCGGGGTCGTGACGCAAGAAGCAGTGCTGATCGCGGACACCGTCGCAGCGAATATCCGGTTCGGTCTCACCGGCGTTTCGTTCGATGCGATTGAACGCGCGGCGCGGCGCGCGCGGGCTCACGATTTCATCATGAAGTTGCCCGACGGCTACGCGACGAAAGTGTCAGAGCAGGGAGCGTCGCTTTCGGGCGGTCAGCGCCAGCGCATCGCGATCGCACGGGCGATATTGCGCGAGCCAGCGCTGCTCATCATGGATGAGGCGACTAGCCAGATCGACGCCGAGAGCGAAGACGAGATCAATCGCGCGGTCAAGGAATTTGCGGTGGGGCGCACCGTGCTCATCGTGGCGCACCGACTCTCGAGCGTCATCGGCGCTGATCGAATCGTGGTGATGGATGGCGGCCGTATCGTCGACGTTGGCAGGCATGACGCGCTCGCCGATCGTTGCGACGTATACCGTCGGCTCGTGCGTACGCAACTCGTCGGCGGACGCTGAGCGCCTTCGCGATGCCGGAGTTCGCAACCCACCGCGAACGTGATGCACGGCCCGAGGCGAGCCCTTCCTTGAGACGGGAGTGCTACTCGCGTTTTTCCAGCACTTCGGCAACGCGTAGCGCTCGCTCTCGCAGCATTCGCTATCCGCGAGCACCCGGCGGACCGCGCTGATCGCCAAAGTACTTCTCGCTTCGATAGCGGAGCCAGACGCGGAGCTGCTGCGGCACTTTCTCGCGTTCGGCGGGCGAAAGCGTTTCGTAGAGTTCGATTGCTTTCGACCGTTCGCCTCTGCAGGCGGCGTTGTTGTGCGCGTCCCAGTACGACCGGGCGAGGCGGATGCGACGGCAGACCTCTTTGACGAGTGCTGCACCGGTCAGAGGACCGTCGGTCGGTTTGGGCTTTTCCTTGGCCGGCATGGGACCAGTTCGTGCTCGGGATCGTTTCCGCGTGAATGGCTAACTTCCTCGCACAGCCGACTCCGCCGGTGCTGCGGTTTGCAGCACCACCATGTCGCGATAGCGCCCGCTCGCTTCCATCAGTTCGGCGTGCGATCCGCTTTCAACCACGCGGCCCTGCTCGAAGACGAGGATAAGGGATGCGTGTGCGATCGTGCTCAGTCGGTGCGCGATCACAAAACTTGTCCGTCCGCGCATGAGGTCACCCATGGCCACTTGGATTGCGCGCTCGCTTTCGGTATCCAGATTGCTGGTCGCTTCGTCGAGGACCAGAATGCGCGGATCCGCTAACACGGCGCGCGCGATCGCCAGTCGTTGCCGCTGGCCGCCGGACAGCTTGACGCCGCGCTCGCCGATCATCGTCGCGTAACCCTTCTCGAGTTCCTCGATGAATCCATCCGCATTCGCGATTCGCGCAGCGGCCTTGACGTCGTCAGCCGTTGCATCCCGCCGGGCGTACGCGATGTTTTCGGCGATCGACCCATCGAACAGGAAGACGTCTTGCTCGACGATGCCAAAGAGGCGTCGATAGCTCGCGAGATCAATGTCGCGCAGGTCGCGGCCGTCGAGCGTAATCCGACCCGACGCCGGATCGTCGAACCGTGCGACGAGATTACAGAGCGTCGTCTTGCCAGCACCGCTCCGGCCAACGAGTCCGACAACCGTTCCTGGCTCAGCGACGAAAGTCACATCGACGAGCACCGCACGATCAGACTTGGGGTAGTGATAGCCAACATGCTCGAACGCAATCCGACCGCGAACCGCGCTGGGGTCGAGCGTGATGGCGCCGGGTCGCGGAGGCAATTCTGTAGGCTCGGCGAGTAAATCCAGCACGCGATCAAACGCGGCAAGGTTCGTCTGAAACTGCGTCGCACTGTTCGCGAGTACTTCGAGCGGGCCGAGCAGCAGCAGCAAGTACGACAGGAACATCACGAGGTCGCCCGCAGTCATGGTTCCCTTCATGACCTGGGTGCCGCCGTACCACAAAAGCGCCGCACTGGCGACGGGGACAAACAACTCCCACGCAAGTTCGACGCCGCGACTCCACCACCATGTCAGAACTTCTTGGCGTACTAACAAGTGATTGCCGCGCGTGAATCGGCCAGTCTCCGTCGGTTCGCGGGCGAATCCGCGGACGACGCGCATGCCGCCAAAGCTCTCAGTCGCATGCGAATCGATGTCCGTACGCGTGACCCGCTGATCGCGAAAGAGTGGTCGGATGCGTCCGATCCACGTGCGATGGCTGAACCACACCATCGGAAGCAGCGTGAGCGCGCCGACGAGAAGGCGCCAGTCGGTCCACGCGAGAATGGCGAGGCTGCCGACGAGCTGAATGGCCGCGCGCCACGGGTTATAGATCAGACTGAAGACAAGTTCGCCGATGCCGCCAGCATCTTCACGCAAGATGCTTGCGACGCCTCCCGATCGAAGCTCGTGGACGCGATACAGCGGTAGGTGCACTGCGTGGGCGAACACGCGCCGTCTAACGTCAGTTTGTAATCGCTTCGTCGTGCGCGTCGCTTGCCAGCGCCCGAACAGCGAGAGCGTCGCTCGCATTAAGGAGATCAGGACGACAGCGACCACGACGATTGCGAGTAGCAGCCGACGGTCCCCCGCGACATCCCATGCCGCCGGAAAGAGACTCGCGAGCCGCGGCGGTAGCGGCGCCGCGACGAAGACGTAATCGATGGCGATCTTCGTGGCCGCAGGTGGAGCGAGCGAGAGAATTGTGCTGACGGTGAGCGTCGCGAGCGCGATCGTCATCGACCCGCGGTGTTCGCGCAACAGGTCCAGGAACGCGACGAACAAGGCCCACGCGGATCGTTGGCGCTTCACCGATTTGCCGTCGCGCCGTTCGGCGAGCGGTGTGTCGCGCCGCTTCGCCAAGTAGGTGCGATACCGCAGCCGAGATGAGCGGGGGGGTCGGGTGGTCACGCCTCGGTTGACTCCCCGTCAATGTTGATATCAACGAACCTTCGGCGCCTGATCTGCGGATTGCCGAGCTGTCCGCACGCGCCCATGACACTACGACCCTTCGTCTGCCGCCGGCGCACGAACTGGCCATGCTCGATCGCGCGATCAACGAAGCGGGTGACTTCGTCTTCTGTCGGGGCCCGCCACGGTGAATCGCGGCGCGGGTTGTACGGAATTACGTTGAGGGCACAGCGAATGCCCTTGAGGTATGCGCACAGCTCATCGCAGTGCTCGAGCGCGTCGTTCACTCCGGGAATGAGTACGTACTCCACGCAGATGGCGGCGCGGGGGCGGAGGGGGAACTCGACCATCGCATTGCGAAGCTCCGCCATCGGGTGCTTCCGGTTGATTGGCATGATCGACGCCCGAATCTCGTCGTTCGGCGCGTTGAGCGAAACCGCAAGATTTGCCCGATGAAAGCCGGTCTGCCGCACGAAGTCGCCGTATCGCCGCATGCCGTCCACGCGGCCGACCGTCGAGACAGAAATGTTCGACGCGGCCATAGCGCCGCCGTCGCGCTCGCACAGCACACGCAGCGATTGAAGCACCGCGTCGAGATTGTCCATCGGCTCGCCCATGCCCATGAAGACGAGGTTCTTCGGACGCGTGCCGATCTCGTGCGTGGCTGCGAACCACTGCGCGACAATATCCGCAGCGTCGAGCTGCTTCATGAGCCCCATCTGAGCCGTCTCGCAAAACCGGCAGCCCATGGCGCATCCGACTTGGCTCGAGACGCAGAGTGTGTGCGTCATTTCCGTCGCGCGATCGCGTCCGCGCCCGACCATGGGAATGAGCACCGACTCGGTTTCAAGCCCGTCGGCGTGGCGCTGACAGAATTTGATCGTGTCGCCTTCGGTCTCGCGCCGAACCAAGCTATGTCGCCGAATCGAGACCCACGGCTCAAGCGCCTTTCCTTCACGGAACGCGGCGCGATAGCACGCGAGTGCTCGCGGCCGCTTCGCGCCGTGCATCAACGCCAGCGGCAAGAACTCCGTGACGGTGACGCCAAGCACATCGATTGGCTGCAATGTCGGGCTTGCTGAGATCATGTCTGTACGATCAATGGATTCGACCGCTTCGCACCATAAATAAGCATGAGATTGCGAACGTAGATGACAAGCGGCAGGCCTTGACCGAGGATTCCAACGATGTCAAAGCGCCACACGAAGTAGATCAGCAGCATCACGGATCCGACGAGGCTGAGCCACCAGAATATCGGCGGCACAACCGATTGCCGACGCTTCTCACTCACGATCCACTGGATCACCATTCGACTCATGAAGACAACTGAGCCGAAGAGGCCAAAAATAATCCAAGCGAGTTCGGGTGCCGTGCGCGCGTTGAAGAACTTCGGCAACCACCCCAACTCGCTCGTCGGCGTCGTGCCGCGAACGAGGCGCTCCGCCAACTCGTCGCCCAAAAGCGACTCAGACGTGCCATCATTCCGAGTGACTTCGTAGCGGGGCGGTACGCTCGGAGCGCGGAGGACGAACGCGGACTTCTGATACCCGGGACAGGTGAAATCGAAGGGTTCGCGCGCGGCGTCCGCCCGCACCTGCGTCGTACAACAAATGAGCAACACAAGGACGGAAAGCACCCGCATCGACCCAGTGTACGAGAACCCGTATCGCGCTCGCGCTGACGCTGCGTGTGGGTCCGCGTATGATCGTCCCTTCACGCCGGGTACCTCTGCTATGCATCTCAAGCGCTCCGACGATCATCACCACGGTCCTCCCATCGTTCCAATCACCTTCTTGCTGGAGGAGCCCGAGGGGCTCACTGGCACGACGCAGAAGGAATGGAAGGTCATGGGCGGCGAACACGAATCGCTGCTCGAAGTGGCGATCGACAACGGAATCAATATCGAACACGCGTGCGGGGGCGTCTGCGCGTGCTCGACATGCCACGTGTACGTCGAACAAGGCATGGGTCAGGTCACTGAGTCGACGGAGGCTGAAGAGGACCGCGTGGAGGAGGCGCCTGCACTCCAGCGGAACTCGAGACTCTCGTGTCAGTGCGAGATCAAGAATCTCGCTGAGCGCGGCGGACCGATTGTCGTGCGAGTGCCAGCATGGAATCGGAACGCTGTGAAAGAGATCCCGCATTAGTTTTTGCGCTCCGTAGCGGCCGTTCGGCCGCACACTCGCTCTGCGCGGACGGCGCGGTTTTGGGCGCTCCGTAGCGGAGCTGGTCATAGCGCTCCGTAGCGG